>JAJPKH010000068.1 GCA_021323795.1 Acidiferrobacteraceae bacterium | reverse complement strand
TCGGCGCCGTGCGCCAGCTCGGCCTTTACTGGCTGGTGCTGAACGAACCGCCGCAAAAGTAATCGTCGCCGTTACCCACGTGCCGAGGCGAACCGGCGTGTCCGGCATGCGCGACGATGGAAAGACGTAGTTTGCTAGGTTATCCGTAGCCCGAGCGCGCGTACGATTGCCTTCTCCAGCTCCACGGTCACGTAAAGTAACAGCGCGATCAGCACGATCCGAATCCACGCGTCCGGGCCAAGCGCGGTGCTGTGGAACAGCGTGTGCATGAAGGGCGTATAGGTATAGAGCGCCTGTAGCACCAACACGAGCGCGATGCTGACGGGCGCCCACGGATTGCCGGCGAACGCACGCCATGGCCATACGGTTGCCAGCAGGAAACGGGTGTTGAGCAGGTACACCACTTCGAACATCACGAGCGTATTGACTGCAGCGGTGCGCGCGGTGGCGAGGCTTTCGCCGCGTAACTGCTCCCAGTGAAACATTCCGAGCGTACCGGCCACGGCGACGACAGTAACAAGCAAGGTACGCCACATGAAGTAGACGGAGAATATCGGCGTGCGCGGGTCGCGCGGCGGGCGGCGCATGATATCGGGCTCGATCGGCTCGAAGGAAAGCGCAAGCGCAAGTGTCACCGCGGTCACCATGTTTACCCACAGAATCTGGACCGGCAGGACCGGCAGCACCAATCCGAAGACGATGGCAGCGATGATGCTGAACGCCTCGGCGCCGTTGGTCGGCATGATGAAGAGCAGCGTTTTGCGCAGGTTGTCGTAGATCGCGCGGCCTTCCTCCACGGCGTTGACAATGGACGCGAAATTGTCGTCGGCGAGCACGATCTCGGCGGCCTCCTTCGCCACGTCGGTACCGGTCACGCCCATGGCGACACCGATGTCGGCGCACTTCAGCGCCGGCGCATCGTTTACGCCGTCACCTGTCATCGCCACGATCTCGCCGTCGGCCTGCAGCGCCTGCACCAGACGCAGCTTGTGCTCGGGACTCACGCGCGCGTACACGTCAACGCGCGCCGCGGTCTCGCGCAGTCGCGTCGCGTCCATTTGCGCAATGGTCGCGCCGACGACGACGGTTTTCCCGTCACCGATGCCGAGCCGAGCCCCCACGGCGGCCGCGGTCACGGCGTGATCGCCGGTAATCATCTTCACGCGAATGCCGGCGCCGTGACACTCGGCCACGGCGCGAATCGCCTCCTCGCGCGGCGGGTCCACCATACCGAAGAGGCCGAGCAGTGTGAGTCCGTTCGCGACATCGTCGAAGGTGATCTCCCGCTGATCGATATCCGCCGCCTTGAAGGCGCACGCGAGCACACGTTGACCGCGCGTCGCCATGGTCTCGATGCGCGCCTGCCAGACCGCGCGTCGGATCGGCCGATCATCACCTGCTATCCGCTCGTGAGCACACATCTCCAGCACGGGCTCCGGCGCACCCTTGAGATAGATGAAGCCGTGCCCCGTATGATCGTGATGCAGCGTCGCCATGAAGCGGTGCTCGGACTCGAAAGGAATGACATCGGTGCGCGGGCGCATTTCGTTCTCGAGCGCTTGGTCGAGATCGGCCTTGGCCGCTGCCACCACGAGCGCCCCTTCGGTCGGATCGCCGTCGACGCTCCAGCGCTCCTCGCCGGTGCGCAGCGTCGCGTCATTGCAGAGTAGCCCCGCGCGCAGCAACTCCTGCAGCGTCGGATGCGCCGCGACCTCCACCGGTGCGCCCTCGCGCAAAAACTCGCCGTGCGGTGCATAGCCCACGCCGCTCACTTCGTACTCGATATCGGCGGTGACGACCGTCTGCACCGTCATCTCGTTGCGCGTGAGCGTGCCGGTCTTGTCGGAGCAGATGACGGTGACGGCTCCGAGCGCCTCGACCGCCGGCAGCACGCGCACGATCGCGTTACGTCCGGCCATGCGCTGCACGCCGATCGCGAGCGTGATGGTGATGATCGCGGGCAGCCCCTCGGGAATCGCGGCGACCGCGAGCCCTACAGCGGCCATGAACATCTCGACCGGGGCGTAGCCGCGCAGGTACGTGCCGAACGCAAAAGTGATCGCCGCAATCGTCAGAATGATCACGCTCAACCAGCGGCCGAAGACCGCTAGCTTGCGCGTCAGCGGCGTCTCCAGGCGCTGCACCTCGGCAAGCATCTCGGAGATTCGTCCGAGCTCGGTGGCATCACCGGTCGCGACTGCAACGCCACGGCCCTGGCCGTAAGTTACGAGGGTTCCCGAGTAGGCCATGCACGCGCGATCGGCAAGCGCGGCATCCGCCGTCACCGGCTCGGTATGCTTCTCGACCGGCAGCGATTCGCCCGTAAGCGACGCCTCGTCGATGCGCAGGTTTTTGACCTTAATAAGGCGTAAGTCCGCCGGCACGCGATCGCCGGAGGCAAGCAGGACGATGTCGCCCGGCACGACCTCTTCCGCGGCGACGGCGGCCTGCCGACCATCGCGCAGAACGGTCGCTTTGAGCGAGAGCATACGCCGGATCGCCGCGAGCGCCTGCTCCGCCTTGCCTTCCTGAATGAAGCCGACGATGGCGTTGATCACGACGACGCCGACGATCACGCCGGTGTCCACCCATTGCCCAAGAGCCGCGGTCACGAGCGCGGCGGCGAGCAGAACGTAGATCAAGACATTGTGAAACTGAGACAGAAAGCGCTGTAGCGGCGAACGCCCGCGACGGACCGTTATCCGGTTAGGGCCGTAGCGCGCTAATCGTCGCGCGGCCTCTGCGCTCGCCAGCCCCGTCTCTGCCGCCCCGATCGCGAGCAAAACCTCGCGATAACGTTTGGCATAAGCGGCGCCGTTCACGGCGCGTTCATGCGGCGCCGTCTCGCTCGGTTTGGAGACGTCGACTGGGGTCATGGTTCAGTCGCTCCGATCGTAACCGCCGCCTCGGCGAGCCGCTCCGCGAGAACGTGCGAACGCCGCTCGCAGGATGGTAAGCGTCCTTCCGTGGACTTTTTCGGCTCGCACGGCACTCTCTCTGTGCTCTTGGTATTTTTGTCAGCTCCGACGACCGTTTGGATACGTATGGATATTAAGGCTCGGGAAGACGGCGTTGTTGACCTGCGTCAAACCGGTCGGCGATTAAAAACGTGCGCCATAGCCCACTCTGGTCCTGGCGCTGCTTGCTGTTTCAATGAACGCCGAAACGAAACCGGCGCTCGCGGCCATCGCCCGATTGGCGCAAAATGACCGCCGTGATGAACGCCCGCGGTTTTATTCTTCAGGCGAGTTATCGCGTCGTTTCCGAGCCGGACGGCCGGCGCGTTCCCGTCGTTCATATATATGGTCGGCTGGAGGACGGCGGCACGTTCCTCGTGCGCGATAACCGTCAGCGCCCGCATTTCTATATCCGCGCCGCCGACGCCGGGCGCGCCCGTGCGCTGGGCGCGCCGGAACCGCAATCCATCGACAAGCGTGCCTTCGACGGCGCGCCGGTTTGCCGGCTGGAGGTGGCGACTCCTCCCGACGTACCCGCTCTGCGAGATCGGCTGCAGGCGGCCGGCATCGACACCTTCGAGGCCGACGTGCGCTTCGCCATCCGCTATTTGATCGAACGCGGCATCAAGGGCGGGTGCGAGATCGAGGGCGAAGCGACGCCCGGCACCGGCGTCACCTGGGTGTTCGACAACCCCGTGCTCCGCCCCGCCGCCGTTCAAATCGAACCGCGCGTGCTGTCCTTCGACATCGAAACCGACGCCAAGGGCGAGCGGCTGCTCGCGATTTCGCTGTATGGACTCGGCGTCGATGAAGTGTTGATCGTCGATCCGAGCAATCGCCCGATGCCCGAGAACGCGACGCGGTGCGCGGACGAGCTCGCCGCCTTCGACGCGTTCTGCGAGCGCGTCAAGACGCTCGACCCCGATGTGCTCACGGGGTGGAACATCGTCGATTTCGATTTGAGCGTGCTCCAGCGCCTCGCCGCGCGCCTGCACCATCCGTTTTGCCTGGGACGCGACTCGAGCCCGATGCGCCTGCGCAAGGCCGAAGGTTATTTCGGCAGCGGCCAAGCGACGATCCCGGGACGCTTGGTGCTCGACGGCATCGATCTCCTGCGCGGCGCCTTCGTGCGCATGGACGACTACTCGCTCGACGCCGTCGCGCGCGAGGTGCTCGGCGAAGGCAAGGCCGTCGCCGGCGACGTGCGCGACCGCATCGGCGAGATCATCCATAACTACGAAAATGACCTCCCGGCGTTCGCGCTGTACGCGCGCACCGACGCGCGCCTCGCCTACGAGATCGTTCGGAAGCTCGACCTCGTGCGGCTTGCGCTCGCCCGCAGCCAATTGGCCGGCATGACGCCGGATCGCGTGGCGGCGAGCATCGCGTCCTTCGACTTTCTCTATCTCAGCGAGCTGGAGAAACTCGGCGTCGTCGCGCCGACCGTGCGTTCCGACGATTCGCGCGTGCATGCCGCGCAGCACGGCGGCCACGTGCTGGAACCGGTCACCGGGCTGCACCGCAACGTCTGGGTGTTCGATTTCAAGAGCCTGTATCCGAGCATCATCCGCACTTTCAATATCGATCCGTTGGCGTATGTCGCCGACCCGTCGCCGGACGCCGACCTGATCCAGACGCCGGGCGGCGGCTTCCGCCGCGAACCGGCGATTCTGCCGCGCCTGCTCGATGAATTATTTCCGCGGCGCGAAGCGGCCAGGAAAGCCGGCGATGACGTGGCGTCGAACGCCATCAAGATTCTGATGAATTCGTTTTACGGCGTGCTCGGCACGCCCGCTTGCCGCTTCCATAACGCCGCGCTCGCCAATTCGATCACCGGCACCGGCCGCGACTTGTTATTGTGGTCCAAGCGCTGGTTCGAGGCGGCCGGCTTCAAAGTGCTCTATGGCGACACGGACAGCCTGTTCGTTCATTCCGGTAGTCATGATCCGGACCAAGCCCGCGAACAGGGACGCGAGCTGGCCGCCTCGCTGAACCGCGAGCTTGGACGCTACATCGGCGAGCGCTGGCGTTTGCAAAGCCGCCTCGAGCTCGAGTTCGAGAAACTCTATGTGAAACTGTTTCTGCCGCGCGCGCGCCACAGCACGCGCGGCGCGAGCAAGCGCTATGCCGGTCTCCTCCATGGAAAAGGCGCCGACAGTGTCGAGTTCGTGGGCATGGAAGTCGTGCGTCGCGACTGGACCGAGCTCGCGAAGCAGGTGCAGCGCGAGCTCTACCACCGCCTCTTCACCGATCAGCCCGTCGATGAATATCTCACCGACCTCGTGAAGCGAGTCCGCAACGGCGAGTTGGACAATGCACTGGTCTACCGGAAAAACTTGCGCAAGGACGCCGAGGAGTACACCGCCACCACGCCGCCCCATGTCGCGGCGGCGCGCAAGTCGACGCAGCCGCTCGGACGACTGATCAGCTACGTCATGACGACGGCCGGGCCCGAGCCGCTCGACAACGTCCAGCACCCGCTCGATCGGGAGCACTACGTCGAGAAGCAAGTTAAAGCGGTGGCCGAGCCGGTGCTCGCGACCCTCGGCCTCGATTTCGAGCACGTGATCGGCGACAACCGGCAGCTCGATATGCACTCGCTCTTCGGCGAGGTTTAAAAACCCGGCCGTAACGCCTGGCGCACGCGGCTTACGCACAAGCTTAACCCGCTAAACCAAATGGGCGGAACGTGGGCCAAACGCTTGGCGAAGTGATTCCGCCGCCTACGCCGCCGGATAGTAGACGGATTTATGCTCACGCTTCGCGGGCCCCTGCCGGCACGGTAAATTATGCGAATGCGCGCGATGCAGCTTCTGGAAATCGGTAAACCACTGCGGTTGGTTTCCCGCGATATTGTGCGTCCCGCGCCGGGGCAGCTCGTGCTGCGCGTCGCCGCCTGCGGCGTTTGCCGCACCGACTTGCATATCGTGGATGGAGATCTGCCGGCGCTCGATCATCCGATCGTTCCCGGGCACGAAGTGGTCGGACATGTGGCCGAGATCGGTGCGAGTGCCGCTACCGACGCGTTCTCGATCGGCCAACGCGTGGGCGTTCCGTGGCTCGGCTGGACCTGCGGCCGCTGCCGCTATTGTCGCAGCGGGCGCGAGAATCTCTGCGACAACGCGCGCTTTACCGGGTATCACCTCGACGGCGGCTACGCCGATTATGTGCTCGCCGACGGCCGCTACTGCTTCCCGCTGCCGGACGGTTATAGCGACGCTGAAGCGGCCCCGCTCCTGTGCGCGGGCCTCATCGGCTATCGCACCTTAACGATGGCGGGCGATGCGCAACGGCTCGGCATTTACGGTTTCGGCGCGGCGGCTCACATCGTCGCGCAAATCGCGCGCTTTCAAGGCAGACAAGTCTACGCCTTCGTCCGCCCGGGCGACGACAAAGCCAAAGCGTTCGCGCGCACAATGGGCGCGGCGTGGGCCGGCGACTCCAACGAAGCTCCGCCGGAGCTTCTCGATGCCGCGCTCTTGTTTGCGCCGGTCGGCGCGCTGGTGCCGGCGGCGCTGCGCGCCGTCAGCAAGGGAGGCACGGTCGTGTGCGGCGGCATACACATGAGCGCGATCCCGTCGTTTCCCTACGAGCTCCTGTGGGGCGAGCGGCGCATCGTTTCCGTCGCGAATCTGACGCGACGCGACGGCGAAGAACTTCTCGCGCTCGCGCCGCGGGTGCCCATAAGGACCAGCGTAGAAATTTTCGCGCTCGAACAGGCGAACGAGGCGTTGCGCGCGCTTCGCGAGGGCCGACTGAACGGCGCGGCGGTTTTGCGGTTGCAGGAGACGTGACACCAACGGGCTTGCGCTTAAGGAAACCTCCACAAATCGCTTCTCATGCAGGTTGGGTCAAGCCGCGCAAGCGCGCGGACCCGACAAAAGCATATGGTTCGGCGGGTATCGCTCCGCAGTCCGTGTGCTCCAGCGAAATTGGCACATCCTGTGCGGCATCGCCGCGCTCAACCACCCTACAGTTGAATTATTAGAGATTCCTTTAAGCCGCAGATGGCGCGCGCACCCTACGTTCTTCGTTATCGTTTTTCGCCTCCGCCAACCTCCCGATAGCCGTCGGTCCCGAGGCCGCCGGCATCCCATATGAGACCTTCCGGGCGGCCGGGATCATTCGGGATTTCGCCGAGCACGGCCTTCGCGCCATGCGTCGCTTCGCCCCAGCCCGTGGGGCTATTCGGAAGCGGATAGATCTCGGGGCCTAACACCGTTGCGATAATATCGAAGGCGTAGGGGCCATCGTTATCACCGCGGCTAACCGGCGACGTTGAGACTGAAGACACCACGGTGCCGGAAAAAACAGGCCGGCCGATCTCTTTCCCGATCTCGTCCAGAATCGCCGCCGCTCTTGCCGCCGCCGCCGCGTCGGGCACGTGCAGCACGACCAGGGCTTTGCGGTTGCTCGCGCGGGCGGGCCGCCCAAGCTCATCGACGCCGGTCAGCAGGCCGCTGAACATGCGCTCGATGAAGCCGACCAAACCGCGGTCCGGCGGCGCGGCGGTTTCGACACCTTCGACGCGGATTCGCGCGTCCGTTAATCCGCGCTCGAGCAAGCGCCGGCGTACCGCGTCGGCCTCGCGGCGCGAATCGAATGCGGATACAACCACTCTTGCCATGGTATCTCCGTTAGCGTTTTAAGATGCAGCGTCTGTAAGACTCGCGAGACTCGTCGGCGTTCCGCGCTGGCCGCGCGCCGACGCGATTGCTTTGCTCATTCCGACGCGTTACTTGCCTATGGCGTTGACGAATGAATCGAAACGCGTAGCGATCACTTCAGCGCTGTCCAGACCCATCAGCGTGTCGATCATGACGATTTCCATCGCGCCGTCTGTGGTTCGCCGCATGGCAATGCTCTCCGGGCCGCCGTTGGAGGCGAAGAAGAAATATCCCGGGAACCGCCACGCGGGCAACTTCCATCGCGAATACTCGATGACTTCTTCGATGCTCCACAGCTTGCAGCCACAGGGGCGCCAGCGCGAGCGGTCCCTCGCCGCCGTTGCCGCGCCGCAGCAGATCGAGATATTCCGTCGGGAACTCGAAGCAGATGACGCTCTTCAGCTTTTCGATCTCGGTCTCACCCGCCGGCGGCTTGGCTATCCAGTATTCGATCACGACCGGTTGATCACCTATCGCTGTCCCGTCCTTGCAGAGGAATGGCGCGCTCTGCGCTTAACTTTGACCTCTCTTCTTGCTCGATGTGGCAGGTCCGCAACCGCCCGCCATGGCAGTTTCCGACGGCCGGCGCCAGCCATCCGGATAGGTCTGCATGAGTCGGTATTGATATCCGGCGATCTTTGCCGCGCACAATAACCGCGTTACGCTAAGTCACATTACCTTTCGATCCGCTGGTCCATGGTTTGACGGCATCCCTATGATCCAGCACTACCACCACGGATTGGTCCTCGTTTCACTCGTCGTCGCGATCCTCGCGTCGTACACCGCCTTGGACCTCGCTCTGCGTATCCGGCAGGCGAGCGGAATGGCGGCGCGCGCCTGGCTGCTCGGCGGCGGCTTCGCCATGGGCATCGGCATCTGGGCCATGCATTTCGTGGGCATGCTCGCCTTGCGGCTGCCGATGCCCGTGATCTATGCCCTGCCCACGACGCTGTTGTCCCTTTTGATCGCGATAGTGGTTTCGACTTTTGCGCTGCATATCGCCAGCCGCGAGCGTGTCAGCCGCCGTCAGCTGTTCACCGCCGGCATCACCATGGGCATCGGCATTTGCTCGATGCACTACGTCGGTATGGCGGCTATCGAGATCATGCCGCCGATTCAGTACGACCCAATCTGGGTCGCCGCTTCCCTCGCGATCGCGATCGCGGCGTCGTTCGCCGCGCTTTGGGTGGCGTTTACCTCGCGCGAGGGCGCACGCTGGTTGAAGTACCGTATCGTTTCCGGAGCGGTGGTGATGGGCTTCGCCATCGCCGGGATGCACTACGCCGGCATGGCCGCGGCCCGGTTTCCGTCCGACGCAATTACTTTGGGAACAGCGATGATCGACAAGGCGTGGCTCGCCGGCGCCGTGACGACGGTCACTCTCTTCGTGCTGTTCGCCGCGCTCCTGCTGTCGCTGATCGAGGCGCAGGCGACCGCGCGCGCGGCGACCATGCGGGCTTCTCTCGCACAGGCTAACGAGAGCAGCCGGGCGAAGGACGAGTTCCTCGCGATGCTCGGCCACGAGTTGCGCAATCCGCTCGCCGCCCTCACGAACGCCATTTACCTCATGAATAAGAGCGAGCCGGGCACGCCGTCGTGGCAGCTCGCCAAGGACGTCATCGGCCGGCAGTCGGCGAATCTCGGCACCCTCGTCGACGATCTGCTGGATGTCGGGAGGGCCATCACCGGGAAGGTCGCGCTCGATCTGCATGCGCTCGACCTCGACCAAGCCGTGCAAGCCGCCATCAAATCCCTACGCGCGGCGGGCAAGATCGAGAAGCATCGGCTTGACTACCGCGGCGCGCCCGTCTGGGTACGCGCGGATAAAACCCGCATCGAGCAGGTCGTGACGAATCTAGTCAATAACGCGGTGAATGCTACGCCGGAAAGCGGCCGCATCGACGTGCGCGTCCGGCGCGACGGCGACAGTGCATTGCTGACGGTCAGCGATACCGGCGTCGGGTTGGACCCGTATACCGCGGCGCACGTCTTCGATCTCTTCTTCCAGGCCGGGCAGGACATGCAGCGCTCGAAGGGCGGGCTCGGCATCGGCCTCACGCTGGTGCAGCGCATCGTCGAAATGCACGGCGGCGCCGTGAGCGTCGCGAGCGACGGGCTCGGCAAGGGCGCGTCTTTCACCGTGCGCCTGCGCGCGATCGCGCCGGAGCAGGAGGCGGACGCGGGGAAACGCGCCGCCATTCGCGCAACTCAGCGCCGCGTCTTGATCGTCGAAGATTCCCAGGACGCCAGGAACAGTTTGCGCGCGGTGCTGGAGATGGCCGGCCATGCGGTGATGACCGCCGAAGACGGGCCGCGCGGCTTGCAGCAACTCACGCGCGCGCAACCCGATGTCGCCTTGATCGACATCGGTCTTCCCGACATGGACGGCTACGAGCTCGCGCGCCGCGCCCGTTCCTCGGGCTCGCGCGCCCTGCTCATCGCGCTCACCGGCTACGGATTGTCGGAAGACAAGAACATGGCAAAGCAGGCGGGCTTCGACGCACATCTCACCAAACCCGCCGCCGTCGACTCGCTGCTCGCGCTGATTGCGAAGACGGAACCGGTCGACGGATAACCGGCAGATAGAACGAACCTAAAGGAGCGGCCCGCAATCATGGCGGGGGATAGCGCTGCGACTCACCTTGGGGCTCTGATAAATTCGACGTAGGGTACGTTCCACGCACCCTGTTTTCGATCGATGTGCGCGGCGCATCCTACGTTTTTGAATCAATCGGAGCTTCCTTAGTAACGATCCGGATTGCGCGAACGCCCTCGCCTGCAACATAGTCCACGCCTAATAACGACTCCCGCGCCAATCCCCCAAACGTCGAAGGACTACGCCGTGGTACCTGCAAGCGTTCGCGTCGTGCTCGCGGTCTTACTCTCCGCCATCCTGGGGGCGGCGTCCGTCGCGGCCGACCTCCCGAGCGCGGCGGACCGCATTCAGCCTTACGCGAAACATCCACGCTACTGGCAATACCGGGGACAACCGGTGGTACTGCTCGGCGGGTCGAAGGAGCACAACCTTTTCCAGATTCCCGATCTTGAGGAGCACCTAAAGCTGCTCGCGTCCGTCGGCGGCAATTACGTCCGCAACACCATGAGCTCCCGCGAGAGGGGCAACGTCCAGCCGTTCGCGCGCCTGCCCGACGGACGCTACGACCTGGAACGGTGGAACGACGAATACTGGCGTCGGTTCGACAATTTGCTGCGGCTGACGCACCAGTTGGGCATCATCGTGCAAATCGAAGTGTGGGACCGCTTCGATTATTCCGAGAAGCAGTGGGAAACGACGCCGTTCAATCCCAAGAACAACGTCAACTACAGCTACGAACGCTCCGGTTTTACTGATAAATATCCCGAGCACCCCGGCGAGAACAAGCAGCCGTTTTTCTTCACCACGCCACAACAGCGGAACAACGTCGTCGTGCTGCGCTACCAGCAACGGTTCGTCGACGAGATGCTGCGCCGCTCGTTGCGTTATCCGAACGTGCTCTACTGCATCGACAATGAAACCTCGGCCGATGAAGCCTGGGGCGCGTATTGGGCGGACTACATTCGGGCGCGCGCCCGTGCGGCGGGAGCCCGCGCGTTCGTCACCGAGATGTGGGATGAATGGGATCTGCAGTCGCCGCAGTACCGCCGCACGACGGATCATCCTGAGCGCTACGATTTTGTCGAGGTATCGCAGAACAACCACCAGCGCGGCGATAACCACTGGAACAAGTTTCAATGGGCGCGCCGGCAACTCGAAACCAATCCGCGGCCCTTGAACGCGGTCAAGACCTACGGAGCGGATCAGGGCGCCGGCGGCATGAAGCAGACGTCCATGCATTGGTGGCGAAGCTGGTTCGGGCGCGCGGCGACGACGGATACGTATGACGACTACGGAAACACGCGGGAGGGTGCCGCGCGCTGGTGGAGGCACTTGATCGGCGGCGCGGCCGCGGTGCGTTTTCATCGCCCGCCGGCCGGCATCGGCTTGAACGCCCAGGCGCAACAGCAAATACGCAGCGCCAGAATATTTCTAGAGGAATTCAACATCGTTCGCGCTTCACCGGACGTTAAACACGAGCTGCTGTCGGACCGCAGCGAAAACGAGGCTTACCTCACCCACATCGGCACCGAAGCATATGCGGTTTACTTCCCGGACGGCGGCGATGTGCGCCTGTCCGTCCCACCGGCCGAGGAGTACCAGGTGAGATGGTTGGACATTTCGGCGAGCCGATGGAACCCGGATACGGCCGCCCATGGCGAGAAAACGATCCGGCTCAAAGTGCCCGGCAGCGGTCCGTGGCTGGCTCTAATCCGGAATGAAGCCGTGCCATCGTCCACGACCGCGAATCCGGGACCCGCGAAGTAATCCGTAAACTCTCCGCCATTCGACCCCGAAATCCGCCGTCCGCCCCTCCCGAGCGATGAGGCGGACCTTACTTCATCTACGGATATATTTTCGAGTGGCAACAATGGTATTTTGATAAGTCTTCATGGTTCCCGGAGGTTTCGGTACCACCGAGAGGGTCTGACAATGGACACACATGCCACCGCTTCGAACCGTTCTCCGACCGGTTTCGACCTCTCCCCGCCCGATCCCGAGCAACGCCGGCTGCTCGCGGCCGCGCTGTCGCCCGAGGAGCGCCAAGTGCTGCTGGAGCACGGAACGGAAGCGCCGTTCTGCGGGACTCTGCTCACCAACAAGGAGCCGGGGACTTACTGCTGCAGGCTCTGCGGCTTGCCGCTGTTCCGGGCGGGAGAGAAATTCGAGTCAGGAACCGGCTGGCCGAGCTTCACCGCCCCCTTCGATGAGACGCATCTCAAGTACATAAGAGACACCAGCTATGGGATGGTGCGCACCGAGATCGTCTGCGCACGGTGCGGCGGCCATCAGGGTCACGTTTTCCCGGACGGGCCGCCGCCCACCGGCTTGCGCTACTGCATCAACTCCGTGTCGCTCGAGTTCGTCCGCGACGGCGAGCCGTTTCGCGACAAGCTCGGCCGAAGAGAACATAGCGGCTGATCCTCATCAGTCCTCTATTATCGCAACGCTCGGCGCGCGGGGATCGACGAACGCGTACCGAGAAAAATTATTATTGCTGCGCCGCGCCGCTCAGTGGTTTCCCGGTGGTGGACGCGTAGTCTTCCCGATTCTTCGCCCGATACTCGCGTTGTTACCTTGTGACCGTCGACCGACGCGCTGCCGTGAGTCGAGTTGCCAGACACCATAACGACTGCTCGTATGTCGCCGAGCGCCACTGAGAGGGGGAAAAATGAAACTAAACGAGCACGGAAGTAATCTCCGGCACGCTTTGCCGTTGCTGCTGGCGGCCACGTGTTCCACCGATGCCGAGGAGTTTGCGCTCGATTACCGGGTGAAGGCGTCTTACCTGTTAAACCTGCTGCGTTTCATCGATTGGCCGCATGACGTATGCGATCCGCACGGTCAGCTTAACCTGTCCATCTGCGGCGCCGACGGTCTCGATGCCTACTACGCACTGCACGACGAGCCCGTGGGCGGCCGGACCCTTTATGTGGAACGCATCCGGGATATCGGCACTCCGTCGACGCAAAAGCGCCACATTCTGGTACTCGGCGGCGATAAACCGGTCCAGTCCATTCCCATCATGCGCGGCCTCCTTACGGTCGGCGAAGCCGACGCGTTCACCGCGCGCGGGGGCATCGTCAACTTGCTGCTGATCGGCGGACGCGTGCGTTTCGAGATTAACGAGGAAATGGCGAAGGCCTGTGATTTCGTCATTGACCCGAAGCTCTCCAAACTAAAAGTCCCGGCGTGGTATTCGGCGAACGTACGATGAAATAAGAGGGAATCGGCTGTCGGCAAGCGCCGTACCTGACGCATCGCTTGCTGCGCCCGCTCGCGAAGCATTATTCAGCGGCGACCGGCACGAAAATGATCGAACAGCACGCGCGAAATACAGGCGGTTAATTTCTTCGCCGTCGGTATGTGCAGAAACTCGTTCGGCCCGTGCGCGTTCGAGTGCGGGCCGAGCACGCCGCTGATCACGAACTGCGCGTTCGGGAAACGTTCGCCCAGCATCGCCATGAACGGAATGGTACCGCCCTCGCCCATGTACATGGCGTCGCGGCCGAAGAACGCCGTCGACGCTTCGCTGAGCGATTGTTGCAGCCACGGCGCGACGGGCGGCGCGTTCCAACCCGTCGCCGCCTGATCGGAAACGAACTCGACCTTCGCGCCGTACGGCGGGTCTTGCTCGAATAACCGCTTGAGCGCCGCCACCGCGCGCGGGCCGTTCACCGTCGGCGGGAGCCGCAGCGAAACTTTCACCGCCGTCGACGGGCGCAGCACGTTGCCGGCGTTCTGTAACGGCGGAATGCCATCGACGCCGGTAATCGAGAGCGTCGGACGCCACGTGCGATTCAGCACGAGCTCGGTCGGGTCCGACGCCATCGGCTGCATGCCCGGCACGAAAGGAAATTTGCCGTACACCGCGTCGCCGAGCGTCGCGGCCGCCGCTTTCGCCTGCTCGCGGCGTTGCGCCGGAATCTCGGCATGAAACACGTCGGGCTTGATGTGGCCCGTCGCCTCGTCTTCCAGCCGGCTCAATAGCCGGCGCATCACGCGAAAGCTCGACGGCACGATGCCGCTCGCATCACCCGAGTGCACGCCTTCCTTCAGAACCTGGGCACGCAGCACGCCGTTCGCCAGCCCGCGCAGCGACGTGGTACACCAGAGCTGGTCGTAGTTGCCGCAGCCCGAATCGAGACAGATCACCAGGCTCGGCCTGCCGATGCGCGACGCCAATGTGCCGATGTAGTACGGCAAATCGTAACTGCCGCTCTCCTCGCACGCTTCGATCAACACGACACAGCGCGCATGCGGCAGCCCTTGTTCTTGCAACGCGCGAATCGCCGTGAGCGACGCGAACGCCGCGTATCCGTCGTCCGCGCCGCCGCGCCCGTAGAGCTTGTCGCCGCGCAGCACCGGCGTCCACGGCCCGAGACCGTCTTCCCAGCCGGTCATCTCCGGCTGCTTGTCCAGGTGCCCGTAGAGCAGCACGGTATCGTCGCCCTCGCCCGGGATTTCCAAATATAGGAGGGGCGTCCGCCCCTCGGGCCGCATCACCTCCACATGCAAACCGCGCAGCGGCTGCTCCCGGCACCAGCGCTCGATCAGCGCGACCGCGGCATCCATGTAACCGTGCTCGCGCCACTGCGCATCGAAGTGCGGCGACTTATTCGGAATGCGGATGTACTCGATGAGCTGCGGGACGATGCTGTCGTTCCAGAGGGCATCGATAAAACGCGTGGCGGCGTTTGCATTCATGAGGTTTCGTGCTCTGACCTATTTTGCGTTGCCCATACGTTTACGACGGATACACCGCCCACAGTGACGGTCCTTGCGCGAGCGGCGTTCGCCGGTTTCCATTGCGATTATGCAGGTCATTGGCCTTCGAAGGCGAGCGCTTAGCGCAGACGACGAGGTCGAGCGCTTGCGTTTAGCGCCCGCGTGCTTGCCGCCCCACACCGGCAGCTCGCCGTGTCGTTTGTAAACCATTCCCTGCGACGGCCGTTTTAATTCTCTTCGGTTGGAAGGATGCCGGTCGCGACGATCAGCGTTGATGACGGCGCGAATAGAGACCCCCGAGAAAATGTGGAAGAACCTCTTTAAACGAACAATTAGACTGCGCGCTTCGCATTGCGTAGAAGCGTACCCCGCTCAGGAGGCGGACGGGAGCCACGCCGAACGATTGACCGGACAGCCTAACCAACAATAAAGGAGGTCGTAAACCGTGAGCCAAGGTCCCTTAGTCAAAACAATTCGAAGACCGCTGCGGCCGTTCAAGCGGTTCTACCTCAAGCAGCGGGACGCGCTGCGATTCAAGAACCTGCTTCACCCGACGGATGTTTTTGTCGTGGGCCATCCTAAGTCGGGTAATACGCTGATGTCCTACGTCCTCGCGATCGCCGTCTTCAAGGATTTCGAGAAGAAGATCAACCTCGCGAACATCAACGACTACGTGCCGGGAATACACTTCGAGGACCTCGCCATCGAGACGCGCCGGACATTCTCGCGGCCTCGGTTATTCCGAAACGAAGTGCCGATCTATTCGCAGTTGTATCCCAAGACGATTTACCTCATCCGCGATCCGCGTGCGGTGCTCGTGTCCTACTATCACATGTATCGCACGATCTTTAACGACATGGCGACAACCTTGCGCGACTTTGTCGATGAATATCTGCGCAACGGCAATATCCAAAGATACGAGCCGCAGATCACGCGCTGCGACAGGCAGGCGTCGGTCTGGCTGGAGCGCGCCGAGCGCGATGAGCGGATCGCGATCGTCAAGTACGAGGACATGGTGAAGAAAAAGCCCGAGACGCTAAAGCGGGCGCTGGCGTTCGCCGGCATCGAATGTCCGAATGAGCTCTTCAGCCTCATCCTTGAAAGAAGCAGTTTCGAGGCGATGAGGAAGACCGAAGAGGAGTTTGGCGAGGAAAACTATCCGGGCGACATGGCGAAACGCGGCCGCTTCATTCGTAAAGGACGGATATCCGGCTGGAAAGAGGAATTGCCGCCGGAAAGCGCGCAGGCGATCGAAAGCGAATTCGGTGCGGTAATGAAGAGAGCAGGCTACTTATAAACTTCCAAGAATCGCGTCAGCCCTCCGGAGCCGCAGCACCTCGACGCGTAAAACCGCGCAGAGCTGCTCGCAGCACCGGCGCTCGCCCGCGACCGGCCGGGTATCTTCTTCGGCCCTGGGAAGGAAAGCAAACGCCGATCCGGAACGCATGACATGACGATCGAATCCGCCGGTACTCCCGTTCTCTATTTCGGATTCACGCTGCTCGTGATCGGCTTGCTCGCGCTCGATTTCTTCGTGCTCAAAGCCCGGGGCGCCCACCGGGTGAGCGTGAAAGAGGCGGC
>JAJPKH010000150.1 GCA_021323795.1 Acidiferrobacteraceae bacterium | reverse complement strand
GTCGACGTGGGGACTCATCATCAGTGGGAGGCTGGTTGCGCTGGATACTGCGTTGGCACCGGTAGCGTTACCCCCCTCCCCTGCCCCTCCCCCTCAAGGGGGGAGGGGTCTCGAAATAAAAAGGGGGGAGGGAGTTTTAAATGTGCTGCAGCGGCTCGCAGCGCGGTTGGGGGAGAAGGTTGCGCGCGTTGCGATCGGGCGGGCGATGGGGGTGCTGGCGGAGCATTTTGTCACGGGGAGCACGATCGAGGATGCGTTGCAGCGGGCGGAGCGCGAGCCTGGGGTGCGGTACTCGTACGATTGTTTGGGCGAAGCGGCGCGCTGTGCGCGGGATGTGGAGGTTTATTTCGCGGCGTATCGGCATGCGATTAATACGATAGGCGCGCAGGCGCACTCTACGGGTTCAGTCGTTGAGCGGCCGGGGATTTCGGGTTCGGTGTTCGAGCGGCCGGGCGTATCGGTGAAGTTGTCGGCGCTGCATCCCCGATATGAATATGCCAAGCGCGAGCGCGTGCTCGCGGAACTGACGCCGCGCGTGCTGGCGCTCGCGCAGGCGGCGCGCGCGGCGAATGTCGGCATCACGCTCGATGCCGAGGAAGCGGAACGGCTCGAGCTCTCGCTCGATATTTTCGAGGCGGTGTATCGGCATCCGTCGATGCGCGGGTGGGAGGAGGTCGGGCTCGCGGTGCAGGCGTATCAGCGCCGCGCGGCAGCGGTGCTCGAGTGGCTGGCGTCGCTCGCTCGCGTCGAGCAGCGGCGCGTTCCGTTGCGCCTCGTCAAAGGCGCGTACTGGGATAGCGAAATCAAGCGCGCGCAGCAGTTGGGGCTCGACGATTACCCGGTGTTCACGCGCAAACACGCGACCGATGTGAGCTACTTGGCCTGCGCGCGCTACCTCCTCGCGCACCCGCAGGCGTTTTACCCGCAGTTCGCGACGCACAACGCCTACACCGTCTCGTACCTGCTCGCCGTCGCGGGCGACGCGCCGTTCGAGTTTCAGCGGCTGCACGGCATGGGCGGCGCGCTGTATCAGACACTGGCCGAGGAAGGTGTCGCCGCGCCATGCCGCGTGTACGCGCCGGTCGGGAGCCACGAGACGCTCCTCCCCTACCTCGTGCGCCGCCTGCTCGAGAACGGCGCGAACACCTCGTTCGTGAACCAGCTCGCGGACGCGCGCGTGCCGGTGGAACGGCTGGTGGTGGATCCGGTCGCGGCCATCAAGGCGGTGGACGCCACGCCGCACCCGCGCATCCCCGCGCCTCCTTATATATATGGTGCGGAGCGCCGGAACAGCCGCGGGCTCGACCTGAGCGACCCGGAGGAGCTGGCGCGCCTCGATGTGGCGCTCGCGCGCGCGTGCGCGGAGGCCTGGACGGCGGCGCCGATCATTGGCGGCGCCGCAGCGGGCGGGCCGGTGCGGTCCATCGCGAATCCGGCGGATAACGCGCAGACGGTCGGCGAGGTGATCGAAGCCGATGCCGAGGACGTGGACCGGGCGTTTGATATCGCCACGGCGGCGCAGCCGGCGTGGGACTTAACGCCCGCCGCGCGGCGTGCTGATGCACTTGAGCGCGCCGCGAGTCTCCTGGAGGAGCGCCGCGCGGAGCTGATGGCGCGCATCATTCGCGAAGGCGGCCGCACGGTGCCGGATGCGCTCGCCGAAGTGCGCGAGGCGGTGGACGCCTGCCGCTATTACGCGATGCTCGCGCGGCAGGAGTTCGGCGCCGGGCGCGAGCTGCCGGGGCCGACGGGGGAATCGAACCGGCTCTGGCTGCGCGGGCGCGGCGCCTTCGCCGGCATCAGCCCGTGGAATTTTCCGGTGGCGATTTTTACCGGGCAGGTCGCGGCGGCGCTCGCGGCCGGCAACAGCGTGATCGCGAAGCCGGCGCGGCAGACGCCGCTTTGTGCGGCGCTCGTCGTGCGCCTGCTGCACGAGGCCGGCGTGCCGGGCGAAGTGCTGCACTTTCTGCCCGGGCCCGGCGGTCAGATTGGCGATGCGATCACAGCCGACTCGCGTCTTGCCGGCATCGCCTTCACCGGCTCGACCGAGACGGCGTGGCACATTCAGGAACGGCTGGCGCGGCGCCGGGGGCCGATCGTTCCCTTCATCGCCGAGACCGGCGGGCAGAATGCGCTCATCGCCGACAGCTCGGCGCTGCCCGAGCAGCTCGTGCCGGACGTGCTCGTGTCCGCGTTCAACAGCGCCGGCCAGCGCTGCTCGGCGCTGCGGGTGCTGTTCGTGCAGGAGGATATCGCCCCGCGCGTGGTGCAGTTGCTGACCGAAGCGATGGAGGAGCTAACAATCGGCGATCCGATGCGCCTCGCGACCGACATCGGCCCGCTGATCGACCGTGCCGCCGTCGATGGCTTGCGGCCGCACCTCGCGCGTATGCAATCGCAAGCGCGGCTGCTGCGCGCCCTGCCCCTCCCCGCCGGCACCGAGCGCGGCAGCTTCCTCGCGCCGCACGTGTTCGAGCTCGATTCGCTGTCGCTCCTCACGCACGAGGTCTTCGGCCCGGTGCTGCACGTCATCCGCTACGAGGCCGGCAAGCTCGACGCCGTCATCGACGCCATCAACGCCACCGGCTACGGCCTGACGCTCGGCGTGCACAGCCGCATCGAAGCGACGTGGGAGCGCGTGCGCGAGCGGGCGCGTGTGGGGAATCTCTACGTGAACCGCAACATCATCGGCGCCGTCGTCGGCGTGCAGCCGTTCGGCGGCGAAGGCCTCTCCGGCACCGGCCCCAAGGCCGGCGGGCCGCATTACCTGCACCGCTTCGCGACCGAGCGGACGGTGAGTATCAATACCTCAGCGATCGGCGGGAATGCGGGGCTGTTGTCGTTGGACGAGTAGCAGCGTCGCGAGATCGCTTCATCGCCTACGGTTCCGCCTGAAATTACCAACTCAAAAACGAGCCTCAATTCATACCTTCGGAGCAGCACATCCTATCGCGCGACCGTGGCACGGTAGTTGCGATACGAGTCGCAACGAACAGAACCAAGCATGAACATCGTGGAACTATGCTGACGATCGGCCGGTTTGGTTTCGAACGACAACGGCCGGACGGGTTTGAGCAAAGAGGCGCTCAAGCGGCGCTTTCTCGACGATCTCTTTACGTGCAGGGGACAAGTTTCCGCCGCTCGCTACGCGCAAGGATTACATCCCGCTCGCTTACGTCGTGCGGAGTCGACGCGCGAGTTCCTTGCCCACGGCCGGATGGCTCTTGGTCAACCGTTCAAGGCCTCGATTGAATTTCTGCGTCCAAGCTTTGCCACGCGCCACCATGGCTTTCCACGCCAGAAACAAATCACCCGGCTTCGATTCCAGCAACACTTCGCACAGCTGTGCGGCTTGCTGAACGTCTTTTTCCGCCTTGGCACGATTCTCCCGCACTTGCGAAACAATCAGCTTGTGCAATGCATAGCGCCCGGCGTTCGGAATGTTTACGAGTATGCCGCGATTGGCGATTAGCACCGCGTGTTGTGGCTTTTCGATCAGATAGTCGAGATAGCGCAGCGGGTCGGCGGCCGTGTGGAGATGAGGGAGTTGAACCGGCCGCTGCCATGCTTTCCCCGTCATGGGCGTGAGAAAGTCGACGCGCAATTCCTTGCCACGCACGCGAAAGGAAGTCGACGGATGGCGATGGTTGAGCTTAGGAATGGGGACAAAACCCATCTCGAGGTTCTTCAGGACGTCCGGAATGTTTAGTTCCTCGGCGTCCGCCACGCCGACATCAATGTCGGAGTCGTACACGAAATCGACATCCTGGGTCCGTTCCCCGACACTCCATCGTACTCCGAGCACGCTGCCCAGAACGGCAAACGCGTGCGTTCCGACCATGACCATGCCGAAGCGGAATAGCCCGCTGTCGGCAAGCGCTTGGATGACCTTGGCATGCGAGTGCGGGGCGATGTTGGCGCCGGTTGCCTCGAGCGCAGAACACAGCTCCTCCACCCGCTTGAAGTCGGCGGACACTTGCCGCTTTTCTTCGCGCGCGCGTTTGATGAAACCACGCACCTCGTCGGAGTCCGCGCCCAGATACACCTGCTGAAACTTTCCCCCGATATCGCGGTAGACGTAGTAATGGTACGTCCGGCCCTTCACGATGCGCGTGGTAAACGTGCCGGGGAGGCTCGCTGCCGAGCGCGCGGCCTCGAGCGCCATGGTTTGCTCCAAGAGCTCAGCATAAAGAGTCTGGCTAGTTAAACTCAGGCGGGTGAAGGATTTCATGGGCAGGATTTGAGTTGTATAACACTTATTATACGCTGCTATACAACTGCATCAAGCGGAGCGCCTTCCACGGTTGTATAGTTCTGGAGGCAAGTTGCTATACAACCGCTTCCTCGAAATGTGTTAAGCGCTTTAGCTTAGAAAGGGGGGCCGTTTCTGCTTCATTCGGCCCGACCGAGGCGTTACCAGCAGCGCCCGACGCGCCGCCGCCGTTCTCGCCGTAGCGTGCTTTCTGGCGTTTGCGGAAGAATTCTTGGTAGGGCATGACGGCGTGGCCGGGATGATCTGTCAGAGCAGATCTCGACCGCCGACAAGCATGTCGATCCTGAACGCCGCGCTCGGGCAAGCTCTCCCTCCGACCGCGCATCCGTGAATATTGCGCCGACATTTGGTGTGTAGAGCCGGTGCCGATCCGCCTGCTCACCAAGACGAGGTGAACGCGGGGTTCGTGCAGTAACTTTGGGCTGCCCTCGCCTATGGCGCCTCGAATGCACCTATATCGATCCCCCCACCAAGCGGACGCGACGTTCCGGCGAAATCGGTGGTGGGCGCATTCGTGGCGCTGCCCGCATCGATGGCCGGTGAGCCGGCTTGCAGGTGATAGTCGCCGTTCGACGCATTGACGAACAGCGGGTCAGCCGAGATGTTCCCGTTGCTGCCTGTGAGATCGACGGTGCCAACGTAGTTCGCGCTATTGCCGAAGACCAGGTTGTTTTCCCAGACCGGGTTGTCGGCGTCGGTACCGAAGTCTGCTTCTAAAACCGTACCGTTCTGAACGAAAATATTGTTCCGATAGGTTTGCGAACCCCAAGGAGCACCTCGATAAACTCTTACGCCTTTCAGGTTTCCGACGAAGGTATTGTTTATTACTAGCGGCGCACCAGGTGCCGTAACGAACAACCAGAGACTCCGACACATATTTTTTTCGAACATATTATTTTGAATCAGAGGCGACGAAGCACCATCGAGAACGATCACGCCGCCCAGAGGCACATCGGGTCCGCTATTGTTGCGAAAAATATTTCGCTCGATGATTGGCGAAGCATTATCTCCGCCAATTGCGCTGCCATGCACCAGCGGATTCGGAAAGTTCACCTCAAAAACGTTCTCTGAAATAAGCGTACCAGCACCACTGACCTGAATACCGCCGCCGCCAGGACCTTCGCCGTCCTCCCCAGGAGGAGTAGGAACCGCCGAGGGGATAGAGCCTCTTATCGTAAAGCCCCGTATGGTAGCGCCCGGCCCTATCTGCACCACCCGTTCTGACCGGTTGCTCAAGATAGTATTTTCGGGACCGTTTCTGCTTTGCAACACTACATCTTTGCCATGGAAATCTAACGTGCCGACGTACATTCCCGGATCGACGAGTATTGTCTCGCCGACCACCGCGTTGTCGATTTTGGGTTGAAGTGCCGCGAGAGAATATCCGACTGTCGTCTGCTCCGTGGCACTGTTGTTTGCGCTGTTGGAGTCAGCAGTATCGCTCGAAACCGTAGCCGTATAAAAAATGACGCCGGATGTTGCTGGCGCCGTGACTACGAGAGACACACTCGACGTAATACCAACATCTAAAGCATCGCGAGTACATGTCACGAGGCCGGTCACGTGACCACAGTTCCAACCGTCGCCCGTTGCGCTCACAAATGCAACGCCTGCTGGCAACCTGCCTCGAACTTCCACGTTGCGCGCACTGCTCCCGGAGAAGTTCCAGACTGCTAATGAGTAGCTGAAATTCGTGCTGGTAAACGCCGGGTCGACTGAATCGGAGATCGAAAGCCTCAGATCTGCAGACGACAGGGGGCGAGAGCTCGCGTTGTTCGGATCTGAGCCAACTCGATACTCCTCAAGATTGCTAAAGCCGTCGTTGTCATTATCGAGCGATGCATCCGCGGGGTTTGAAGGATTTAATCCACGCGATACTTCCCATGAGTTATGTATGCCGTCTCCGTCGCTATCGGCTAGGTCCGATCCGACAGCGGTGGAAAGATCCGCCCAGTTAAGTCTCGCAGCGATATCGACACCGTTGTCGCCGTTTAGGTCTACTTCAATGAGAACCAAACTGTTCGAAACGACCCGCACACGGATCGAAGCATTCGAGGCACCGGTGAGTTGTATTCGTCCCGCACTCGGTAACTCGTCCGTAACACCGGTGAACAGTAGCGGCGTCGGCGTCGAGATATCGACGAAACCGTGCACTGAGTCGAACAAACGGCCGTTCACGGTCTCGGTAAAGGACGAGGGGAATAAAAGGCTGCCGTAAACGTTGACGATGACGAGGTTCTCGGCTTTCGTCATTGCGCGCGTACTGTTGTCCAAAGTGACGAGGTTTATTGTCAGCGTCTCCGTGTTCGTTCCGATACTTAATTGAGAGCGCAAGGACCCTCCGATACCGACGTCGGTCCCTGGACCGCGCAGCGTCAACCGAGGGAAACTTAAGGTGAAGTCAGTCGGTAGAAGACTGGAGCGATCGAACGAGTCAATGCGTAACGTGGCGGGACCACTTAGCGTTTCACCGCCGATCCGGCAATCGTTGTATGTGACTGACACGGTGCCGGTGCCGTTGTCGTTAAGCGTCCCGACCGTCCGCACTGACCCGATGTCGCATGGGTCTGTCTCGTCGACTTGGATAGTGGCAACTGGTACTCGCTGGCCAACATTGGTCGTTGTCGTCTGGGCGAGCGTGTCGCGGATGTCTCGATTGAGACGCCGCGCCAGATCAGTAAGTCCCGTGTGAGCCTGTGTTGGGGACGTGGCGCTGCTCGACACTGCTGCCCCAATGACGAAGTTAGCCGCGCTACTTCCGCCAATGACGTCGCTCGTAAGCTTCGCTGCATTGGTTGCAGTAATAACGGTGCGGTTCGAATTGCCGACATAGACTACTTCGGAAGGCGTACTCCCGCCTCCGCCACCACTACCGCCGCCTCCGCCCCCTCCTCCACCGCAAGCGGACATCGAACCGAACAGTACGAGCAGTCCAAGTCTTACGATTGTCTGTCTCACGTCTCCCTCCCCATATCCCTGTCACGCCATCTAATGCGGCGCTTGCGGCGTTATTGTTTCAAAACATCATCACTTGGAGTAGGGACAAACGGCGGACGCGTTAAGGCCGCGATCTAACAAGGGTTTGGCCGCTCTAGCGGCTGGGATAGCGGTTGTTGCGATGCAGAAACCAGCGACTAACAGCGGCGACCGAGGCGGCCGCTGGCGTTCTCGCCGTGTTGGGTTCCGCCGCTCGCGCGGCGTTCACCCGACCTACGTCAGTTCAATTTTGAGATAGGTTGTAGGCTACAGCACCCAAGCAAGGCAGGACGCCATGCTCTTCGATCGGCCAATTGAATTAGATCCACCAAAGAAATCTATTCGCTCGACGCACCACGCAGGTGAGCGCGCGG
>JAJPKH010000165.1 GCA_021323795.1 Acidiferrobacteraceae bacterium | reverse complement strand
TCGCGCAAGCAGGAGCTCGAGGCCGATCACCTCGGCCTCATCTACATGGCGCGCGCCGGCTACGATCCGCACGAAGCGGTCGCGTTCTGGCAACGCTTCAGCGCCTATAACAAGCAGAAAGGCGGAGGCGCGCCCCCCGCTTTTCTCAGCACCCACCCGGTCGACGACAAGCGCATCGCGCAACTGCAAGAATTGATGCCGCAGGCGACGGCGGAGTATCAGAAGGCGAAGCGTTAGGGAAGCTCTGATTAATTCCCGCCGTTCGTGGGAGCCTGTCGAGCCATGAACGGCGGGCCCGATGAATCAAATGTCTTGCGCTGTTCGTCCTTCGACAAGCTCAGGACGAACGGAATTAATCAGGGGTTCCTTTTAGCAGATTGTGGGGTTCGCGTTGCTCACCCCAACCTACCGCTGCCGTGGTCGCTCATTGCTTCAGTCGCCCGATTACCCGAAACAAACCGGCAAGCGTCTTGGCGTCGTTGACATCGCCGTCCGACGCGCGCGCGATGGCTTCCGCCAAGGGAACCCAGTGCACTTCGATCAACTCGTGCTCCTCGGTGTCGGCGGAAACCGCGGTCAAGTCCTGCGCGAGATACAGGTGCACGACTTCGCCGAACACGCCCGGCGAGCTCATGATCCCGCCGAGCGGCGTCCAGCGCGCCGCTTTGACGCCGGCTTCTTCGATCAGCTCGCGTTGCGCCGTCGCGAGCGGCCCTTCGCCGGGATCGAGCTTGCCGGCGGGCAGCTCCCAAATCCAGTCGCGGAAGACCGGGCGGTATTGCCGCAGCAAACACACGCGCTGCTGGGCATCGAGCGCCACCACCGCGGCGCCTCCCGGATGGTGCACGACCTCGATGTCCGCCCGCTTGCCGTTCGGCAAGGTAACCGTGTCGAGCGTGACCTTCACGATCCGCCCCTTGAATGCCACCTGCTCTTTGCTCACCGCGAACCTCCGGGCTGAAACACAAACAGGATTCTAGCGATAAAGCAGAACCGATACCGAGCGACATTCGCGAACGGCGCCGGAAAGAAGGCGGACGGCGGCGACAAAAAGGTGAAGCAGTTGCGATTGTCGGTTTTTGATATCCTACGGCCATGCCTATTTCCCGCTTTCACCCCGCCGTGGCCGCGTGGTTTGCGCGCGCGTTCGCGCAACCGACCGAGCCGCAACGCCAGGCATGGCCCGCGATTGCCAGCGGGCGCCATACGCTCATCGCGGCGCCGACGGGTTCCGGTAAGACGCTGGCCGCGTTTCTCGCGGCGATCGATTCCTTAATAAAGGAAGGGCTGAACGGCGGGCTGCCGGATGAAACGCAGGTCGTTTACGTCTCGCCGCTCAAGGCACTTTCGAACGATATCGAGCGCAACTTGCAGCAACCGCTCGCCGGCATCCGCGCGGAGCTGAAGGCACGTGGTCTGCCGGACGTCGAGGTTCGCGTGCAGGTGCGCACCGGCGACACCACCCAGGCGGACCGCGCCGCGATGCGAAAGACACCGCCGCATATTTTGGTGACGACACCGGAATCGCTCTATCTCCTCCTCACCAGCGAATCCGGCCGCGGGATGCTCGCGACCACGCGGACGGTGATCGTCGATGAGATTCATGCCGTCGCCGCGACCAAGCGCGGCGCGCATCTGACATTGTCGCTGGAACGCCTCGCGGCGCTCTCGACGAGCCATGTCAGCGAGCCACGTGCCCCCTCCCCCCTTGAAGGGAGAGGGGTAGTCGAGACGACGCAGGACTACTTAAAGGCACAACCTACAAGTGCGGCTCCGCCGCGGAACATAGTGACGCGCCACATCACGCGCATCGGATTATCCGCAACGCAAAAACCGATCGAAGAAGTGGCGCGCTTTCTGGTCGGCGCATCCACGCGTCCTTCGACAAGCTCAGGACGAGCGGATACTACAGCCGTTCGCGCCGAGCCCTTCGACGTCGCTCGGGATAGAGCTGTCGAAGCGCGCGCCGCGCTTGTCGACAAGCGCCAAACCAGCGCCGATCCCGATTGCGTGATCATCGACACCGGCCACACGCGCAAGCGCGATCTCGCGCTCGAGCTGCCGCGCTCGCCCTTGCAGGCCGTCATGGCGAACGAGGTGTGGGACGAACTTTACGACCGCCTCGCGGAGCTGGTGCAGGGCCATCGCACCACGCTGATCTTCGTCAACACCCGCCGGCTGGCGGAGCGCGCGACGCGCCACCTGAGCGAGCGGCTCGGCAAGGAGCACGTCACCTCGCATCACGGCAGTCTCGCCAAAGAAAGCCGCTTCGACGCCGAGCAGCGCCTGAAGCGCGGCGAGCTGAAGGCGCTCGTCGCCACCGCTTCGCTCGAACTCGGCATCGACATCGGCGACGTCGATCTCGTGTGCCAGCTCGGCTCTCCGCGTTCCATCGCAACGTTCCTGCAGCGCGCCGGCCGCGCGGGTCACTCCGTCACGGGAACGCCGAAAGCGCGCCTGTTTCCGCTGACGCGCGACGAGCTGATCGAGTGCACGGCGCTGCTCGCTTCTATCGATGCCGGCGAGCTGGACCGGCTGCGCATTCCCCCGAAGCCGCTCGATGTGCTGGCGCAGCAGATCGTCGCCGAGGTGGCCGGCCGGACGTCGGGCGGGGCGAGTTCGGAAGATACCGCGGAGGCGAATGCACAGGCCGAGCTCGAGCTGGACGCCGGCAAGATGTCCGCGGTGGCAGACGGAGGCGTTTCCGAAAGCTGGCTCTACCAAACGTTCCGCCGCGCTTACCCGTACCGCGATCTCACACGCGAAGAATACACCGACGTGGTGCGCATGCTCGCCGACGGCTTCGGCACGCGCCGCGGCCGGCGCAGCGCTTATCTGCACCGCGACGCCGTGAACGGACGGCTGCGCGCGCGCAAGGGCGCGCGCCTCACCGCGCTCATGAACGGCGGCGCCATCCCCGACACGGCGGATTACCGCGTCGTGCTCGAACCGGCCGGCACGCCGGTCGGAACGGTCAACGAGGACTTCGCGGTCGAGAGCCTCACCGGCGATATTTTCCAGCTCGGCAACATGTCGTATCGGATCGTGAAGATCGAGCCCGGCATCGTGCGCGTGCAAGACGCGAAGGGCCAGCCGCCGTCGATTCCTTTCTGGCTCGGCGAAGCGCCGGCGCGCACGGACGAGCTCTCCGCCGCCGTGTCCCGGCTGCGTTCAGCGCTGAACGCCGAGCTCGGCGAGCACGTCACGTCCGAGGCGTTGGCCCACGCGCGCGCATGGCTGGCGTGGACTTACCGCACCAGCGCATCGGCGGCGGAGCAGATCGTCGACTATCTCGCCGCCGCGAAAGGCGTGCTCGGCATCGTGCCGACCCAGGAAGCCGTGGTCTTCGAGCGTTTCTTCGATGAAACCGGGGGCATGCAGCTTGTCGTCCACGCGCCCTTCGGCAACCGCATCAACCGCGCGTGGGGCCTCGCGCTGCGCAAGCGCTTCTGCCGCAAGTTCAACTTCGAGCTGCAAGCGGCCGCGACCGAAGACGCCATCGTGCTCTCGCTCGGCGAGACGCACAGCTTCCCGCTCGAGGAGGTCGCGCGCTATCTGAACAGCGCGACCGTGAGCCAGATACTGGTACAAGCGCTGCTCGCGGCGCCGCTATTCACCACGCGCTGGCGCTGGGCCGCCACCATCGCGCTCGCCGTGAAGCGCTTCCGCGGCGGTCGCAAGAATCCGCCGCCGCTGCAGCGCATGGACGCCGAAGATCTGGTCGCCGTCGTGTTCCCCGATCAGATCGCCTGCGCCGAGAACCTCGCGGGCGAGCGCGAAGTCCCGAATCATCCGTTGGTGAACCAGACCATCGACGACTGCCTGCACGAAGCCATGGACGTCGACGGCTTGGTCGCGCTATTGAAGCGCATCGAGCGCGGCGAAGTGAAAATCATCGCGCGCGACCTGCCGCACCCTTCCCCGCTCGCGCAGGAAATTCTGAACGCGAAGCCTTACGCCTTCCTCGACGATGCGCCGCTCGAAGAGCGCCGCACCCAGGCCGTCATGAGCCGGCGCTGGCTCGACCCGCTCGCCGCCGGCGACTTCGGCCGGCTCGACCCGGACGCGATCGCGCGCGTGCGCGCCGAAGCGTGGCCCGAGATCGGCAGCGGCGACGAATTGCACGACGCCCTGATGCTCTTCGGCTACATCGAGGAACGCGAAGGCCAAGCGTCCGGTTGGCGCGCCTATCTCGACGAGCTGATCGCGACTCGGCGCGCCACGCGCCTGCAAGCCGCTGGCGGGACCTACTGGGTCGCTGCCGAGCAGTTGCCGATGCTGCGCGCGCTCTACCCCGAGGCGCTGCTCAATCCCCCGATCGACGCGCCGGCCGAATACGCCGCGCGCGAATGGACCAACGAGACCGCGCTCGTCGAAGTCATCCGCGCGCGCCTGCAAGGGCTCGGTCCCGTGACCGTCGATGCGCTCGCGACGTCGCTCGGTGTGAGCGGCAATGCAATCCAAACCGCACTGCTCGCGCTCGAAGCCGAGGGCTTCGTGTTGCGAGGGGAGTTCAGTAACACGACTCGCGCTAGCGAACTAGCTCCCCCTCCCCCCTTGAGGGGGAGGGCAGCGGGAGGGGGGACGCCCGGCGAAGTGGAAACTGTCAACGACGACAGCCCCTCATCCCCATCTGTTCCCGCCGGGGCGCACGAAAATCTCGCGCGCTCGTTCGGCGGCGTCGACGTCCACCGGACATTGACGGCTACTCCGCCTCACCTCCCCCAAGGGGAGAAGGGGGCGAGCCGAGAGGCGAACAGTGAATCGGTAGACGCCGCCGACAGACCTGTCGCTGACCCCCCTCCCTCATTTGTTCCCGCCGGGGCGCACGAGAATCCCGTGCGCCCGTTCGGCGGCGCGGATGTCCACCGGACATCCGCGACTACTCCGCCTCACCCCCCTCAAGGGGGGAGGGAAGCGAGCCGAGGCGCGGAAAACGCGCGCACTGAACTTAATACGGAATGGTGCGAACGCCGGCTCCTCGCGCGCATCCACCGCTACACCGTCGATCGCCTGCGCGCGGAGATCGAGCCGGTTACCGCCGCCGACTTCCTGCGCTTTCTCTTTGAGTGGCAGGGCGTAACGACGGAGCCGCGCGCCGAAGGCCCGCAAGCGCTCGCCGGCATCATCGAGCAGCTGCAAGGCTTCGAGGCGTCCGCGACCGCCTGGGAGAGCGAGATCCTGCGTGCGCGCACGCAAGGCTACGATCCCGATTGGCTGGACGACCTATGCCGCTCCGGCCGCGCGGTATGGGCGCGCCTCACGCCGCCGAAGCCGAACGGCGGCGATCGTGCCGTCGGACCGGTGCGCAGCACGCCGATCACGCTGCTGCCGCGGCGCGATTTGCGCCAGTGGCAAACGTTCGCGCCGAAGAACGACGACAACGTGCGCCCTAGCTCGCGCGCGCAAGCCGTCGCCGATTTCCTAGAGCAACATGGCGCTTCCTTCTTCGAAGAAATCACCGGCGGAACCGGCCTGCTGAAGAGCGAAGCCGAAGAAGCGCTCGGCGA
>JAJPKH010000067.1 GCA_021323795.1 Acidiferrobacteraceae bacterium | reverse complement strand
TCCTGCACGCGCGACAGCGCCAACGCCATGCTGCCTTCGTGCGGCGCGGTACCGGCCATCTGGTACGCGCGGCGGCGGCGGTTGTGATGTTGATCTTCGGCGATATTGGCGAGCTGCGAGAAAAAGCTGAACGCCCGCACGACGGATATCACGGTCTCGTGATCGAGCTGATCGAGCAGCGTTTCGAGCGCGGCCTTCGCCGCGACGTCGCCTTGTTTGCGGAAACGAAGCGCGCTTTGACGTATCGCTTCGACGAGCTCGAAGCGCTCCGTTCCTTCCTGCTCTCGCAGCGTATCGCCGAGCAGCCGGCCGAGGAGACGAATGTCTTCGCGGAGCGACTCGTCTTTATCGGGTGAGGACGGCGTGACGGGGGCGGTGCTCATGCAGGCGTAGTCTCGCAGACCGGGCAGGTCGTCCCAAGGTTTGCGTTACGCACTTGCGCCCTGCCGCTTCAAGTGCTTGGCGCTAAGGGGTTATTTTGCTGTTGCGGCCGCCACAGGATTTACCCTGTTCGAAGTGATGGAGTTCTGGAACAATGTTGGCGACGTAAGCGCTGCGCAAGATGGCGTGACGGAACAAGGATGGAGGGGGGATATGAAAAGAATAACCGCCAGAATTGGCGTGCTCGTGGTGTTGTTGGGATTAATCTCTGCATGCGGGGGAGGTGGAGGCGGCGGCGGAGGCGGAGGAGGTGGCGGTAGCAGTAGCGGAGGGACCAATAATACTGGCGGTTTCACCATCAGTCCCGATGCACTTTCTTTTACGGCGCAGCAAAACGCGCCGTTACCGGCTTCTCAGACGATTAATTTCTCCATCACCGCTACTGATGTGGCGTTCGTGGGTGCGGACGTTTCCAACATACCCAGTTGGCTGAGCGCTCAGTTCCTCAATGCGAACCAGACTTCCGCGCAGCTATCAGTTTTTGTCACGACGACTAACCTCTCTCCGGGCACCCGTACGGCCACGTTGCCCGTCGGCATCGCTCGCGCCGATCAGAGTATCATCGCAACGCGTGACGTAACGATCACCTACACGATCACGGGTAAAATTTCCGCTGCTCCGGCGGCGCTTAGTTTTACCCAATTCCTCGGCGAAGCCCCGACCGACGCGCAATCTCTGAAACTTTCCGATAACGGCGCCCGCGATTACGCCTGGACGACGTCCGTCGTATATCAAGAGGGAAGTGGCTGGCTCACGGTAAGTCCGTCGAGCGGCGGCTCGTTGGCGGACGTACTTACGGTGGCCGTCGACCCGGCCCTTGCAGCCGGTACCTATCATGCCACCATCGTTGTGAGCGGTGGTGGTGAGACTGTCAGCGTTCCGGTCACCTACTCTGTGCGTCAGGTCGGTATTACGAGCAGCCAGACACTGGTCTCGTTCAGTGCCAAGAATCGGCAAAACAGCCTGCCGGATGCGATTGCGGTCGGTGTGACGAGCGAAAATGGCCACGCTGTTTCCTATACAAGGCAGGTGTCGTATGGGGTATCCGCCGCAGGTTGGCTTACCGTAAGCGGCGATAGCACCGTTACTGGGCTGTTGATCCGGCCTAACACAGTAAACCTGCCTGTTGGCACTCATACGGCCACGATAACTTTGACGCCGGCAAACGGCGCGTCCCCTGTGAGCATCCGCGTCCAGTACACGGTGCAGACCTCAACCATTACGCTCAATGCTTCCAAGGCCACGTTCGCAGCAGTGGGTGGACAGGCGGCGGCGCTTAGTCCGGTGGATATTACGATCACTGCGGAGAACGGCAGTTCGGTTCCGTACACGGCGAGCGTGATCAGTTATAGCGCAGGTGCTACCGGTTGGCTCGATCTGACTGGTGCCAGCGGCACGGCGACCGCGACATTGACACTGCTGCCGAACACTACGGTGCTCGAGGGCGGTACCTACACGGCCACGGTTCGTATTACGCCGGATAACGGCGCTGCGGCGCGCGATGTTGCTGTGACCTACACCGTGACGAACCCGGTGTTGACCTTGAATCCCACGCCGGTGTCCTTCGCATTGGACATCACGTCCACCGCCATTCCTGCGAACTTGAACCGCAGCGTCACGACCGGCTCAACTGCCGGCGTCCCGCTTGCGTGGACCACGATCTCTCCGGTTCCGTGGCTCACGGTTTCCTCGGGCAGTGGCAACGCCGGCGGGCGATTACGTTCAGCTTGGTCCTGTCGGAAGTCAATAAATTAGATGCAGGTACCGTGTCGACAACGCTGACTTTCAATTACACGCGGCCTACCGGAAGCAGTGCGAGCGTGACGCTGCCGGTGAGCTTGGACTTGCATGTTCCCAAGGTGGATTACGTCGCGCCGTATGTTGCGACGGCGAACACCGGCGGCGACATTATCGTCCGCGGCAGCGGGTTGAGCTTGAGCTCGACCGGTGGAAAGGACGTCATGATCGGGACGACGGCGATCCCGAGCTCGAGTTATACCGCTGTCAGCGATACCGAGATCCGGTTGACGCATCCCGCCTTGCCGGCTGGCAGCTACCCGGTGCGAGTGGACAACGCGTTAGGGCTCAGCCGGTCGGCGCCGCTGGTGGTGGTGAGTGCCCCGGGCTATGCAGCTGCGTCGATCGCTTACCCGAACACGGCAGCCAAGCAAGTGCTCAACATCGTCTACGATGCAGAGCGTCAGGCGCTGGTCGTGGCCGTCGGTTATCCGGCGGCGGGAGCGTCCGGAGATATCTTCCGTTACGCCTACTCCGGGGCGGCATGGGCGGCATCGCCGACAACGGCGTTTGTTCCGAGTTTTCGCGATTTGGCATTGTCGACGGATGGTAAGAAGTTGGTGGCCGTCACCGAGACTCAAATGAGGCAGTTCGACCCGACGACACTCGACCTTGGCGTCACGACAAATGCGCCGTTTGTCTCGTTCTACTATTTGAGCCACATCGCGATGACCAACGATGGCAATGCCATTGTTACCACGGGTGTGCATGGGAGCGGTGACACCGATACGTACCGCTATTCGGTGGCCAATGGCACGCTCACCTCGTTCGGCTTCGGTTTCAGCAATAGCTTCTATTTTGGGACGCCGGGGGTCAGTACAAACGGCCGGCATGTGACGATCGCTCAAGGCGGCGGTGTTTCTCCACCCCCGGACATCGCCCGCTATGACGCGTCGACCGGTCTTTTGGCCCTTACCGGCGTCGCCCTGAATCAGAACTTCATGATTTCCCCGGTACTCGACCGTACTGGCACCCGAATAATCGTGAACGGTTACATCGTTTACGACGGCAACTATAGCCAGATCGGTGGTCTTCCGTTCGTTGACCTACTGGGCACGTCGGTTGGGCTCGCGCTATCGCCCAACGGCGCGAAGGCGTACCGCTATATCAGCGGAACGACGTTGCATACCTACGATCTGACGACCGCGCCGGTGGCCGGGGTATTTCCGGAACTGGGGACCGGTACCACACTCCCGAGCAATCCGGGCGCAAATCCCAAGATGACCATTAGCCCAGACGGCGGCACGTTGTTTATCGCCGGCAGCAGCGGCATCGTGGTAGTGCCGGCGCCGTAAGTAGTCCCGGTGAGAGAGGCGGTGCGTGCGAGCGCACCGCCTTTTTGTTTTTGGCGTCGCGCGCGGCGCGGCTTGGATCACCCGCTGTTGCGCAGCGCCGCGGCGATGCCGTTGATAGTGAACAAGGTCGCGCGCTTGACGATTTCATCCTTCGCCCCGGCGCGCAGCCGGCGCAGCAGGGTGATCTGCAGGTGGTTGAGCGGATCGATATACGGCGAGCGGTTGCAGGCTGCGCGCCAACGACGGATTCGTCGCCAGCAGTTCCTTCTGTCCGGTGATCGCGAGCACATACTTCACCGACCGCACCCACTCGGCCTCGATCATGCCGAAGATGCGCCCCTGAGATTCTCGTCTCGCACCAGCTCGGCGTAGCGCGAGGCGATGCCCAGGTCTGCCTTCGCCATGAGCATGTCTATGTTCGACAGACACGTAGCCTGGATGTAGCGCAGCGGAATCCAGGTACTAAAAAGGTCCCCGGATTCCGGCGCTTCGCGCCTTCATCCAGGCTACGAATGATTGCGGCTGCTTCACCGCGCGCTCACCGGCGCAGTGTCATTGCGAGGAGCCGTAGGCGACGAAGCAATCTCGCCCAGAGCGCTCCGCCGTGGACGCGGACACGAGCACGTCCGGCACCGGCTACTCGGGCAAAGAGGAGCGGCCGGCGATTAGCGCATTCCACTGCCGGTTTTCTCGGGAAAGGGAACGATCGACCGCCGCCCTGCGCGAGCCGTTCCCGGATGTTTCACGCCGTTTCATTCGAGCCGGTGTAGCCGAGGCCGGCGAGAGCCCGGTCCGCCATGATCGCTCCGCCGAGTCGCCCGCCGAGCCGGCAGCAACCCGTATCTCGCCCGACATCCCGACCTTACCCAGCGCGCGCACGACGAGCGCACGCGCACGCGGCGCGAAAACGATTCTATACTTGCGCTACGCAACAGCTCCCTCGCCGCGATTTAGATGGAACGCCCCTACTCACGCGATCCTCAGGTTGAGCGGTCGTTGCGCTATTCCGTGCGCGACGGCGTTGCCTGGTCGGTGATGTTCGGTGCCGGGGAATCGTATCTGCAAGCGTTCGCCGTTTTCCTCAAAGCGAGCACCGCCCAGATCACTCTGCTCGTCGCGCTGCCGTCGCTCCTCGGCTCGCTGTCGCAGCTCGCCTCGGCGTGGGTGGCGGGGCGCGCGATCCAGCGCAAGTCGCTGATCTTCGGCGGCGAACGGCGCCGGCGGAAACGCGAGCGGCAGTAACGCGGCTAGGCGGGCGAGACGCATCGGATCGGCATCCTCCCTCGTCAGCGCTCTTCCACCTGCAACCAGGCGCGTTCGATGTCCATCGCGCTCGCGTCCTTTGCGAGCCAGCGCGCCGGCACGTCGTCGAGGTCGATAATCACGGCGCAGGCGTTTTCATGGCCGGCGAACAACGCCTGCTCTTGTCCGACGGCGAAAATCCGCGCATCCTTTACCCATATCGCCTCGCGCGCGGGAACCGGATCGGCGCGCGCGGCGGCAAGCTCCGCGAACGCACTGACGCCCGGCCCGGCGCCGCGAATGACAATTACCGTGCAAGAAGGTTTCGCGATTTCGGTGGCTAGGATGCGGCGGCCGGACTGCGTGTCTTCCTCCTCGTGGCCCGGCCGGATATCCAGAATCAGCATTCGTCGACTCCTTTCGTTCGGTGGGCCGTACACCAACGGCCTCCTGAGGCCGGCACAGTTTAGGGTGCAAAGGCACACCTTGCCTAGGGTATAAGCAGCGCCGCGCGCCGCGGATGTTTTTGCGGACCGCCGCCGCGAACGATCGGGCGGCACCGCGACGAACGCTCCCGTCGTCTGGCTATGCTAGGATTTCCACCATTCTTGCGCGGAAATTTCCCGCGGAAGGATACCCGGTCCTCGCGCGCTTTCGTCACGACCCTCAAGTACCGGGGAATGGCAATCCAAGGAGGTGTGCCCATGACGGCCGTCAAGTGGGGATCGCTCGGGAAGCTTCTCATCGAACAAAACATCGTTCTGGAAAGCCAACTGAAGAAGGCGCTGCGCGAGAGCAAGCGCAACAAGAAAGGGCTCGCGTACAACCTGGTGCAGCTCGGCTTTGCGAACGAGCAGTCGCTCATGAAAGTGCTGAGCGACGAGTACAAGTTGCCGGTGATCGATCTCGCGACCATCAAGATCGACACCGATTTGTGCAAATCGGTCGGCATCGACTTGGTAAACCGCTGCCACGCGATTCCATTGGGCAAAGTCGGGCGGAAGATCAAAGTCGCGATAGCGGATCCGACCGATCTCCTCCTGCTCGATGAGATCACGCTCCATACCGGATGCACCATCGAGCCGGTGCTCGCGCCGCCGGTGTCGATCCAGAACCTGCTCGGCAACATAAAGATCGACATCCCTGACGTCTCGTTGGACCTCGATCTCGAGCCCGCGAAAGCAGCGGATGATTCCGGTGTATTTCGCGAAGACGCGCTGCCCCTCGAAGGGCCGGACATTTCGCCCGGCGCGGGGGCGGGCGCCACGGCGCCGGGCGAGCCGGTCGGCGGCGCGCGCGAGAAGACCGAGCAGTGGACGCGCGTCCCGGTCTATTTCGCCACCGACCGCGCGCGGGCGGAGGCCGCCGAAGATTTCGAGGATTATTTCACCGCGCGCCGCAACGACGACGGCGAGCTCTGCTTCGGCCGCTGCACCGTGACCATTCCGGCCGATCATCGCATCGGGCG
>JAJPKH010000036.1 GCA_021323795.1 Acidiferrobacteraceae bacterium | reverse complement strand
TAACCGCTTCCTCCCTTGCTCCGGCGAGTTATTGCTTGTTGCCGGCCCGGTGGTCTTTATTCGGCCGCCAGGTTCCAAGCGGCCATCGTTATTGCGCGGTTAATCTAACGATACCGCGGCAAAGAGGTCAATGGGGGCACGGCGCCACTCGGCTGCCTAGGCAATCGCTTGAAAGAAAAAAGAAAGACCGAGTTGGGAATTGTCGCGCGTTGCGATATATCGGCTGTAGACAAATCGATGCGAGCCTGCGGACGCACAGAGCGCCGTGTATCGGTTCTATGACCTGGAGGATCTTCTCGTGGTTGCTGCTCACATATGCGGTTGCATGTAGATCGTCGTCGCTCGCTCGGTTGCTCATTCGCTTCAGCGCCCGATCAGAAAGCGTTCGCGGTAGTACTTGAGCTCGTCGATGGACTCCCGCACGTCGTCCAGCGCGCGATGCGTCGCGCGCTTCACAAAACCGTTGGCGACATCGGGACGCCAGCGCGTCGCCAGTTCTTTGAGGGTGCTGACGTCGAGATTGCGATAGTGGAACCACGCCTCGAGCGCCGGCATGGTGCGCGCGAGGAAGCGGCGATCCTGACAGATGCTGTTGCCGCACATGGGCGAGCGCTTTTGCGGGACGTAACGACTGACGAAAGCGAGCATCTGCTGCTCCGCCTCCGCCTCGGAGATGGTGGAGCTCCTCACGCGCTCGATCAGGCCCGACGCCCCGTGCGTGCGTTTGTTCCATTCATCCATTCCCTCGAGCAGGGCCTGCGACTGACTAACAGCGATGACGGGACCTTCGGCGACGACATTGAGGTCTCCGTCGGTAACGATCAGCGCCATTTCGATGATCCGGTCGGTATCCGGGTTTAACCCCGTCATCTCCAAGTCAATCCAGATGAGCGCATTGGGATCGGGTGCCGGTAACGGCGATTGCGACATGCACGAACTCCGTGGGTTAAACTAGCGAAACCGGAATGATAGCACTACGGTGATGCCTGCCCTTACGCTGCTGTTTCTCGGTTTTCTCGGCCTGACCCTGGCGACACAATTGTGGCTCGCGCAGCGGCATATCAAGCACGTTGCGAAGCGGCGCGGGCGCGTGCCGCGCGCGTTTGAAGGGCAAGTGCCGCTCGAAGCGCATCACAAGGCCGCGGATTATACCGTAGCGCGCACGCGCCTATCCCGCATCGAGGACATTTACGGCGCGGTGTTGCTGCTCGCCTGGACGCTCGGCGGCGGCCTCGATCTGCTCGACCGGCTGTGGCGCGGCGTCGCCGCCTCGGAGCTGATCACCGGGACACTTTTTCTGTTGAGCGTGTTGCTGATCGCGGGGCTTCTCGATCTTCCGTTCTCGCTCTACCGGACCTTCGTCATCGAGCGTCGCTTCGGTTTCAATCGCACGTCTCCGGTGCTGTTCGTCACCGATCTCTTGAAGAAAATCTTTCTGGCACTACTCTTCGGCGTGCCGCTTATTTTCGTCGCGCTGTGGCTGATGCGCACCGCCGGATCCTGGTGGTGGCTGTATCTCTGGATCGTGTGGACGGCCTTCAGCCTGTTCATGGTGTGGGCTTATCCCACGCTGATCGCGCCGCTCTTCAACCGCTTCAAACCGCTCGCGAGCGAGACGCTGCGCGCGCGGCTGCAGGCGTTGCTCGAACGCACCGGATTTCGCAGCGAGGGCATCTACGTCATCGACAGCTCTCGGCGCACTTCCCACGGCAACGCGTACTTCACGGGATTCGGGCGCAGCAAGCGCGTGGTCTTTTTCGACAGCCTGCTGAACCAGCTTGCGGAGAACGAAGTCGAGGCGGTCGTCGCGCACGAGCTGGGGCACTATAAATTGCGTCATATCGCCAAACGCCTCGCTTTGATCACGGCGATGAGTTTTGCCGGGCTCGCGCTGCTCGGATGGCTCGCGCAGCAGCCGTGGTTCTACACGGCGCTCGGGGCGAGCCGCCCGTCGAATCACGCGGCGCTGGCATTGTTCTTCATGGTCATCCCGGTATTCACTTTTTTCCTGCAGCCGCTGTTCGCGCGCGGCTCGCGCCGCCACGAGCACGAAGCGGATGCTTTTGCCGCGCAGCAAAGCGACGCGCGGGCGCTCGTCAGCGCTCTGGTGAAGCTGTATAAAGAGAACGCCGCGACGTTGACGCCCGACCCGGTGCATTCCGCGTTCTATGACTCGCACCCGCCGGCGCTGGCGCGCATCTCCCAGCTCCAAACCAAAAACTGATTGGAGGCGGTATGCGGTCAAGACACGCTTCGGCACTTCTGGCCCTTTTCGTCCTCGGCGCCGCCCCGGCAATCGCCGACACGGCGTTACTTCCGGGCAATGCCGAGCAAGGCAAGAAATTGCATGCGGCGAACTGCACCGGCTGCCATGACGCCGCCGTCTACACACGCAAGAACCGGCGCGTGAACAGCATCGGCGGGCTGGTCGCCCAGGTGCAGGCGTGCAACCGGCAGCTCAAGAAGGGGCTGTCGCACGATCAGGTGAACGATCTGATCGCCTATCTGAACGAGACCTACTACAAATTCGAGTGAACGGAGTCGCGATATGTCCGATCTAAAGCAGCAACGTTGCGTACCGTGCGAAGGCGGCGTCGATCCGCTCGATCGGCGCGCGGCGGAAAATCTGTTACCGCAGGCGAAGGGCTGGACGCTGAACGACTCGGCCACGGAAATCAGCCGCGCTTTCAGCTTCAAGAACTTCTACGAAACGATGGCGTTCGCCAACGCGGTCGCCTGGATCGCGAATCGGGAAGACCATCATCCCGACATGCAAGTGAGCTACAAGCGCTGCGTGGTTCACTACAGCACGCACGCGGTGAAGGGACTCTCGATGAACGATTTCATCTGCGCGGCGAAGGTCAACGCCCTGCTCGACGAATGAGCTATTCGACCGAGGGTTGACGAAACTACGCTTCGCGCCGGCCACTCAAGGCGCGCGCGAGCGTGGAACGATCCGTGTATTCCAGCTCGCCGCCCACCGGCACGCCGTAGGCGATGCGCGTCGCGCGGATGTTGCGGCGGCGCACCAGGTCCGTGATGTAGTGCGCCGTCGCTTCGCCCTCGACCGTGAGATTGGTCGCGAGCACCACTTCCTTGATTTCGCCCTGATCGAGCAGCGCTTCGAGACGATCCAGACCGAGCTCCTCGGGACCGATGCCGTCGAGCGGCGACAACCGGCCCATGAGAACGAAGTACATGCCGTTGTACACGCCCGCCTGGTCGAGAGAAACGAGGTCGGCCGGGGACTCGACCACGCACAAAAGCGAAACGTCGCGCCGCGGCGAACTGCAGATGCCGCAGAGCTCGGACTCTCCGAAATTGTTGCAGCGGCGGCATTGGATCACGCGCTCGACCGCGTTCGTAAGGCTTTGCGCCAAGAGGCGCGCGCCTTCGCGATCGCGCTCGAGCAGATGAAACGCCATGCGCTGCGCGCTCTTCGGACCCACGCCGGGCAGCCGCCGCAGCGCCTGCTTCAAAGCTTCAAGAGCCGGAATGTCGCTCATCAATCGCGCCGGATAAGGAAATCAAGGTTGTCCCGCGCAACGACCCGGGAATGTGCGCGCAGGGAGGAAAAACGGTTTTTCAACGTCGCACTCAGAAGGGAAGCTTGAGCCCCGCCGGCAATCCGAGACCGGCGGTAAGGCCCGACATCTTTTCCTGCGTGGTCTTCTCGACCTTGCGCACCGCGTCATTCACCGCGGCCGCGACCAGATCTTCCAATACTTCCTTGTCGTCTTTTAAAAGACCGGGGTCGATGGTGACGCGCCGCACATCATAGCGGCAGGTCATGACCACGCTCACCATGCCTCCGCCCGCGGCGCCCGTCACCTCGATCGAGGCCAGCTCTTCCTGAGCCTTGCGCAGATTCTCCTGCATCGCCTGCGCCTGCTTCATCAAGTTGCCTAATCCGCCTTTCATCATAAGTGCTTCTCCGCTGATCGTGCCAGCCATCCCTGGCGACGCTCTCGTCGCTTTGTTCAACCCCGGCCCGGCCTTCCGTAGCCGCGCGTTCGCCGGCGCGGATGCACGTTAAGTGCATCCGCGACAACTCCGGCTGTTTCGGCGCTGCGCTATCCCTGCTTCGCTTGAAACCCGGGGCTGGCCCCTCCTGGGCCAGCCCGTTCGCCGGCGCGAATGC
>JAJPKH010000045.1 GCA_021323795.1 Acidiferrobacteraceae bacterium | reverse complement strand
TTCGCCTTGCCGGTCAGCGGATCCACCGCCTTCAAATAGCCGAGATTCCCATCCTTCGGCAACGCCGGCGGCTGCGTCAGATCGATACCCGCCCAGAACACGCCCTGCTCCCAAGGCTGATCCACGGGCTTGTAGTTCCAACCGAGATTGATGGTGTTCATATAGACCAGGCCGGTGCCGGGGTTGTACGACATCGGCATCCAGTTTTTCCCGCCGAACAGGTGCGGCCATTGCTCCATCGGTCCGCCCGTCGCGCGCATCTTTTTGGTCGCCGCCGACTCGATCGGCCGGCCGGTCTTCATGTCGATGCCGTCGGCCCAGGTGATTTTGTCGACGAACGGATTGGCGCGCAGCAACTGGCCGTTGGTGCGATCGAGCACGTAGAAGAAGCCGTTGCGATCGGCGTGCATGATGACCTTGCGCACTTTGCCGTCGATCTTGAGATCGGCGAGGACCATCTCGTTGGTGCCGTCGTAATCGAACGGATCGTTCGGGTTGAACTGGTAATGCCAGGCGATCTCGCCGGTCTTCGGGCGCACGGCGATCACCGAGCCGGTATAGAGATTGTCGCCCTTGCGCCGCTGCACGTTCCACGAGCTCGGGTTGCCGACGCCCCAGTACATGAGATCGAGCTGCGGGTCGTAACTGCCGATGAGCCAGGCCGCGCCGCCGCCCTGTTTCCATTGATCATCGACCCAGGTCTCGTTGCCCTTTTCGCCCGGACCGGGAACCGTATAGCGGCGCCACAACTGCTTGCCGGTCTCCGCGTCCCAGCCGTCGATGAAACCGCGAATGCCGAACTCGCCGCCGGAAACCCCGGTGACGACCACGCCGTTCGCCACGAGCGGCGGCATGGTCATGGAGTAACCGGTTTTGAAGTCGATGGCGTTCGAGCGCCACACTTCCTTGCCGGTCTTGATGTCGAGCGCGATGACGTTGGCGTCGAGCGTGGTGCGGTAAATTTTGTCACCGTAGACCGCGGCGCCGCGGTTCAAGATGCCGCAACAAACGATGCGCGGCGTCTCGGGTGGATACTGAATCACGTTTTTCCAGATCTGGCGGCCGGTCGTCGCGTTGATCGCGACCGTGCTCTTGTGGTCCGTCACGTACATCACGCCGTCCACGATCAGCGGCTGCGACTCCTGGCCGCGATCGTCGTCCATGCTGTAGCTCCATACGGGAACGAGGCGCTTAATGGTCTGACGATTGATTTGATTCAGCGGACTGTAGCGTTTGAGGTCATAACCCATGCCCTGGGTCAGTACGTTGTCCGGCGTTTTGGCGTCATTCTCCAGGTCTTTGGCGGTGACGGCCGCTTGTGCGAGCGGCGCCAGCAGCAGCAAATATCCAGCAAGGAAGACTTTCTTCATGGCGTGACTCCTCGGGTTGCCGTCGATCTTATAAGTGTGCGTTTTGCGAGCCGGCGTCGGGATGCGCGTCTCTCGAGCTGCGCCGATTGGGCGCCGCTCATTCTCATGCCTCCGCCGAACAGGGGTCAAGGCATCAAATGTCGCCGAGGTGACAGTACCGCAGAGCGGGCGAGCCGCCGCCACACTTGTCATTTACTTAGAAGGGGCGAACGGTATACTCATCTGCCCTCGGCGCGCGGAGAACAACGAAAACATGAGCTTCAATACGCGCATCAGCGGCAGGAAGTGGGTCGTGGTGCTCGCAGCGCTTTCCATCGTCTGTGCGCACGCCGACGAAACCCCGCCCAACAACGCCTCCGAAACCGAGCGGCCCGCGGTGCGCATGGCGCCGATCGTCATAACGCCGACGCGCATCGAGCAATCGAGCTTCGACCTGCCGGTGTCGATCGACGTGCTCGACGCGCGGCAGATTCAAAGCGCCCAGCCGCAGGTCAATCTTTCGGAAACGCTCGTGCGCGTGCCGGGTATCGTCGCGCAGAACCGCCAGAACTACGCCCAGGACTTGCAGATTTCCTCGCGCGGTTTCGGCGCGCGCTCGACGTTCGGCGTGCGCGGCATACGCTTGTTCGCGGACGGCATACCGGCAACGAGCCCGGACGGGCAGGGCCAGGCGGCGACGTTCGATCTCAGCACCGCGCGCCGCATCGAGGTCATGCGCGGTCCGTTTTCGGCGCTTTACGGCAATTCCTCGGGAGGCGTGATAGCGCTGTTCACCGAAGACGGCCCGAGTGTGCCGACATTGAGCGCCGACGCGCTGCGCGGGAGTTTCGACACTTCCAAGTACGGGATCAAATTCGGCGGCGAGTCGGGCGCGCTCAACTATATCGGCCACGCGTCGCGCTTCGACACCGAAGGCTATCGCGACCACAGCGCCGCGACGCGCGATCAGCTGAACGGCAAATTCACCTACACGCTGAATCCGGATGCCTCGCTGACCTTCGTCGCCACCGCGCTCCGCCAACCCGACACCCAGGACCCGCTCGGATTGACCAAGGCCCAGGCCGATGCAAATCCGCGCGCGGCCGGCAACAACGCCATCCTGTTCAACACGCGCAAGAGCATCGACCACAATCAGGAAGGGTTGATTTACGAAAGCCGTTTGAGCGAGCGCAACTCGCTGCGGCTGATGGCCTATAACGGCAATCGCGATGTCACGCAGTTTTTGGCGATACCCATCGCGACACAGAACGGGCCGCTGCATTCCGGCGGTGTGGTCGACCTCGATCGGCAGTTCGGCGGAACGGACGCGCGCTTTACGCATCGGACTGTGCTTGGCGGCGCTCCTTTAGCGCTCACCGCCGGTATCGCGTACGACAACCAGGAAGAGCGGCGCAAAGGGTTTATCAATAGTTTTGGCGTCCAGGGAGCGCTCAAGCGAGACGAGGACGACCGCGTGTACAACCTGGACGAATACGCGCAGGCCGAGTGGCGCTTCTTGCCGCGGCTCACCGGGACG
>JAJPKH010000055.1 GCA_021323795.1 Acidiferrobacteraceae bacterium | reverse complement strand
TGGTCGCTCAGCGAACTACGCGGGCAGTGGGACATGAGCGTCGTGACGCTTACCTTGGGTGCTGTGGTTGGGACGTGGGCGCGCGAAGACCGATCATGGCAAGTGCGATTGTGCGCGGCGATTTTCGTGGCGTTGTTGGTCCATGTACTTTATCTCGATGTCAACGCCTTCCGGGAATATGTGCACACCGGGTATTTGCCGAGAAGGATCGGTGGGTTGGCCAACAGCCTCGACCGGGCGAGCTTGGGGGTGTGGGTGGCCGGCGCTTTTGTCATGGCGGAGATCATTACCAGGCTGGCTACGCGACAGCAGAGGTTTTTGCCGATTCACGGCATTGTCCTAACCGGCCTGCTTATCGCAATTTTTTTTGCCAGTTACGTCACCGAAAGCCGCAACGGGATGATAGTTTTGTCCCTTTTAATGATTCTCTCCGCCACCGCCTATGTCATGGCGGTCTATTCATTTTCAACTAAGCGCCTCGTAATCGTTGGCGCCGGAACTGCGGTCCTCGTGCCGTTGCTGATCCTGGCCGTCGTGCGTGCGGATGACCGATGGGGAACATTTCTCGAGACCATCCCGATCGCTTTGGACACAACGAATAACAGGAATTGGCTCGAACTGGACAAGCCGTTGCCCAGCTTGTCGGACGGACGTCCCGTAAACGATTCGAACTACAAGCGCATCGCATGGATAAAGGAAGGGTTGATCTTGGTGATGGAGCGTCCCTGGGGCCGAGGATTCGGGCGGCAGATCTTCGGCCATGCCTTAATGGAAAAGTATGGGGTCAAAAAAACCCAGACACACCCCCACAGCAGTCTCCTGAGTCTCGCGATCGGCGCCGGCATCCCCGGGCTCCTGCTCTGGGTCGCATTTTGCTTTTTTTTAATCCGGTTCGGTTACCGGAGCTTTACGCAAACCAAGAGCTATGCGTCATTGGTTCTGTTTTTCCTCACCACCGGGTTTCTGCTTGCCATGACTCTCGACAGCATGATGCAAGACCACATGCTTCAGGAAATCATGTTCTTGATCGGCCTGTTTGCGGTGTTGTCCGTCAGTGAAGACGGTGAAAGCCGCGATACAAGGATGGCACGACGCTAGTGTCGCCCGAGCCTCAAAAAATATTGATCATTCGTCGCGATAATATCGGCGATCTGATTTGCACCACGCCGCTGATCCACGCGCTGCGCACGCGTTTTCCGGCCGCGCGCCTGTGCGTGCTCGTGAACAGCTATAACTTCCCGGTCGTCGAAAACAACCCGGACATTGATACCGCGTACGTATATATGAAGGCCAAGCACCGCGAGGCGGGGAAGAGCGTGCTGCGCATCTATTGGAGCCGCTTGCGCCTGATGTACGCGTTGCGGCGCGAGCAGTTCGACTACGCGATCCTCGTCGGCGCGCGCTTTCTCCCGCGCGCGTTGCGGCTCGCGCGCGCCATCCGGCCGAAGCACATCATCGGCTTCACCGAACCGGGCACGCGCGGCGCCAAGCACATCGATACGGGAATTCCCTACACGCTCCCGCGCCCGCTGCACGAAGCGGAAGACGTCTTCCGGCTGCTCGCGCCGCTCGGCATCGATGGCGAGCCGCCCGCGATGCGTGTGATTCCATCGGCGCCGGCGCTCGCGCGGGCGCGCGCCGCGCTGCAGGAAAAAGGACTGGCCGACAATATCGTCGGCGTGCACATCAGCGCGCGCAAGCCGAGCAATCGCTGGCCGGCGGACAAATTCGTGACGCTTATTCAGCGCCTGGCCGCCGCTCACCATGTCGCCGTCATGTTGTTCTGGGCGCCGGGATCCGCGTCCAATCCGCGGCATCCCGGCGACGATGAAAAAGCCGATGACATCGTCAGCCGCCTGGACGCCGTTCCCCATCTGGCGTATCCGACGGCTCGGCTGGACGAACTGATCGCCGGGCTGTCGCTCTGCCGTCTGGTGATCTGCAGCGATGGCGGAGCGATGCACATCGCCGCCGCGTTGGCGAAGCCGATCCTGTGTTTCTTCGGCAAGTCGGACAAAGCGCGCTGGTACCCATGGCGCGCGCCGCACGTTCTGCTGCAGCCGGCAAGCCTCGATGTCGCGGACATCACCGTGGACGAAGCGATGCGCGGAATCGAGCGATTGCTGGCGCCGGACGCTGCCGCCGGCCGTGAAGGACGGCCCGCACGCGCATGAGAAATCCGCCCATGACCACGCTGCGAAAGAGCCTGCTCTACTTCGCTCTCGCGCTGGCGTTTTTCTCGCTCTTTCGCCTCGGCCTCTTTGTTTACTACCGGGACTATTTCAGCCAACTGTCCGCGGTGCAGATCCTGGGCGCGTTCGCGCACGGTGTGCGCTTCGACGCGGCGATCATTGCGTTGTTCTTCGCCGTGCCGCTGTTGCTAATGAACCTGCCGTTGCGCGTGGTCGCCAATCGCTGGTGGCAGCTTTTCCTGGCCTGGACGCTGTGGGCCATGGTGGTGCTGATGGGCGTGGTGCTGGCCGCGGACGTCGTGTATTTCGGCTTCGTCGATCGGCACATCGCCGCCGAGCTCCTCGCCGTCGGCCAGGACATGGGCGCGGTGTTGCGCGTCGCGTTCACCGGTTACGTGGCGGCGCTCGCGGCCTACGCCGTATTGTGCGCCGCCCTCGCGGCGCTGTGGCGGCGCATCGCCGTGCGTGCAACCGTGCTCCCGCGCGCGGCGCCCATCGTGTTCGTGGGATTGTTGTTCGCCCTGGTACTGACGGCGCGCGGCTGGACGTTCCATGGGAAGCCGATCAACGTCGTGCATGCGTTCACGAGCGGCAGCACGGCGGCCGGAAATCTGACGCTGAACGGCGTGTTCAGCGCGGTGCTGGCCGCCGACGCTTCCCGCGCCGTCGAACGCAAATTTTTCAGCCCCCAGGAGGCGCGCCGCATTTTCGCCGAAGACTATCCGCTTACCGATTCTCCCTACCCATTGCTGCGCCATTACGAACCGAAGAAGGCGCATCCCAACCTCGTGTTGGTTCTGCTCGAGAGCTGGAGTTTCCGTTACATCGACGCGCTGGCCGGGAGCCGTTACGGCGTGACGCCGAATTTCGACGCGTTGGTAAAGCAGGGCCTACGCTTTACGCGTGCCTATTCCGTCGGGCAGCGTTCGATCGACGGCGTGCAGGCGACCCTCACGGGCATCCCGCAGCTGATCGGCATGCCGTACCTCGGGAAGGGGCTGGAGGTTTCCAATATCTCACGGCTCGGCGCGATCGCCGCGCGCAACGGTTATCGCACGATTTTTGTCCAGAGCTCGCGGCGCGGTTCCTTCCGCATGGATGCCATCGCGCAAGCCGCCGGGTTCGAGGAATATTATGGAATGGAGGATATTCCGCTCGTATTCAATTATCCGGACCCCGATGCCTCGGCTTTCGGGTGGGATTACGACACGTTCATGTTTCTTTCCGGCAAGCTCGCGCGGACCAAGGAACCGTTCCTCGCTTACGTTTATACCGGGACCACGCACGAGCCGTTTGCGCGGCTGCCCGCGCGCTTCGAAAAGCGCTCCTACGACGGGCCCGGCGAGGATCGCTTTCTCGACACGCTCTATTACGCCGACTGGAGTCTCGGGGAGTTCATGAAGGCGGCCGCCAAGGCCGAGTGGTTCAAGAACACCGTCTTCATTTTCGTCGCCGATCATCCGATCGGTAAGTTCAACGTGCAGAGCGTGATCGATCGCCATCACATCCCGCTGCTGATTTACGCGCCGGGACTGATAAAGCCGGAAATCAAGGACACCATCGCCTCGCAGCTCGATCTTTTCCCGACCGTGATGGACCTCCTCGGTTTCGACGATCCGTTCAGTGCGCTCGGCGAATCGCTGCTGCGCAAGAAAGACGGCAACGCCCTGGTGGTGGCCGGGAACACCGTCGGCCTCATCGGCAAGGACGGTTGCCTCATGCACACGCTGAAGAACCGCCTGGACGCTTGCGCCGTGGGGGAGCGGCGGCAAACGCCCGCATATCTGGACGCGCTCGAGCGCAAGCTGCTCGCGACCGATCAAGTGGTGTACGAATTATTGAACGCGAACCGCTGGGCGCCGCCGTAGTCAGCCGGAACGGCTGAGCTGGATCAGCTTCGCGTACTTGGTGAAACTGTTGAAGCAACCGATGCTGATGTGCACCAGCCCGGGCACGCCGTCGAGAAACCCAAGACGCAGAACGTAGAACTTGACGAAGCGCGCGAGCGGCGACAGCACGAGCCGCGCGGCGCTTCCGCGCTTGCCGCGCGCATGCAGCAGCTTCGCCTGCAGCGAGGTGTAGCGATTCTGTTTTTCCAGGTAGGCGCCGAGGCTCGCCTCGGACTCGTGCAACAAGTCGCCGCTCAGGCGCCCGACCGGCGCGTCGGTAACGATGTGCTCGTGCACCTCATCCTCGCTCCATGCCGCGTGATCGCGATGGAACAAGCGCAGGTTCAAGTCGGGGTAGCCTTCGCCGTGGCGCAGCCACCGCCCCATGAAGCGGTTACAGCGGGGCATGGCGTAAACTCGGTAAGCCGGGTCTTGCAGCGTCGCCTCGATGCTCGTCCGTAACCGGTCGCTCAGGCGCTCATCGGCATCCAGGCACAGCACCCAGCGATTGCGCGCCTGAGCGACGCCGAATTGCTTCTGCCGGCCGAAGCCCAGCCACTCTTGATGCACGATGCGCGCGCCGTGCCGCTCGGCGACGGCGAGCGTGCCGTCGGTGCTGCCGGAATCGACGACGATGATCTCATCGGCGAAGGCGACGCTCGCGAGGCACGCCGGCAGTTCGCGCTCGACGTTGCGCGTGATGACGATCACCGACAGCGGTTCGGTCATGCGAACATTGTATGCGAAAATGAAAAATATGCCTCGTGACTCCATGGCCTTGAACCATGTCGCCATCGTGCGCCTCTCGGCCCTGGGGGACGTCACGTTGCTGCTGCCCGTCGTGCGCACATTGCAGGCCGCGCGCCCGCACGTCCGGATCACGTGGATCATCGGCCGCCCGGCTTATGAACTGCTCGAAGGTCTGGAAGGCGTGGAGTTTGTCGTTATCGACAAGCGCCGTACGCTGAGCAGCTACCGCACATTGTATAAAAAGCTCCGCGGCCGCCGCTTCGATGCGCTGTTGGCGCTGCAGGCGAGCGCGCGCGCCAACTTGATCTATCCGCTGATCCGCAGCCCCGTGAAGCTCGGCTTCGACCGCACCCGCGCGCGCGACGCCCAGTGGCTCTTCACCAATGCGCGGATACGCTTCGCGCGCGAGCATCTGCTCGACAGCTTCTTCGCGTTTCTCGAATATTTCGGCATTACCGAGCGCGTGCTGCGCTGGGACCTGCCGCTCGGCGCCGCGGACCGCGCCTGGGCGCTGTCACAACTTTCCGCGCGTGCGGGCCCGTTGCTCGCGATCAATCCGTGCGCCAGCAAACGGGAGCGCGACTGGCCGCCCGAGCGTTTTATCGAAGTGATCCGGGAGGCGCGGCGGCGCTGGAACGTGCACGTGGTGCTGACCGGCGGCGCGAGCTTGCACGAACGGGCGCTCGGCGCTCGGATCGCGCAAGCGTTCCCGGACGTAGTGACGGATCTCGTGGGGCGCACGGGCGCCAAGCAGCTCGCGGCCGTCCTCGAGCGCGCCGATTGCCTGCTGGCGCCGGATACCGGCCCGGTACATATTGCCGCGGCGATGGGAACGCCGGTCGTCGGTATGTACGCGGTGGCGCCCGCGACGCTTTCCGGCCCTTATCGCTATCAGCACTTGGCGGTCGACCGTTATGAGCAAGCCGTACGGCAAATGCTGGGCCGAGACCCGCAGACGGTCGATTGGCGTACGCGCGTGCACCGCGGTCAGCCGATGACCCTGATCGAACCGGCCGACGTCCTGACGAAACTAACCGAGGTATTCGGGTCGAGATGATGCTCAAGGCGTACACGTGGCTGCTGCGGCTTTCCATGCCGTTCATCGTGATCCGGCTCTATGGGCGCGGCTTGCGCAATCGCGACTACTGGCGGCGCATTCCCGAGCGCTTCGGTTTCGTTCCCCCGATTCGCGCCATGCGCGTCCTGTGGGTGCACGCCGTCTCGGTCGGCGAGGTACGCGCGGCGGTGCCGCTGATTAAAGCTCTGGTTGCGCGGTATCCGGAACATCGGCTGCTCATTACCACGATGACGCCGACCGGCTCCACGCAGGTTCGCCTGTTATTCGGCGACGAAGTCGCCCATTGCTACCTACCGTACGATCTACCCGATGCCGTCGCCCGCTTTCTCGACCGCATGCGCCCCGACATCGCGGTGATCATGGAGACCGAGCTCTGGCCGAATTTGTTTCGCACCTGCCGCGCGCGCGCCATTCCGATCGTGGTCGCGAATCTGCGCTTGTCGGAGGGCTCGATGCAACGTTATCTCAAGGTCCAGCGGTTCACCGCGCAAACGCTGGCGCAGGTGACGGTGCTGGCGGCGCAATCGGCCGCGGACGCCGAGCGGCTCGGCCGCCTCGGCGCGCCGCCGGCGGTTATTCACGTGACCGGCAACATAAAATATGACCTGGCGTTGCCGGCCAGCTTGCGCGAAGCTTCGGATGCCCTGCGCGGCGACTGGGGCCGCGACCGGCCGGTGTGGCTCGCGGCGAGCACGCACGAAGGCGAGGATGAGCTGGTTTTAGCGGCGCGTAACGAGCTTGCGGCGCGATTCCCCAACCAGTTGCTGGTGCTGGTGCCGCGCCATCCCGAGCGCTTTGCGGCCGTGACGCGGCTGGCGAAGAAGCACGGCGGGCGCGTGGCGCTGCGCAGCGAGCGCCGCGGCATGATCGACGGGAAGATCGGCGTGTTGATCGGCGACACCATGGGCGAGCTGCAGCTCTTCTATGGCGCGGTGGATGTGGCTTTTGTCGGCGGCAGCCTGGTGCCGCGGGGCGGGCACAACTTGCTCGAAGCCGCCGCCGTCGGCACGCCGGTCGTTTTCGGTCCGCACATGACCAACTTCGAGGAGATCGCCCGCGCCACGCGCGAGTGCGGCGCGGGAGTCCAGGTCACGAACGCCACCCAACTCGCGCCGGCGCTCGCCGACTTTCTCGGCAACGCCAACCGGCGTTTCGGCGCGGGCGAAGCCGGCAAGCGGCTGATCGCCGACAATCGCGGTGCGGTGGCGCGCACCATGCAGCTGATTGAGCCGCTGGTACGGCCCTATTCGTAGGGGCGGGATCGGTCGGCTGAGGCTCGCGTCGCCGGGTGCGCGGCACCGTTCGAAGTCGGCATCCGGCCCTTAATACGTCAATACGTCGGAGTGGATGGATCGACGTCACGCGACCATGCGTCAATGCCGCCGGTAAGATTATGAAGATTCCGAAAGCCGCGGTGTTCCAGATAATAAGCGACTTGCAGGCTTCGCACGCCGTGATGGCACACGACGACGATGTCCTTGTCGGCCGGGAGTTCGTCCTCGCGCCGGGGAATTTCGTCCATCGGAATATTGATCGAACCGGGTAAGGAGCAGATCGCCGTTTCCCACGGCTCGCGGACGTCGAGCACGAACGGCGCTGTGCTTTTCCGCGCCAGCCGATCGTGCAGCTCGACGGCGCTGAGGTGCCGCACCGACACGATCAGAAGACGAAGCGCGGCGGCTCGGGGGCGTTGATGAGCGGCGGGATCACGGTTTCGAAGAGCGAGCTCTGCTTCCAGTTCTCCCGATCCAGACGTTCGATGCGCAGCGCCTCCATGGCGGGCGCGCGACCGACGATCACCACCAAGCGCCCGCCCGGCGCAAGCTGATCGCGCAGCGAATCCGGCGGCAGCGGCAGCGAGCCGGTGACGAGAATCGCGTCGTAGGGCGCGTGCGCGGGCCAGCCGCGCGCGGCGTCGCCGATTTCAACCTGCACGTTGCGCACGGAATGCGCGGCGAGTTTCTGCCGCGCCTGTTGCGCCAGCTCGGGAATTATTTCGACGCTGTAGACCTGACCTTGGCCAGCGAGGTGCGCCAGGAGCGCCGTCACGTAACCGCTGCCGGTTCCGATCTCGAGCACCCTGTCTTTCGGTTTTACCGCCAGTTCCTGCAGCAGCCGCCCCTCGAGCTTGGGCGCCATCATCACCTGTCCGTGTCCGAGCGGAATATTCATGTCCGCAAAGGCGAGGTGGCGATATTCCGCGGGCACATAATCCTCGCGTGGCGTGCGGGCGATCGCCTCGATCACGCGCTCGTCGGTGACTTCCCACGGACGGATCTGCTGATCCAGCATCTTGCGGCGCGCGCTCTCGAAGTCGAATGCTTGCATAAATATCCAGGGGGTAGACCAGAGGCCGCGTAGCCTAAGCCGTCTGAAACCGTCAGGCAAGCGAGTTGCAAACAACGAGTCGATCTATTAGGTTGGGACATCGGCTTAATGGTGGAGCAAACGCCAGGCGAACAGACTTAACGTCTGTTCGCGCCGCTGAACGCCCGGCCACGGAAGGCCGGGCTGGTGTTCTCGAAGCCCATGCGGCGACGCCAGGGACGGCTGAAACACGGC
>JAJPKH010000254.1 GCA_021323795.1 Acidiferrobacteraceae bacterium | reverse complement strand
GCCATGGCAACGGCTGCCAGCCCGAGCGCGCGATACTTCGTCGCGCGCTTCCACGATCAAACGAAAAGGGTAGTCCTATGCCAAGACGGAAATCACGCATGCATCGGGTGTTGGTGAATGTTCTGGTTCTTTTCTTGAGTCCTGCCGTCGCTTTCGCGGCCGCGGATCAAAAAGCGGGTAGCCCGGAAGCCAACAAGCAGATCTATCTCTATCAAGGCGCCGACCGCGACAAGCGTCTCGTGGAAAACGCCAAACGCGAAGGCACCGTCGTGCTGTACACCTCGCTGAATCTCAAAGACTCGGTACCGATCACCGAGAAGTTCGAAAAGAAATACGGCATCAAAGTATCGCTTTGGCGCGCGAGCAGCGAGAAAGTGGTTCAGCGCGCGGTCACCGAAGCACGCGCCGGACGTTTTTCGCCGGATGTGATCGAGACCAACGGGCCGGAAATGGAAGCGATACATCGCGAACAACTGCTCGAGGAATTCTACAGCCCGCACTTCAAAGACATTCCGCCGCAGGCGTTCCCGAAACATCGTCAATACGTCGCCGATCGATTCAATTTCTTTGTGATCGGCTATAACACAAACCTCGTCAAACCGGAGGACGTCCCGAAGTCCTACGAAGATTTACTGACCCCAAAGTGGACGGGAAAGGTCGGCATCGAGGCGAGCGACGTCGATTGGTTCGGGGCGCTGGTGAAAGCGATGGGCGAGCAGAAGGGCCTGGCTTTCTTCCGCAAGCTCGCCGAGAACAAACCGCAGTTGCGTACCGGGCATACGCTCATCGCCGAGCTCGTGGCGTCCGGGGAGATCCCGCTTGCCGCTTCCGTTTACAACCACAATATCGAGCGACTGGTCCAGAAAGGCGCGCCTGTCAAATGGAAGCCGCTGCCGCCCACGTTCGGACGTCCCAACGCGATCGGCGTGGCGAAACACGCACCGCATCCGCACGCGGCGATGCTGTTCACCGACTTCATGCTCTCGCGCGAGGGTCAGGAAATCATCAAGGAGCGCAATCGCGTCCCCTCGAGCGTAGCGGTCGACAGCAAGCTCAATGACTTCCCGTATCGAATGATTGATCCGGTGATCGTGCTCGATGAGTCGAGCAAGTGGGAAAAGCTCTGGTCGGATCTGTTTCTCAGCGGCCAGGCCATCAAAAAAGATTCCGAATAACGGGCAGGCGCAGAGAGAGCGTTTTCGGGGCCACTTCGGGGGTACGAATTAATGAACAGACAAATTCGACGGTTGGGGAAGCAGAATTGGCGAGGCCGGCGAACCGCGCTTTCCGGACTGGCGGCGGCCATCCTTATTACCTGTCTTGGCGCGCCCGGCTTCCTGCCTCGCTCCGCCGCCGCGGCGTCGGCAGCGGACATTGCCATGTATCAAGGGGCCGATCGGCAGAAACGCGTGCTGGATGGAGCGCGTAAAGAAGGTCAACTGCTGGTTTACACCTCGATGCCGGTCGATGACTTGGCGGTCTTTAACGCGGCGTTCGAGAAGAAGTACGGCATCAAGGTGAACGTATGGCGCGCGAGCAGCGAAAAAGTCGTCCAGCGCGCGCTCACCGAGGCCCGCGCCGGCCGCTTCGACGTCGATATCGTCGATACGAACGGACCGGAGCTCGAGGCCCTGCACCGCGAGAAATATCTGCAAGAAGTGAAGTCGCCGTACTTGGCCCAATTGATCCCCCAGGCAATCATGCCGCACCGCGAATGGGTCGGGACGCGCCTCAATATTTTTTCGCAAGCCTACAACACCAAGCTGGTGAAAAAGGAAGAGTTGCCGAAAACCTACGCGGACTTGCTCGATCCTAAATGGAAAGGGCGGTTGGGCATCGAGGCGGAAGATGCGGACTGGTTCGCCGGCGTCATTTCCGAGCTGGGGGAGGCGAAGGGTCTGCAGTTGTTTCGCGACATCGTCGCGCGCAACGGGCTCTCCGTTCGTAAAGGGCACACCCTGCTGACCAACCTGGTCGCCTCCGGGGAAATTCCGCTCGCGCTGACTGTTTATAATTACAAGGCCGAGCAGCTCAAAAACAAGGGAGCGGCGATCGAGTGGTTCGTGATTCCGCCCGCCATCGCCCGCCCGAACGGTGTCGGCATGGCGCGTAAGGCGCCGCATCCGTACGCTGCCGTGTTGTACTACGATTTTATGTTGAGCGACGCGCAGCCGATGTTGTTGAAGCGCGATTTTGTTCCGACCAGCAAGACGGTCGAAACCAATTTGAACAAGGTACCGCTCAAGTTTGTCGATCCGAAAGTGATTCTGGACGAAAGCGAAAAGTGGACCAAACTGTATGACGAAATTATCGGCAAGCAGTCGAAATAGCGTCGAAAGCCGTTGGCATTCAGGAGTCTTTAATGGGAAAAGAATCGCATTACAGCAGTAAAAAGGATCGGGTGTTTCTGCGCGCCATCGCCGGCGCCTACAACTTGAAGACCGAGCTGCAGCGGCTGCGCTCGCTGCCGCGCGTGATCAAGGGCACGGAGATGAAGTTCCAAGATGGCCCGCAATCCTTCAGCAAGCACTTCGTCGAGCCGGTCGACGGCATGACGCAGACGCTGCACATCCATCTCGAGGAATACGCACCGGGTGGACGCACCCAAAAACACGGCCACGTCAACGAAGCCGCGTTCTATATCCTCGACGGCAAGGGCTACGAGATCCACGACGGCATCCGCTACGACTGGCAGGCCGGGGACGTCGCGATCGT
>JAJPKH010000012.1 GCA_021323795.1 Acidiferrobacteraceae bacterium | reverse complement strand
GCCCACAGCGGCGACAGGAACGCCACCAAGATCTGCGAAGGCGCCAAGCCTGTGCCGCCAAGTGCACCGGGAATTACCGTCCAAACGATGGTGCCGACGAAGCTTGCAATGGCGGCGATGATCGACGCAACTAAGGCTGCTTGCAACGGGGCGATGTAGGTTATTTCTTTCATGTCAATTCTCAATTATTCCTGGCGACCGTCGGTGCATTGAATATTACGCCGCGTGCACGAACCAAAGCGGTGCTTCTCGGGCTCCAGTATCCATTGCACCGCGGCGCGCTCGTAGTCCTCGGGCTCGTACAAGATCTTGACACCCGGTAGGTAGTAATTGCTCAATCCGTACTCCTCCCCGCTCGGCGGTAGATCCGAAAGAAAGCTCGGCTCGATTCCCCAGCCCCTGCCGTTGCCGGTCGGCTTTGTCACCGCCAGCAACGCACGAATGCTCGCGCGTTGTGCCTCGGCGTAATACACGCGATCCGCGGAGTCGGAAAACTCCCACAAAAAGTCGGCACCCGAGAGACCTGTGCCCAAGCGCCCGAACGTCAGGTGCGCGTCGAGCACGACGTAGTTTGCATGGAAATCCGCTGGAGGATTTAGCCAATGCGACGTCACCCGCTCCCACTCCTCGCGCAACGGACTGCCGTGGTACCGCAGCTCGGCGAGATCGCGTAACACCGCCTCCCGCGCGTAGGCCGTCAGCTCTTCAAGCGAGTGCAAATAGAACCGTCGTATTGCATCGCGTACGCGCACGTCGGCACCGGCGTTCTGGACCAGGAACAGCCGAAGCTCCGCTTGACGCCGCACTTTGACCGACGCGCCGTTGACGTTCCTTTTGTAAAAAGGATGATCGGGGTCGGCGTAGCGACGGAGATATTCGCGTGCATTGCCGTCGGGAATATGACTGAGCCCGGTCAAGGCCAACTCGAGGTGGGTCTCGGACTCCACCAACCTTTCGAGTATGGCGCGCCCTTCGTGGCGCCGATGAAGCGCAAGCACATAGGCCGCCGCCATTTGCGTGCCGGGCGCAGCGAGCAGCGGCAGCATGCGCGGGACGATCACTTCCGCGGGCAGTGCCGCGAGGACATCGACGTGCAGACAGCCGGCCGGTTTTGGGAGGTCGCGAATCAAGAGCTCGATGCATTCCGGGGTGAGCGCGGCCACTTGGCGAAGCAGTGGAACCTGGCTCCAGCCGCTGATGTCGTCCTGACGCACGCTGAGCGTCGGGTGCGTCGTCAGTGCGTTGTAGGTGAGATGAATTATCCCAAGCGGATCGCCAATTCTGTGAAGCACGTCGGCGGCGGTGCGACGGTAGCCAAGTGCATCCCGGTCGGATAGCACCTCGACCACCAAGCGGTGGACGTGTGGATGCCTTGCGAGATGCGGGCACGCCTGTAGCGTGTTAAGGCAGGCGCTACGAGAGATAGGCCCGTAAGATTCGCCAGCCTTTCGCGGAGCCAAACCCTGTTTCAGAAGCTGATCAATGTCACCGGGAAGATCGATTTTCACTCAAAGCGCGCCCAGTGCCGTGCAAGACCCCTCATGCTCGACGCCAAAACCATCCAGCGGAAGCGCCGGCGCACGGATAATGTGCTCCACGCCGCCGGAACCGTTCGTCTGGACGTCAATAACCCAGAAATTCGCCCGCGTGATTATTACATCGACGTAGCCGGTCACGCGAGTCGGATCCGGAGCAGTCGGGCTCGGAATTTCGTAGCGCGTGGCAATGTCCAGGCTCTGTTGCGGTGTCGGCGGACACTCCGGGAAAGACTCTTTAGTCATATAGACGCCCGGTCCAAAGGTACCGGACTTCGAGGCGAGAATCACGCCGCTAACCGTAATGAGTACCGCGACGACGCCGTCCGTGAAATGACGATAGTGCTCGCGAATGCGCGGATACAAACGTTCGATCGTATCCGCCATTGTCTGCAGCACGGCTTTAATCAACAGGTACAGAAGAATGATGATACCGATCACGACCAACGCCTCGCCTACCCCGGGAATGGCAACTCCGGTCAATACGCCACCCTCGACGATCACGCTGGCCCCGGCCTGCGGCGCGACAGCGCCGAGCACGAACAATACGGCGGAAGACGCCGGTACTTTGGGCAACGGCTGCACCTCTTGAGGAGCGGGAGAATCGCCTCCGTCCCGTCCTCCGGCGATCTTGTACGAGCCTGCCCCGGTAACCGGGTCCTCGATAATGTAACCGGAGCCGACGAATCCGTTGTAGGAGAGTGTGTTTTGCGGAACGTATGCAACGCGCCCCGCCTGCACGCCCGCTATGATCGTGCTCTTCGCGGTATCCGATATGTTGAGCATCGGCAGGACTTGATCCAGATTATCCGGAGTAACCCTGTAGATACGCGTCCCCTGAGCATTCGCCACGGCGAGCGCTTGTACAGCCGAGATAGAAGTGCCCGGCGTCAGCTGGAACAGCTGATCGAATATCGAAGACTCGAGCAGTGAAGACATATACCCGGTATGGCGGACAAATTGCCGGGTGATCTCGGGATCATTATTGCTATGTACCGCCGTAATCAGGTTTTCCTTAACGTCAATGTTGCGGCCCTTGTAAGTGCCGTTGATTGGGACGCCGAATCGGTACACTACCGACAACGGCGCGGATACCAGCCCATGGGACGGAAGATGGTACGACCGGGTCCCAAAGAATCCGGCGTGCAAGCCGGTAAACGCCTGCACCTGTGCCCAATACGCGAGCGCTACCTGGAAAAACATTTCGTCGGCCGTGGCGCCCGGTTGTGACAGATCGAAACGCTTAATGCGCTTGCTATAGACGTGCGAAGTAATTGAACCGGGATTGATCCCAAGCGTGCTCACATCGCCCGCCAATAGTGAGTAGTCCTGATTCTCCGCGTACCAGGGCGTAGTAACGTTGACGCTGAAGATCTGCGGGGTCGTCATACCCACCGCGTCGCCACCCCCTACCGTCGTCCCCTCGATACGGAGCTCGGGCCGTACATTCACGAGATACGCCGGAAATGTCGTCGCCCCGCTCGCGACCGCGTTGTCGATTACCGACTGATCCGCAGCACTGGCGGGGGGATACGCGAGGACGATTTTCTTGCCCGCAATGCTTGGCAACGACCGGGTTACGGCGATAGCCGGAGAATCGAGCGCACGGTCGAGCTCGCTTCCGTACAACGTAAAGGTGATTTTATGGCGAAGACTATCGGGAACGGAGGCAAATCGTGATCCGGTAGCAACGACCTGATACGGGAGCGCAGCGCCGAGAACCGAGGACCCGGCCTCTATGATTTCTTTTGTACCGATAACATCCCCGACACTGGCGTTCGATTTTATGCCGTTGATGTAGTCGTAAACCCGCGCCCGATAGTCGTCTGCCACCGCGTTCACGGCGTTGCGATCTATTCCCGTAACCCACCCTTCCTGGTCGTTGCTTTGCGCCGACGCTTTGATCTGGGCGGCAAAAGCCGTGGCATCGAAAGGCACGTTCGCCTTGATGTTCATTCCCGGCGTATAGCGATATTGCTTGAAGCTCGGGTCCATCGGCACCCAGCTCTCGGGTCGTTTGTTAATGTTCCCGCGCGAAGGATAGGAATCGACCCACGCTTCGACCCATGTGTGCTCGAGCTGCACGGCGACGACTCTTCCGCCCTGCGCCAGCCCGCGAGCGGGTATGCCGCCCTGCCCCAAGAGTTGCAGCACTGCTTGCGGGTCGTTCATACCGCCTACCCAGTTCCGCGCGCGCTCGATCGGTACCTGCACCGTTCCATATACGTAATGCGCGGGTACATTGGCTGCACGTAACAGCGCGATAAGAAGGCTCGCGGTATCGATGGCGTTGCATTGTCTTGTGTCGAAGCACATTTGCGAACCCTGGATCGAGCCGTAAGTCGGCACGAAGTCGACGTTGTCATGCACCCAGTTGTAGATCCGCACGGGGTTGTTGTTCAGGCTCGCCGCCACCGCGCGCATGTCATCCGTAATCTGCACGTCCTCCGTGGGCGCGAGATCGGCTGACGTCGGTCCGCTCAAAGCGACGGGAACGAGCATGCCCGGAAGAAGATCGAGTGCCGCGAGCTGCAAACGCTCGCGCGGAAACGAAGCCTGCAGCTCGTGTGTCGTCTGCCGCGGTTTTCTGCCTCTGTTTTCCGGCACGCGGAACGGAAGCTTGTTCGGATCGAGAGGAATGTGCGCGCGCTGCTTATGCTTGTTTCGGATCTGGTCCAGGGCAGCCTTCACTTTCAATGCGCGGCTAGCCTCGTCGCCCGGGCGCTGTAGACCATCGAGGCCGTCCTTTAATGTCTGCAATTCCTGCTTATAGACACTGACCGCCCGGTAATGCCGCTCCAGGATAATCTGGGGCAATTTTCGGTCTTTGATCTGTCGCTCGATTTCGTCGAACGCACGACGTGTATCGTCATCGAGCACATCGAGTTTTTGCCGCAAACCGCTCAGCTCGCTCCTTTCTTTGCCGGTGTCCTCGCCCTTGGCGATCCTCGTTTGCAGCCGACCAACGTCCTTTTCGATCGCGCTCAGGGTGGAATCGAACGTGTCCTCGCTCGCCCGCGGAGTGGGAGCGGCGGTAGAAGGCAGATTCGCGGCCAGCGCCAGCGGCTGCAAGTAGAGATTCAGAAACGCCAGGGCGACAGCTATCGCGACTGCGCGACACCCGCGTCGCATGCGGGCGAGAAGCGGCACGTAGGACGAGGTACGCCCTTTGTACGCTTGAATAGTGCACTGTTCTCGAACGGAATGCCGCGTGCCCGTCATCTGATTTTCCCCCTACGCCACTAATTCACCAGCATCTCGCTATAGCGCAGCCACTCATCCAGGTCGCGTCGCAGCGCAGCGATGTCCGCGTCGGCGATGCCCAGCAGATCGTCGGTAGCCTTCAAAACGTAGGCGATCGCCTTGTCGAGCGTGCGCGCGGCGATGGCCTTTTTGACGTCGTCCGCTGCATCGTTGAGCGCGCGCCGGTAGGCGGGGTTCGCCGCGCTCAACGCCTGTGCCCGTGCCAGCGAAGCATCGAGCGACGGCGGCGCCGCGGCCGTCAACGTAAGCGAGGTTTGCGTGATCAGCTTCTGATTCGGTCCGGCGATCACCGCGGCGTTCAGCGTCACTGTTCCGACGGCGTCCGGCAGCCGCACGTAGAACGTCAGCGTCTTCTCTTCGGCGACGGCGAGGTTCACCGTCCATGCGATCGAGCGGGGCACGGTGTTGTTGACGGTTCCGCCGCCCGCATCGATGACGCTTACCGTATCCGGCAACGCGACGGCTACGGTCGCGGTCGT
>JAJPKH010000060.1 GCA_021323795.1 Acidiferrobacteraceae bacterium | reverse complement strand
TTCCGCGCCCTTGTTCGCGCCTTTATTCGCCCCCGCGCGCTCGAGCGCCTGCTCGAGCGTATTCACCGTGAGCACGCCGAACGCGATCGGTACGCCGGACTGCGTGCTGACCTGCGCCGTACCGCGCGCGCATTCGCCCGCGACATATTCGAAATGCGGCGTGTCGCCGCGAATGACGGCGCCGAGCGCGATCAGTGCGTGGTATTTGCGGCTGTCCGCGAGCGCCTTGAGCGTGATGGGGATCTCGAACGCGCCCGGCACGCGCACCACCTCGATGTCGCTCCGCGCGGCCCCGTGACTCGTCAGCGCGTCCAGCGCGCCGGCGAGAAGCTGCTCGCCCACCAGTTCGTTGAATCGGGAAAGCACGATTCCGAAGCGGACATTGCGAGCATCGAGTCCGCCCTGCACACCGCTGATCTCCGTCATCGCGACGCCTTCTTGCCGCTCGCGCCCGCTTCCGGGTCCTCGATGTACTCGACGATCTCCAGCCCGAAACCGGACATCCCCGGCGCCTTCATGGCGTGGCCGAGCACGCGCATCTTGCCGACGCCGAGGTCGGCGAGAATCTGACTGCCCAATCCATAAGTCCGCATCTCGGCGCGGCCGCGGCGCGACGCCGGCGGTTGCCGATCCTCGGGATGCTCCTCGACCTGCCGCACCCGGTGCGCCAGCTCCTCGCGCGATTCCTGCTGCTGAATCACGACGACCACGCCCGCTCCTTCGCGCGCGACGCGCTCGAGCGCACGGCGCAGCGTCCAGGTGCTGCCGGGACGATGCGCGACGGAAATGAGATCGAGCAGGCTTTCCTGCACGTGCACGCGCACCAGCGTCGGCCATTCGCGACGTATGTCGCCGCGCACCAGGGCGAGATGATTGGAGTCGGCGATGTCGTCGTGGTAGGTGATGCAGCGAAAATCGCCGAATTCGGTCGGCAGCTGGCACTCGCCGACGCGCTCGACGCTCGACTCGTGCTCCATGCGGTAGCGGATGAGATCCGCGATGGTGCCGATCTTGAGACCGTGCTCCTTCGAGAACGCGACGAGCTCGGGCAGGCGCGCCATGGTGCCGTCGTCGTTCATGATTTCGCAGAGCACCGCGGCGGGTGTCAGGCCGGCAAGCCGGGCGAGATCGCAACAGGCTTCCGTATGCCCGGCGCGCGCCAGCACGCCACCGGGTTCGGCGACCAGCGGGAACACATGCCCCGGCTGCACGACATCCTCCGGACGGGCGTTCGGCGCGCACGCGACGCGTATCGTGCGCGCGCGATCGTGCGCCGAGATGCCGGTCGATACGCCCTCGGCCGCTTCGATGGAAACGGTGAAATTCGTGCCGTGCGGCGCGCGATTCACCGCCACCATGGGCGCCAGATTCAGTTGGCGCGCGCGCTCCACCGTGATCGGCATGCAAATGAGCCCGCGGCCGTGCTTGGCCATGAAGTTGACGGCTTCCGCGGTCACGTGCTCCGCCGCAATCACGAGGTCGCCCTCGTTCTCGCGATCGGCGTCGTCCATGAGAACCACCACGCGTCCGCGCTTGAGCTCGTCGATAATTTCGCTGATGGGGCTGATAGACATAGGAGAAATCGCCGATGCTACACTTCTAAGGTGATTGATTCCGCCACAACCGCACGCTTCGTCATGCGACTGCCGTTAATTGGCACTTCGCCGTCCGTCTGCTTGGTCCCGGCTTCCATCCATGCCGCGTTATTCCGGGCCCGCCCCCCAGAGTATATTTTGAAAGGGGCGTGCCGCTTCATCCGCCATTATATATAGATAAGTTCATAAAGGATGCCGGACGGGAAATGCGAACGGGCAGCACAGTTATCCTCGGTCAGAATGTCGCCGCACGGCGCATCAATCCCGCGCCGAGCGCGAAAGGGCCGGGCGCGGATCAACCGTTCGAGCCCGGTACCCGCCTCGACCGCTATGTCGTCCTGGAACGGCTGGGCGGCGGCGGCATGGGGCAGGTCTACCGCGCGCGCGACACCGAGCTCGACCGCGAGGTGGCGCTGAAAGTACTGGCGCGGCCGTACTGTTTTCAACCCGAGGCGCTCAACCGTTTTCGCGCCGAGGCGCAGGCGCAGGCCCGGCTGCGCAGCCCCCACGTCGTCACGCTCTACTCGATGCTCGAGCTGCCGTTCGCCGCGATGCTCGTGCTCGAATACCTCGAAGGCGAAACGCTCGAAAGCCGGTTGCGCACCGGCGGGCCGTTGCCGCCGCATGAAGCCATCGCCGTCTTCGAGCAGGCGCTCCTCGGCCTCACCCACGTGCACGAGATGGGCGTCATTCATCGCGATCTGAAGCCGAGTAACTTGTTTCTCACCTCGACCAGCGAAGTGAAGATCATGGATTTCAGCGTCGCCAAGCTCACCGTGCGCGACGCCTACCCGCCGCGCACCATGGTCGGAACGCTGCTCTACATCTCGCCGGAGCAAATCAGCGGACGCGAGATCGATCTGCGCTCCGATATCTACGCCCTCGGCGTTAGTCTCTATGAAGCCGTGACCGGCCGCCTGCCGTTCGAGCGCGGGACGGATTACGGGCTGATGCACGCGCATGTGCAGGAACAACCGCCGCGGCCGCGCGAGCTGGTGCCGTCTTTGCCCGCCGGTTTCGATCGCGTGATCATGAAAGCCATTGAAAAGGAACCGGGGCATCGCTACCGCAGCGCCGAGGAATTCCGCGCCGCGCTGCTCAAGCTCGACGCACACGCGGGTTCTCTGTCCGCGTCGCTGCCGGCGAACGCCTACGGACCCGTGCCGCCGCCCCGCTCCTCGCGGCGCTCCGGGCGCCGAGTGCTCGCGAGCTTCGGGCTCGACCTCGGCCTGATCGCCGCCATCTGCGGCGTGCTCTATGCGCTCGGCCTCTATCCCGGCCAGAGCGCGCCGGTCGAACCGCCGGCGGCCGCCGTCACTTCCGCACCGCGCCCGGCGAAGACGTCGCGGCCGATACGCCCGAAAAATCCGCCGGCGTCCCGTCCGTCCGACTCGCGCGATCCCTACAATACGTTGCGCCAAGCTTGGGGCGAGTGACACCGAAGCTCGGCCGTCTCCTCGGTGTGGCGGCGTTCCTGCTCGCCGTCGCGGCGGTCCTCGACGGCTGCGCCACCGCGCCCCTGGAATCGTGCGAACGGTTCGAGCAGGCGCGCAGAACAATGCGGTACGACACCGTCTACCGGCACTCGCAAGCCGATACGCAACTCGCCGCCAAGCGCTTCGCGCCCGCGCCGCGATCGGAAGCGGTCGCCGCGCGCTGGTACACGCTGCGCACCAACCGCACGCAAATCTCGACCTGCGATCATTTGTACCTCACCAAGGATCTGTATTTGCAGCGCCGCGACGACGGTTCCGCCGCGCTGCACGAACTGCGCGAGTTCTACACCGGGGACGGTCGGCTGATCGCCAGCAAACGCGAGGATGTCACCGACCAGCTGAAGGTCAGCGGATTTTACAGCGCGTCCGTACCGCTGCCGATCCCGAAGGAAGCGCCGCCGGGCGCGTACCGAATCGTCACCCGCCTGATCGCCAAGATGCCGAGCGGCGAGCGCACGCTCGCAACGACCAGCGCCGAGTTTCGCGTGCAACCCTGAGCGTCGGC
>JAJPKH010000003.1 GCA_021323795.1 Acidiferrobacteraceae bacterium | reverse complement strand
GGTCACGACCCGCTTCGCTTGGCGCGCGTGCTAGGCCGATGACGATGTGCCTTCGTCAGAGATTTTTTCGTGCCCTTGACGAGCGGGGGCCTCATAAGAGTTAGGCATCGCCCGAGATGAGCCAAGCGCATTATTTCGCAGCCTTGCCAGTTGCCCCAGTTTGACGTGAAGATCTCGACTTCCGAGCAGCCACCATTCCTTCAACCGCATACACCAAGCCGCGGGTCGCGGCGACTCTGCCCGGACTAGAAAGTTCGGCGACTATCTTGTCGTAGTCGGCGCACACCTGGGAAACGCTGATTTTGTCGTTCTTCAGATAAGTGTCGGTGATCCTCTCCGTAGTGAATCCAGTCATGCGATCCTTTGCTTCAGAATCGCTAATCGCCAAAGCGCTTGCATACAGCGGCGCCACTTGGTCAATGATGCGATCGATACTAGAAATGAGAGACTCGTTGGTGTGACGCCACGAGTCATAAGTCGCGCGCATGGAGGGTTCGCTTTGTGGCGCTTCTTTCGCGCAATGCGCAAGCAGAACACCCGGGATCAGCCGCCACGCATTCACCGTGCCGACATGGTCAGAAATCGCGCCAAGGTTATCGGTATTTAGTGCCGCAGAAGTATCAACGCGTTGGGAAGGAGTGTCAGCCGTAATGGACCGCGGGCAGGAAGGTACGGCGGTTCCGGCCGATTCCGCTTTCTCAAACGCCATGAAGTATTCGCCCGCAACGTTCAACACCCGCAGCTCCGATGCGTACTGGCTGCCCAACCGGGCGAGATTTCTGGGAGATAGGGCTTCTTCAGAGTCGAGCGACATCAGCTCGTCGCATACTTTGCGGGGGATCCATTTTTTTTCGCGGGCACAGTCGTCGAATTCGGACGATTTGAAGTTGAGTCGCTCCTGCATGAGCCATTGGCCCAAGACGGTGTTTCTATATCCGGCATCCTGTCCAATGCATAGGCGCGCGACAGGAAAGATCCACATCGGTCCAGCGTCCCCGGCTAGGGTGTTGGCCGAAAACAGGATTGCAATGCAAAAGCCGATGAACGATTTCATACGGTGCCTAAACGTTTGAGCTCACCGGAACGCGGAAGCCGCCGAAGGCGGCTGTAGCGTTTCCGGTGCAGCGATGGGTTAGGCTTCACCCGCACCTCCGGAAAGCTTGCTTTGCAGTCTTGCTTTGCGTAACGCGACGGCTTTGCCATCAGCCGCGCCGATTCCGTAAACATCGCGATAGCGCTCGTAGGCTTCGATGACCTCAAGGGCAGCGCGATAGTCCCTGTTGTGCTCGAGCAGCATGCTCAGTCGGTTTACCGGATATCGTGCCCTGCGCCACGCTGCGGCTATTGAACCAATGGAATCGAGTGCCACGATGTCCGCAACAGCCTTTCGATAGGCCGCGATTGCTGCCGGGCGGTCGGAGTCCTCACTCGCATGGGCATCTTGGAGAGTACGCTCAATCTCCGCACTGCGGTCCATATAAGGCTGGACGCGAGACCAATCTGGACCGGTCTTGGTGATTTCGACCACGCAGCCATAGGGCCTACGAAGCGCGCTGAAGAGCTTGCCAAGGAGACCTCCGCCACCCACAACTGCGACGACTGTGGCAGCCGCACTTCCCCCGGAGTCCAGATGAGATGCCAGCTTTGCGTCGCCCGCGGGGACGTACCCGAGCCGTTGGCCATTTGCGTTATAAACGGCAACAGCATACCTGTCGTGTGGATTGGTTGGTTCGCGAACTAAGCGCAATTGCGCTCCTGTGCTGAGCGCCTGCAAAAGGTCTTGGCGATTAGTGCCGTCGGCATTTGCGAAGGTGACTCCCGCGACGGTGGTCTTGTAGGTCTGTGTGGCCCCTGTGAGTGTGACCCTGATCTCCACGGCAGCGACCCCCGATCGTGAAGCCTAACGAGAAATATACGACTCAATGACGGTTATCACTGTTATACGCACACACCGGTTGTGAAATCCCCGTAGAAATCATACCGCTTCTCGCTATTCCTGAACCAATGCGGCGAAGATATACCGCAATCTTGCGGTTGAGCACCCGCGGAACCGTAGAACGGCGGCATAGCATCGTTCAACCGTGGGGCGAAAAGCGGCTGAGGATCAAGCGGATCGATGTGCAGCTTCGCAGTTTTCCCTTAGGCAGCGAAGTTTCCCCTTGCGCATGGTCCTCCGATACTGTCTATTTATACAGTATCCGACCATTCTAGAAAAACGGGGGTAGGAACCATGCAAGCGTTTGCGATGGCGGCGCAAAAGCCGCGTTTGACCGATCAGGTGCGGGACGCGCTGCGCCGCAAGCATTACAGCTATCGCACCGAGAAAACGTACCTTCATTGGATCCGCCGCTTTATTTACTTTCATCACAAGCGTCATCCGCGCGATGTGGCGGAACCGGAAATTGCCGCCTTCCTTACGCACGTGGCCGTCGCGCGCAGAGTATCGGCCTCGACGCAGAATCAAGCACTGAACGCCATCCTTTTTCTTTACAAGCAAGTTTTGCAACGCGAGATCGGATTGGTTTTATTGGCGAGCCAGGATATCCGCACGATTCAGGAGTTGCTGGGCCATCGGGATGTCAGCACGACGATGATCTACACCCACGTACTCGGGCGAGGAGCGCGGGGCGTGGCGAGTCCGATGGATACGCCGAGCCTTCCGCTGCCGGGCAATCCTGCCTAGGAAGACTGTCTTTGCGGTGTTGTTATGCAACCTTCCTACGCCGAGCTTCACTGTCTTTCCAACTTCAGCTTCCTGCGCGGCGCGTCGCATCCGGAAGAGCTGGTCGCGCGCGCGAAAGCGCTCGGCTATAGCGCGCTCGCGCTGACGGACGAATGTTCCGTCGCCGGTGTGGTACGGGCGCACTTGGCGGCGGAAGCGTACGGGCTGAAGCTCCTGATCGGCTCGGAGTTCGCGCTCGCCGATGGGCCGCGCGTCGTGCTGCTCGCGTCGGACCGCGCGGCGTACGGCGATCTGTCCGAGATCATCACGCGCGGCCGCCGCAGCGCCAAGAAGGGCGCTTATCGCCTGACGCGCGCCGACGTGGCCGCGCATGCCGGGCGTTGCCTGGCGTTGTGGTTGCCTGATACG
>JAJPKH010000020.1 GCA_021323795.1 Acidiferrobacteraceae bacterium | reverse complement strand
GCGCGCTTCGGGCTATGGCCCGGGCGTTACGTGTGCCTGCACCCGGGCGCGCGCGCGGCCGCCCGGCGCTGGCCGCCCGCGCGCTTCGCGCGCGTCGCCGACCGCTTGGCCGCACGGGGCTTACAGATCGTACTCACGGGATCGGCGGATGAAATTTCGCTGACGAGCGCGGTGGCGAAATCCATGCTCGCGTCGTGCATCGATCTCGCCGGGCAGACGTCGATCGGGGTGCTGGCGGCGATGTTGACCGGCGCGAAATTGCTGGTGTGCAACGATACCGGCGTATCGCATATCGCCGCGGCGCTCAAGACGCCGAGCGTGGTGGTATACCTCGGGTCGTCGCCGGCCCGCTGGGCGCCGCTCGACACGCAACTGCACCGGCGCGTGTTTCATCCGATCGACTGCCGGCCGTGCGAGCACGCGGCGTGTCCGATCGGGCATACGTGCGCGATGGAAGTGACGCCCGAGCATGTGATGCGGGAGGTGGAGCAATTGTTGTGAGGGGGAGGTGTGCCTTGCGGCGCCCGGTCGATGTAATAAATGTAATTGTGGGTGGTTGACCCACGGCATTTCAGGTCGAGCGCCTGTCGGCGCCCGATCGATGTAAAAAATTATAATTGCGGTTCCCGAACCGCGGTCGGGTGACTTTCTCTTGCTTGTCCAAGAGAAAGTCACCAAAGAGAAGGACACCCCGAATGGCGCAAAGCAACTTCTTGCGCTTCTCGGGTTTGGGGCCCTCGCCGAGCCACAGGACCTCCGTGTCCTGCGGCTCGGGCGCACACGTCCTGTGTGCGCCCCTGACGGGCTTCACCCCAAACCCTGCGATGCTCGAAGTCGCGCCATACGGGGACCCAACAGCAACCCACGACAACATCAGGTTTCGTGGTTTGTTGTTCTTTCCCCGTCGGAGCAAGCCGAGCACCGCAGGGCAAGCAGCGGGAATACGCTAGACGGCGTTCGAGCCCGAGCGGCGAGCTTTTCGCCGCCGGCGAGTTTGGCTCGCAAGCGGCTTGCCCGGAGGCGCGTAGGGGATGATTGCGCCATCCGGGGTCGCCTTTTCTTTGGATACTTTCTTTTGGCGAAGCAAAAGAAAGTATCCCGACCGCGGTCCGGGAACCGCAATTACAATTTATTACGCTCGACCACGCGCCGACAGGCGCTCGACATAAAGCAACGGTAAGACAAACACCATGCGACGACCGCGAATTCTTACCTGGCATGTCCACGGCAGCTATCTCTACTACTTGAGCCACGCCGCCGTCGATCTCTACGTCCTCTCCAAACCGGAACGCGGACCAGGCTATGCCGGACGTTACGGCCACTTTCCGTGGGGGCCGAACGTGCATGACATGCCGGTGAGCGAGCTTCCCGGGAAGCACTTCGATGCCATCCTGTTTCAGTCGCGCGATCATTATCTCGAAGATCAGCACCAGATACTGACGGACGCGCAACAACGTCTGCCGAAAATCTATCTCGAGCATGATCCGCCGCGTGCATCGCCTTTCGATACCCGCCACGTCGTCGATGACCCGAACGTGCTCCTGGTCCACGTCACGCATTTCAACCGGTTGATGTGGGACAGCGGGCGTACGCCGACGCGCGTGATTCCGCACGGCGTCGTGGTGCCGGAAGGGGTGCGCTGGCGCGGGACGGAGGAGCGCGGCATCGTCGTGATAAATCATCTGGCGCGCCGCGGCCGGCGCCTGGGGGAGGATGTTTATCGCGCGGTCCGGCGCGATATCCCCTTGGATCTCGTCGGCATGGGCGCGCGTGAGAGCCCCGGCGGGTTCGGCGAAGTGCAGCACCACGAGCTCGCCCCATTCGTCGCGCGCTATCGGTTCTTCTTCAACCCCATTCGCTATACCAGCCTGGGGCTCGCGGTGTGCGAAGCCATGATGCTCGGGATGCCGGTCGTGGGATTGGCAACGACGGAGATGGCGACGACGATCGACAACGGTGTCTCGGGATACGTGCACAACGATATCGATCGCCTGGTCGAGATGATGCGCCTGTTGTTGCGTGATATCGAAACGGCGCGGCGTCTAGGCGATGGCGCGCGGGCCGCGGCCATGGAGTATTTCAATATCACGCGTTTCGCGCGGGACTGGGAGCGGACGTTCGCGGAAGTGACAAGTACAACACCCGTTCGTGCTTCCTGAATAAATCCCGCGTCACCGGGGCGGGATTGGCGGCCGCACGATGGCCGGACATCCCGTGCAGTCGGGAATCAAACGAGTTGTGAAATAATCGCCGTAGGCCAAATGTTTTCCGCGCCATGTTCCAAGTCATTACGCTCAACCTCAACTACCGCGTGGCTAAGCACGGCGCGTGGGAAGCGCGGCGCGCGCTCATTGTCGAGGCGGTCCGCCGCGTGGAGCCGGACCTGTTGGTGTTGCAGGCGGTCGAGGGCAGCGACGGGGCGAGCCAGGCGGCGGAGCTCGCGGCGCTATTGAATTACCCGCATCTCGCGTTTGCGGCCGCGATGACCGACGGCGAGGTCAGCCGCGGTTCTGCTTTCGTTTCCCGCCGGCCGCTCGAAAACGTGGCGACGCGGCGGTTGACGCGGCGAGGCGATCACGACGACACCGGCCAGCGGGTGGTGCTGCGCGCGCGGGTGCAAACCGATGCCGGCGCAATCGATGTCTATAACGCGCATTTTTCCTGGGTGCCCGAACAGGCGCTGGAGAACGCGCGCGAAACGCTGCAATTCCGTGCCGCGGGTCCGGCGTTGCTGCTCGGCGATTTGAACAGCGCGCCGGATAGTCCGGTCGTGCAAGACTTGCAGCGGGCCGGTTTGCTCGATATGTGGGCGACACTGCGTCCGGAGGATTCCGGCTACACGTTCGAGGCGGACCGGCCGACGCAACGCATCGATTATGCGCTTGCCACGCCCGACGTGCAGGCGCGCGTGCGGCACATCGAGCGCGTCGGTATCGCGGGCGGCGCGCCGCCGCGGCTTTCCGATCACCTGGGATTGCTCGTGACGCTGAGCGAGGTTCGGTCCTCGGGAGTGCATTGATCGGGCGGATCGGCGCCAGGGGCAGCTATGTGGTTGCACGGCTGCACGCGCTTCGCCCGACCCAACAGGAGAAGTCGCATGGACCAGCGAAAGAATGTTTCCGCGAAGCCCGAGGCATGCCGCGTGCGCAAGAGGGAAATCCCGCGCTCGACCGCGCGCGCCGCCGAGCGCCGCGACTATGCGTATTATTTTTGCGGCGCCGGTTGCGGGCAGCGGTGGCCGCAGGAAAAGCACAACCGCCACGTAAACCGCTCTGAGTAATGTCGTCCGCGCATACATTGCCGCCCGCGGGCGCGACGGAACCGGCCGCGGGCGCGGCGGCGACGAGGCGTTGCGTCGTCGCTTCGTACAATATCCATCGCTGCATCGGGCTCGACGGTCGCAACGATCCGGAGCGCATCGCGCGCATCATCGAAGAGATCGACCCGGACGTTATCGGCCTGCAAGAGGTGGAGTCGCGTTTCGGCACGACGCTCGATATCCACCAGCTGAACTACCTCGCCGAAGAGACGGGCATGCAGGCGGTCGCCGGCAGCACGGTGCTGCGCGAGAACAGCCACTACGGCAACGCGTTGCTCACGCGGCATCGCGTGTGCGAGGTGCGCACGCTCGACGTCAGTGTCGGGCGGCGCGAGCCGCGCGGCATTCTGGACGTCGATCTCGACGTGCACGGAGAGAAGCTGCGCGTGCTGGTGACGCATCTCGGGCTCGGGTCGCGCGAGCGGCGCCGGCAGACGCGCATGTTGCTCGAGGCCGTGGCCGCGCATCGCGACGAGCCGGTCGTCATCCTGAGCGACTTCAACGAGTGGTTTCCGTGGCGCCGGCCGTTGCGCTCCATGCACGCGCGACTCGGCAAACCTCCGGTCCTGAACACGTTCCCCGCGGCTTGGCCGATCATGGCGCTCGACCGGATCTGGGTGGCGCCGCGACGGAATCTCGCCGGCATCAAGGTGCACCGCTCGCCGCTCGCCTGCGTGGCGTCGGATCATCTGCCGTTGTGCGCGGTCGTGGATTTGCGGCTGGACCGTCGCTCGGATTGAGACGTCCCACGTCTTCGCGGCGATTACTTGGTCGGTGGATTGACGGTTCCGGGCGGAATCGGCCGAGGTGCATCTCCGAGGGGCGGCGGTGGAACGGATGCCGGCTCGGGCGCAGGGCGTGGTGCCTGACCGGGAGGACCGGGTTTCGGCGCCGGCGGCGCGGGACGCGGCGGTTTTATCGCCACGTCCGCGTTCCTCCCGGAACTGACCTCGCGTCGTTTCACTTAGCCGTGCGTCCTGCGAACTCGCAGCGAATTATATCGCTTGGTTAAGGGCATATACCCCGTACTCGCGCCGTTGTTTTCTCGGCGTTAGACTGAAAGGCCCCACGATCATAATCGTGGTCCCTCGCCGTTAAACAAGGAACGAGGATGGGACAGGGAGACGGCCAGCGCGTCAGCACGGGCGTACCGGGAATGGACGAAATCCTCGGCGGTGGAATGTTGCGCGGTAGGTTCTACCTGCTGCGCGGAACGCCCGGGGCGGGAAAAACGACCTTTGCCCTGCAATTCCTTTTGGAGGGAGTGCGCGCCGGGGAACGCGTACTCTACTTCAGCTTCTCCCGCAGTAAGCAAGATTTGCTGGACATCGCCCGCTCGCATGGCTGGTCGCTCGACCGCATCGAGCTGCGCACGTCGGATGATGCGCCGGAAGAGGAGCCGCGTCAGACCATCTTTCCCGCGGTTGACGTCGAGCTTGCGGACCGGCTCGGGCAGCTCTTCGAGGCGATCGAACGCACCGCGCCCGACCGTGTCGTGCTCGATGCGATAGCGCTGCTCTATGCCGGCGACACGCATGAGTTGGGTCGCATCCTGCATTCCCTGAAGCGTCGGCTAACCGCCCGCGGCTGCACGGCGTTGCTGCTGGATCAGCGGCGCGAAACTCCGGTCGGCGTCTATCTCGACGAGCTCGCCGACGGCGTAGTCGCGATGGAACAAGATACCCACCCGTTCGGCGGCGCTCGCCGACGGCTGCTGGTCGAGAAAGTTCGCGCAGCGCCGTTTCGCGAGGGCCGCCACGATTACCGCATCCGCACCAGCGGGCTGATCGTGTTTCCCCGGCTGGTCGCGGCCGATTACCGTCGCGAACGCCCGCACGAGATCGCGTCTTCCGGGCTCGCCGCGCTCGATGAGCTGCTCGGCGGCGGTCTCGATCGGGGCAGCAGCTTGTTGCTGCTCGGATCCCGCGGCATCGGAAAGTCGAGCGTCGCGATGCAGATCGCCGCCGCCGCGGCGGAACGGGGCGAGCGCGTCGCCATTTACCTGTTCGACGAGAGCACGCATATTTTTTTTGTGCGCGCCGATCGGCTCGGTATGCCGCTGCGCACGCACGCCCAAGCCGGTCGCGTCCGCGTCCACTCGGTCGATGCCGGCGAGTGGACGCCGGGCGAGTTCGCCCATTCGGTGCGCGGCGCCGTCGAGAACGATGGCGCGCGCGTCGTCGTGATCGACACCGTGCGCGGTTGTCGCGAGGCGATGCTGGATGAGCCGTTCATGACGCAGCATTTGCGTGAGCTCGTGTCTTATCTGCGCGAGCAGGGCGTGGTGACTATATTGGTGGAATCTTATGGGGGAGGTGTTCCGGTATCGACCGAGGGCGATCGCGATAGCGGCTACGCCGGCGATGCGATGCTTCTCTTCCGCCGTTACGAGCACGCCGGCGAAGCACGCACGGGGATTTTTATTCTCAAGGTTCGTGCCGGTGGGCAGCCGCAAACGTTACACGATCTGGTGCTGGGAGCGCACGGAATTTCCATCGGGCCGATGCCCGGCGCCTCTAACGCCGCGGTGATTTCGTGAGCGCGGCTGGATGAGCTCCGTTCCTGTCCGTCACGGTTTCCGCGCCGAGGAAGACGAAACGGTGCTCGTCCTGGCGCCGTTCGGCCGCGACGCCTCG
>JAJPKH010000025.1 GCA_021323795.1 Acidiferrobacteraceae bacterium | reverse complement strand
TTACCTCTCTGCGGGAAAACTTCTTACATTCATCCATGTTCTCTCCTTAACTTCGGCGGAACTCTCGCGCCGGCTTTCGCCACCGAAGCCATCCCACGAAAGCCTAACGTTTTTTGCTTTGCTACTACGACTCAGGCGCAAGGGGGAAGTTCACGCCTCGGAGCGCCGCACGGTCGAGATCCAGCGCGGTGGTGTGAAAACCGCATGACTCGACGGGGGAATAAAACCATCGGGGAAAACAATCGGGGACAGACCAACCATTCTGCGCGGTCCGCCGGGGAGCCCCCGCTTACGCCGGCACCACGTACTCGGGTTGCGAGGTGCGCTCTGAACAGATTGCCCTCATCGCTGGACGTGTTACCGACGCTAGTACCGCCCGCGCCTCCGCCCGCCGTACGGATACGGAGACTCGATCGGGCGGAAGTGGTAGACGAAGTTTGCCGTGACCAGGTCGATGTCACTGCGCCCCGTGGTGTTCGGATCTCCGACGTCGGCGAATCGTTCCCACTGAAGGTTAATACCGACCTGCCGGTTGACCTCGTATTCCGCTCCCAGACCGTAGCTCGGACTCGTACCGCTCGCGCTTATCAAACCGAACGAAGGTATGTTGTCATCCACGCTCCATGCATTCAGCCCGAGCTTGCCGAACAAGGAGAAGTTGGAATACCTGTCCGGCACCGGAGCCGCGGCGATAAGAGAAAAATTTACGCCCGACGCCTTCCAGTCCTCGCGCGGGGATTCGCCGGTGAACCTGCCGAAGTTTACATAACCGAGTTCGAGGCCGATATTCGGGTTGAACATCACGCCGCCGAAGATTTTCAGCGCCGTATCCTGGTCCTGAGTGGTCGTACCGAGCAACGTGGTGCCGGCGTCGTTCATCGTGGATTGGCCAAACCCCAATCCGAAATACCCGCCGGGTCCCATTGCCTCGGCAAAGGCGAGCCGCGACGACACGAGTAGCGCCAGCGCCAAAAGGGGCGCCACATACCGACCACGAGCTTGCCCGCAAGGTTTCACGATTTCTCCTCGTTACTCGAAGCGATTTCTTGTTACAACGCGGGTCGCGAGAATTGGATGACAAACACCGCTCCTCGTGATGACAAAAGGTTCCGTTATTGCGAGCGAGTGAGCCGTAGCCGCGAGCGCAGCGCGGCCGGAGGCAATCTAATTTTGAGATAGGCCGTAGCGTGATGCCAAAAACCCCGAAGGGCGCCGCCGTGCGCCGACAACCCGCCGCGAACGGATCCCTCGATAAACCGTCGGCCTGAGCTTGTCGAAGGCCGCCCGCCAAAATCTATTCAGCTTCCTTCGGGAAGGGGGAGCTTCGCGCGCCCGAGCACTATTCACCCGCCGCTCAACGCCTGTACGAGAAACACCGAGTCCGTCGGCCGAAGCGGATGCGTGATGTCGAATACCTGCTCGCCGTTGACGAAGAACCGCATATGCGCCCGCATGTTGTTTTGCTCGTCGATCACGCGGAAGCGCAGGCCGGGGTGAAGCCGGTCGAGGTCGGCGAGCAGTTCGGCGAGCGTTGTGCCGGTCGCTTCGACTTCACGCGCGTTGGTGTAGGATTGCAGCGGGGTTGGGATGAGCACTTTCATGGTCTATGGCACCGTTCTCCCCCGCCCGCTCCCGCAAGGGGAGAGGGGCTTGGTGTTCGTGGGCGGCTCATTCGATTTGTGCCGCCTCGACCGCGTAGATTTCGGGAAGGTGGCGTGCGATTAAATCCCAGCGCCTGCCTTCGTCGCGGCTCATCCACAACTCGCCGCTCGTGGTGCCGAAGTACAGTCCCACCGGATCGCGCGCGTCCGCGGTCATGGCTTGGCGCTTCACCGTCCACCATGCCTCGCGCTTGGGCAAACCGGCATCGAGACGTTGCCAGCTCTTTCCGCCGTTCCTCGTGATGTAGGCGGCGGGTTTTCCCTCGAGGCTCGTGCGCGGCCAGACGGTCCCGCCGTCCATGGGGAACACCCACGCCGTGTCGTCGTCGCGCGGATGCAGCACCATCGGAAAGCCGATGTCGCCGATCTGCTTCGGCATGCTCTTGCCGACGCGCACCCATTCGTTCGACGGCCGATCGAGCCGGTAAATGCCGCAGTGGTTCTGCTGATAGAGGCGATCCGGATTGCTCGGACAGAGCCGCACGCAATGCGGATCATGGAAGGTGATGTTGGCGCGCTCGAACCCGTCGACGACTTCGAGGCCTTGTATGAGCGGGGCAAAGGTGCGGCCACCGTCGCGCGATTCATGCACGCCGCCGCTCGACATCGCGAAGTAAAGATGCTTCGGATCGCGCGGGTCGACGAGGATCGAGTGCAGCTTCGGTCCATCCGGCGTGCCGTCCTGCTGCGCGCCCATCCACGTGCGGTATTGGGAATCGTCGTTGATGATCGAGAAGGGGCTCCAGGTGACGCCTCCGTCGTCAGAACGGAACAGGCCCTGCGGCGACGTCCCCGCGTACCACGCGTTCGGCTCGTTCGCGTGGCAGGGCGTGAGCCAGAACGTGTGATCGACCGTGCGCCCCTTCTGTCCCTCGGGGGCTCTTGCAAACGCCGGCGGTCGCGCGGCTTCCGTCCAGTTGCGGCCGAGATCGGTGGAGCGAAATACGGTCGGCCCGAGGTGGCCGGTCTTCGCCGCCGCCAGGAGCGTGCGTCCGTCACGCGGGTCGAGCACGACATGATTGATGATGTGGCCGAGGAAATGCGGTCCGTCGGCGCGCCAGGTGCGCCGCGCCGCGTCGCCATGAAACAACCACGCGCCTTTGCGCGTGGCGACGAGTACTACCACGCGCGCTGCGCTTCGCCGTGAAGCGCGTTTCGCGCCGGCGGCCGGCTTTGGCTTTCGAGCGGTCGGTTTCGTGGTGGCGCGCGGCATGGTCGATTCTCCTTGAGGGCAATTAGTTTAGATAGCGTAACTAAACTTGAAAAGCATTCGGCGCATTACGGCTTGCGCCCAATGCGCGCTACGTGATCTCCAAAAGCACTCGACCCTCACTCCTTTGAGAGGATACTAGCCAAGGACGATTGGCAGCCCCTCGGCCGAGAGGGATCGCGGGGGTCGGAGGATTTTTTCTTTGGTCACTCCGACCCAATTACCCCGGCGGCATCGCCAGGCTAATGCGGGTCGAACCGTCAGAGTTGCTCCAATATTGCGCGCCGGCGTTCCAGATATTCTTGTTCCGTGATTGCGCCCTTCTTCCGAAGCGCATCGAGCACGTGAAGCCGATTTTCAATTTCCTGCACTTTGCTGTCTGTCGTCGGTGCCGATGTACCGCCGTCCGGTTTCGTATCTGCGCCGGGTGCAGGCACGCTCGCCCGAGCGGTCTCCGGTCTAAGGGCGGAGCGATCGAACATCACCCAATCGGCGCGCTGGTCGTGAAAATAGCCACCGACCGGGTCGAGCTTCCAACCCGTCGTGTCGATTCTACGTGAGCGCGTACCCGGGATGATCATCGGAGCAACAACCAGCGCGGGGTCGACCTTCTCGCTTTTCAATCGCAGTTGCATCAGGCCGAAAATCAGATTTATCGAGTCCCCGCGTACGAACAGCCGTCCGGTGGTGAGCGACCTGGGAGATCGCCTCCCGAATAATCCGCGCTGGCCGGTAACGGCGAAGGTCACATCCTGATTCGGGCCGGCCTTCGATAGCGCAGACACCAGAGGCGGGACGATGGTGTCCAGCTCTTCGTTGAGGAACACCGGTACCCTGTCGATCGAATCCGCGCGGCTGACCTTCAGGGGCGCCAACAGCTCGCGCAGCTGGGCGGCGGAAATGGCGAAAGGGTGGGAATTGGCCGGAGCGCCCGGCTCGATCGGTTCCAGTCGAACATAGTCGTCGTCCGATCGATACACGTCGGCGCCATCACCACTGTTAGTCCTCGCTCCCGCACATGCAGCCAGGATGGCTGCCAAAACGAGCAGCGACAGGTAATGCCAGCGAACGCTAGCGCGGCGCATGATCCTGAGCATTATCGGCATTTGTCTCGACTCCCATGGCACGTCGCACACCTTGAAGAAACGTATATGCACCAATGGCACGCACAAAACAACGAGCAATTGACGGCGGAAGAAAATTACTCCGGCCTGCGAAAACCTTCGCTGGTTACTCTGGCAGATGACATGCCGGTGATTCGCGCTAGCCCGGCCGGCCGTCGAGGCGAGGCCGGGTGAGGATCGGCCAGTAGCGAACGAAATAAATGCCGAACGCGGCGGACCAGAGCACACCGGCGCCGATGACGGTGGTCACGTAGTGCGCGGGCAAAGCCCAGCCGCCGAAGACGCGCACGACCGCCGCGAGCTGCACCAGAAGATAGGCCGCCGCTTCCCAACGATCCGCGACCAGCGGGCGCGCGGTATGGCCGCGCGCCGTGCGCGTCATCATGCCGATCGTCAATCCGCCGATCGCGCCGACGGCCAAGGCATGAAAGGCGAGCGATTCGCCGACCCACCCCGCGGCCGCGCAGGCGCGCAGCAGCAGATGCACGACGATCCAGGCGTAACCCGCATGCAGCACCCAAACGAGCGGCGTCTTCAATGTGCGCCACGGCTGCCAGAGTGCGAGCCGAGCGGCATGCGCGACCGCGCAGGCGGCGGCCACGATGGCGATCAGCACCGCCGGTGCGTGCAACACATCGAGCGCGAGCAGCGCGAGCACGCCGCCGAGCGCCGCGCGCTCGACCCATGGAAGGCGGCGCGCCTGGGCGCCGGGTACGCCGTTGTTGGTGAACATCGGGATGACGCGCCCGCCCATCACCGAGATGACGAAGAGCACGATGTCGAGGCCGACCACCAAGCCGCCGCGCGCTGGGACGCCGACGCTGCCCTGCCACGCAAGATGCACGAGGAGAATCGCGACGCCGATACCGAGCAGCAGCGCGATGAAGAAATAATTGCGGCGGTTGCCGGCCCGAACGAGCGGCACGCCGATCGCGAGGGCGACCGCTAGGGGAAAGAGTGCGTTGAGCGTCATCGCGACTTCGGCGAACGGCGTGAGCACAAAAATGCGCGCCGCGATCCAAAGCGCCGCGAGCCCGGCGAGGGTTAATCCCGTCGGCGTCGGCCGCCCGGTCCAGTTGCGCACCGCCGTGAGCAGAAAGCCGGTGATCACCGCGAGCGTATAACCGAACACCATCTCGTGCCCGTGCCATACCGGGCCTTGCAAGTAAGCGCCGGGCGGAAAGTAGCCGGTGTACTGGAGTACCCAGGCGGCGATCCACAGGACCGCGAAGAGACTTGCGAGCAGATAGAAAGGCCGGAAGCCGAGATTCCAGAGATTCGTCACGCGTAATTTTCCTTCCGATGGTTCGTAAGAAACGGCAGCGGCACTGTTTCAACTACGTAAAGTTACACCATCACGAGGCGTTAAAGGGATCGGAGCGGACCGGCCCCCGCTCCCACGACACCAACCGAGGCACATAATGCCAACGGAGGCGTCCGATAACAAACCGAACAATCTATTCCCAGGAATTCAAAGTGAAGCCGTGCGGTTGCTTCGAGGTCGGCGGCGAGAAACCTGCTGATCTGGCGCGCGAGCTCGGTGTGCCGCGCAACAAGCTCTACAAGTGGCGCGAGCAGCTGCAAAACAAGGAACCGGCCGCGGCGTTCCTGGGCAGGGGTCGCCGAGCCCCGCCACGCAGTGGCTGCGGCAGAACCGGCGCTATGTGATCGCGCGTCCTCGTTGTCGTCGCCCGGTTATTTGGTTATCCGACCGATGGCGGTCGGCGCCCGTGACTCGTCGCTGAATTTCGCCGACGGAAAGCTGTTTGCCTTTCCGGCGATCTTACCGCTCGCGTCTACGTACAGGCGAATCCGGCCGCGCCCAACGCCGGTGGCATGGTGCTTGTCTTGGCGAAAGCGCGTGTCGTCGCGGCTATGCGGGCCTTCAGTGGAATCCATCACCCAGATTTCCCACTGCTCCGCGCCCTCCACGAGCGGCTTGTACGGCTTGATTTTCCGCGGCACGCTGTCGGCGAACATGACGTGGCCGGTACCGATGGTGCCCCGGGTGTACGACCAGGCAATCACGTCCCCAATCCGCACATCATTGATCGCGTCCACCCGCGCGAAGCCATTCTGCGCCACGATGTTGGAGTAGTAGTCCTCGGCGAGCGGGCGCCTGCGCCCGCCCCGTAACGATAGGGTGGTGGGTACGTCGGAGTGCGCACGCCGAAGAATATCCGTCACGAACCCGCTGC
>JAJPKH010000103.1 GCA_021323795.1 Acidiferrobacteraceae bacterium | reverse complement strand
TCGGGTGCCGCATTGTCGCGTTCCAGCTGTTCGCGTTCGTAGTCCGGCGTTTGAATGTTGAGCTCGATCTTCGACGCGTCGGCGGCGCTCTTTTCCAGCATGCCGGTGACGAGCTGCGGGAACGCGATCACGATGCCCACCATGATCACCTGGATCACCACGAACGGCACCGCGCCCCAATAGATCTGGCCGGTCGTCACCGGTTCTATGCGCCGGCCGTTGACCTTGTCGGCATAGGCTTGCGCGGGCGCCACGCTGCGCAGATAGAACAGCGCGAAGCCGAACGGCGGATGCATGAACGAGGTCTGCATGTTGACGCCGAGCAGCACGCCGAACCAGATGAGGTCGATGCCGAGCTTGGCGGCGACCGGCGCGAGCAGCGGTACGATGATGAACGCGAGCTCAAAGAAATCGAGGAAGAAAGCGAGGACGAAGACCAGCGCATTCACCACGAGCAGGAAACCGAGCACGCCGCCGGGCAGGCTGGTGAGCAGGTGTTCCACCCACAGGTCGCCGTTCACGCCGCGAAAGGTGAGGCTGAACACCGTCGAGCCGACGAGGATGAAGATCACGAAGGACGTGAGCTTCGCGGTGGAGTTCATCGCCTGCTTGAGCAGCGACCACGTGAGACGGCGATGCAGCAGCGCGAGGATCAGCGCGCCCGTCGCGCCCATCGCGCCGCCTTCGGTCGGCGTCGCGATCCCGAGGAAAATGGTGCCGAGCACGAGGAAAATCAGCGCGAGCGGCGGAATGAGCACGAAGACGACACGGGAGGCGAGCTTCAAGCCGCGCAGCGTGCGTGCTTCCGCGGGAAGCGCCGGCGCCGCCGCGGGGAAGAACGTCGATCGGCCGAGCACGTACGTCAAATAAAACGCCGTCAACACCAAACCCGGAAGAATCGCGCCTTGGTACATGTCGCCGACCGAGCGGCCGAGCTGGTCGGCGAGCACGATGAGCACGAGCGACGGCGGGATGATCTGCGCGAGCGTGCCGGACGCGGCGATGACGCCGGTCGCAAGACGGCGGTCGTAGCCGTAGCGCAGCATGATCGGCAGCGAGATCAGCCCCATCGAGATGACCGACGCCGCGACCACGCCGGTCGTCGCGGCGAGCAGCGCGCCGACCAGCACCACCGCATAAGCGAGGCCCCCGCGCACCGGGCCGAACAGCTGGCCGATGGTATCGAGCAAGTCTTCGGCCATGCCGCTGCGTTCCAGGATCAAGCCCATGAAGGTGAAGAACGGCACGGCGAGCAGTGTGTCGTTGGCCATAATGCCGTAGATCCGCTCCGGCAGCGCCTGAAACAACGCCGGATGCAGCAGCCCGAGCTCCACGCCGATGACGCCGAAACACAAACCGACGGCGCCGAGCGCAAACGCCACCGGGTAGCCGAGCAGGAGGAATAGCACGAGCGCCGCGAACATGAGCGGCGCGATGTACGCGGTGAGGAAGGCGGTCAGCGCGGCGCTCCTTGATCTATGTGCGCCGTCTTGAGCCCGCCGTCCACGTACGGTTCGACCGGATCGGGAATAACGCGCCTCAGGAACGCCACCCGCTTGATCAATTCGGAAATGCCTTGGAGGCTGAGCAGGAAGAATCCGATCGGAATCATCAGGCGCGCCGGCCAGCGGATCAAACCGCCGGCGTTACTCGATATTTCGCCGCTGGTCCACGCGTTCACGAACGCCGGCCACGACAGCCACATGATGCAGAGCGACAACGGCAGTAAAAAGAACAGCGTGCCGAAGACGTCGATAAGAATCTGCGTACGGCGCGAGAGGCGCGACGCCACGACGTCGATACGGATGTGATCGTTGTGCAGCAGCGTGTAGCCGGCACACAGAAGAAACACGGCCGCGAAGAGATACCACTGCAGTTCGAGCCACGCGTTCGAGCTCAAGTTGAAGAGGTACCGCGAGATCGCGTTCGCCGAGCTGACGAGCACCATCGCGAGCACGAGCCAGATCACGATCCGGCCGACTGTCTCGTTGATCGCGTCGATCGCGCGCGAGATCGCCAGGAGGATCTTCATGAGCGACGGACGCTCTCGTCAGCGTGTGGCTGGGCTGTCACGGGCGGGGCAATTCTCGCCGATCAGACGCCAGCGTGTAAAACCCTGAACGAGGTCGGCTCGAGCTCGCCCGGCGTGGGAATTTGCCCGAGCTTGCGGACGTCGGCCACAAGCCAGGTATACTCGTGCGCGTGGCTATTCCACTTTCCTCGTTAAATCACCACCGGGGTAACTTATGTTCGAAACCGCCATCGCCGGGAGCCTGCCCAAGCCCTCCTGGCTCGCCGAGCCCCAGAAGCTCTGGCCGCAGTGGAAGCTCGCCGGCGAGGCGCTCGCCGAGGGTAAACGCGACGCGACGCTCGCGTGGATCAAGCTGCAAGAAGACGCCGGCATCGACATCGTCGGCGACGGCGAACAGTCGCGGCAGCATTTCGTGCACGGTTTTCTCGAATCCGTCGAGGGGATCGACTTCACGCGCAAGACCAAGATGGGAATACGCGATAATCGCTACGAAGCGATGGTGCCGACCGTGGTCGCGCCGCTGCGCCTGCGGGGACGGGTGCACGAGACCGAAGCGCGCCTGGCGCGCGCGCATACGAAACGCAAGCTCAAGTTCACCCTGCCCGGCCCCATGACGATCGTCGATACCATCGCCGACGTCTATTACGGCGATAAAGTTAAAATGGCGATGGCGTTTGCCGCGCTCCTCAATCAGGAAGCGCGCGCGCTCGAAGCCGACGGCGTCGATGTCGTTCAGTTCGACGAACCGGCCTTCAATGTTTATAGGGAGGACGTCAAGCGCTGGGGCATCGACGCGTTGCATCGCGCGATCGACGGTCTGCGCTGCCGGACAGCGGTGCACATTTGTTACGGCTACGGGATCCAGGCGAACATCGATTGGAAGCGGTCGCTCGGCAGCGAGTGGCGGCAGTACGAGGAAATCTTTCCCGCGCTCGCCCGAAGCCGCCTCGATCAGGTTTCCGTCGAATGCATCAACTCGCGCGTGCCGATCAACTTGTTGCAGCTCCTCGCGGGCAAAGACGTGCTTCTCGGCGTGATCGATGTCGCCACCGACAAAATCGAAACGCCGGAGATCGTCGCGGGCGTCATCGCCGACGCCATGAAGTACGTACCGAAGGAACGCATTCATCCGTGCACTAACTGCGGTTTGGCGCCGATGAGCCGCGACGTCGCGTTGGCGAAGCTCGCCGCGCTCGGCGCGGGCGCGGCGCTCGCGCGCCGTCAATTCGGTTGAGGCGGCCGCGTTCCATAATTGGTCACACCATCGATCACGCCGCAGGTCTCAAGCTCTCGCGAAAATGTTTTCGAGCATCGCCGCGTACGCCGTCATTTCTGCGCGCAATTTTAGGTATTAACAACGGACGGGTTAATGAAATGTATTAATAAATTTTCTTTGGTCTCCTTGTGAATCCTCTCTACACTGCCCAGTTAACAGAGAACCAGTGGCGTTCCGTCTCCTCGCCTGTGACATATATAAGGTGTGGATAGGAGCCCCAGGCACCGGTCCGGCAGACGTCCCTGTGCCCGTTAGCTGGGCCAGCTTTACCTATCAAAGTTAGAGGGTGTTCGCATGAGCGGTGAACCGGAAGCGTTGCAAATCGAAAGAGAATGGTCGACCCACCCGCGCTGGAAAGGCGTGAAACGCGGATACAACGCGCAGGAAGTCGTGCGCCTGCGTGGCTCGATTCAGATCGAGCATACGATCGCCCGTCATACCGCGGAAAAGCTCTGGAGGTTGTTGCGAGAGGAACCGTTCATCAATGCGCTCGGCGCTCTGACCGGCAACCAGGCGATGCAACAGGTGAAGGCGGGTCTCCGGGCCATTTATCTGTCCGGTTGGCAGGTGGCGGGCGACGCCAATCTGGCCGGCGAGATGTATCCCGATCAGTCGCTTTACCCCGCCAACTCCGTGCCCGCGGTGGTCCGCCGCATCAATAACGCGCTGCAGCGCTGCGACCAGATTCAGTGGATGGAAGGCAAGCGGCCGGGGGATGCCGACTACGTCGATTACTTCGCTCCGATCGTCGCCGATGCCGAAGCCGGTTTCGGCGGCGTGCTCAATGCGTTCGAGCTGATGAAGGCGATGATCGAGGCCGGCGCCGCGGGCGTGCACTTCGAGGACCAGCTCGCGTCGGTGAAGAAGTGCGGCCACATGGGCGGCAAGGTCCTCGTGCCGACGCGCGAAGCGGTCGCCAAGCTCGTCGCCGCCCGCCTGGCGGCCGACGTTCTCGGCGTTCCCACGCTCCTGGTAGCGCGCACCGACGCCGAAGCGGCCGATCTGTTGACCGCCGACATCGACGAAAACGACAAGCCGTTCTGCACCGGCGAGCGCACGGTCGAAGGCTTCTACCGCACCAAGCCGGGCCTGAATCAGGCGGTCTCGCGCGGCCTCGCCTATGCGCCTTACGTCGATCTCATCTGGTGCGAAACCGGCAAGCCGGACATCGCGTACGCGCGTAAGTTCGCCGAGGCGATCAAGAAGCAATACCCGGACAAGATGCTCGCCTACAACTGCTCGCCCTCGTTCAATTGGAAAAAGAACCTGGATAACGCGACCATCGCCAAGTTCCAGAAAGAGCTGGCGGCGATGGGCTACAAATTCCAATTCATCACGCTGGCCGGTTTTCACAGCCTGAACTACTCGATGTTCAACCTGGCGTACGGCTATGCGCGCGAGCAGATGAAAGCTTTCGTCGAGCTGCAGGAGGCGGAGTTCGCGGCGGCCGATAAGGGCTTTACCGCCGTGAAGCACCAGCGCGAGGTGGGCACCAGCTACTTCGATGCGGTGACGCAGGCCATCGAAGGCGGCCAGTCATCCACGACAGCCCTCAAAGGCTCGACGGAAGACGAGCAGTTCTTCGACGACACGGGTCACAAGAAGGCCGCTGTTTCCTAAGCAAGACCGGTAGTATCCTAGGGCCACACTCGCGCAAGCGGGTGTGGCCTTTTTACTTTTACTTACCGCAACATCGTCGGAGTCATCATGAGCACCATTCCCGCCGGAATAGACATCAAGGCGCCAGTTCCGCCCGAATTCGCCCAGATTCTCACCCCCGAGGCCTTGGCCCTGGTCGCCAAGCTGCATCGCGCCTTCGAGCCGCGCCGTCAGGAGTTGCTGGCGCGCCGCGGCGTGCGTCAGCAGGAGCTCGATGCCGGCAAGCGGCCGGATTTTCTTCCGGAGACGAAAAAGATTCGTGACGGCGACTGGACGATTGCGCCGATTCCGAAAGACCTGGAGTGCCGCCGGGTCGAAATCACCGGGCCGGTCGAACGCAAGATGATCATCAACGCGCTCAATTCCGGCGCCGACGCCTACATGACGGATTTCGAGGATTCCAATACCCCGAACTGGAACAACCAGATCCGCGGTCAGCTCAATGTGCGCGACGCGGTGCGCCGCACCATCAGCTTCGAGCAGGGCGGAAAGCAGTACAAGCTGAACGAAAAGGTGGCGACGCTTCTGGTGCGGCCGCGCGGCTGGCACCTGGACGAAAAACACGTCTTCGTCGACGGCAAACGGGTGTCCGGCGGGATCTTCGATTTCGCGCTGTTTATGTTCCATAACGCCAAGGAGTTGTCGGCACGCGGCTCCGGCCCGTATTTTTACCTGCCGAAAATGGAGAGCCATCTCGAAGCGCGGCTGTGGAACGACATCTTTTGCATGACGCAGGACGAGCTCAAGATTCCGCGCGGCAGCATCAAGGCGACGGTGCTGGTGGAGACGATCCTGGCGGCGTTCGAGATGGACGAAATCCTCTATGAGCTGCGCGAGCACAGCGCCGGTTTGAACGCCGGGCGCTGGGACTACATTTTTTCCTGCATCAAGAAGTTCAAGACCGACAAGAATTTCTGTCTCGCGAACCGCGGCCTCATCACCATGACCGTGCCGTTCATGCGCGCCTATTCATTGCTGCTGCTCAAGACATGTCATCGGCGCAACGCGCCCGCGATCGGCGGAATGAGCGCGCTCATTCCTATTAAGAACGATCCGGCCGCGAACGATAAGGCGCTCGCCGGCGTGCGCGCCGACAAGGCGCGCGACGCGAGCGACGGCTACGACGGCGGCTGGATCGCGCACCCGGGACTGGTGCAAATCGCGATGGACGAGTTCAAGCGCGTGCTCGGGGACAAGCCCAACCAGATCGGCAAGCAACGTCCGGATGTGAGCGTGTCCGGGGCGGACCTGCTCGCCTTCCAACCGGAGCAACCGATTACCGAAGTCGGCGTGCGCCTGAATATCGACGTCGGTATTCAATATCTCGGTTCATGGCTCTCGGGCAACGGCTGCGTGCCGATTCATAACTTGATGGAGGACGCGGCGACGGCGGAAATATCGCGCTCGCAGGTTTGGCAATGGATACGCTCGCCCAAGGGCAAGCTCGACGACGGCCGCAAGGTGACGGCGGAGATGGTGCGCGGCATGATTCCTGAAGTTCTCGAAGGAATACGCCAGGAGCACGGCGACGCCTTGTTCAATCGCATTCCTTACAGGCAAGCGGCGCAGATCTTCGAGCAGATGTCCACTTCGGAAAGCTTCGCCGAGTTTCTCACCCTGCCGCTCTACGAAAGACTGGAATGAATCGTCGGCTTGGTACATGGCGCCGTGCCCGGGCGCCGTCTCCGACTTATTCTTCGGCCGGCGCTTCCTTCCATTCGCCCGGCAAGAGTCCGTCGAGCGTGTACGCGCCGACGGCGTAACGAACCAGGCGCAACGTCGGGTGACCGACGGCCGCGGTCATGCGGCGCACTTGGCGATTCCTGCCTTCGGTTAATTTGATCTCGAGCCAGGACGTAGGAATGTTTTTGCGAATGCGAATCGGCGGATCGCGCGGCCAGAGCGCCGGCGCGGCGATGCGCCGCGCATCGGCGGGCAGAGTGCGTTCACCGTCGAGCAGCACGCCGCGTCGCAGGCGCTCGAGCGCGTCGTCGTCCGGCTCGCCATCGATCTGCGCCCAGTAAGTTTTCGGCAGCTTGTGGCGCGGATCGCTCAGACGGTGCTGCAGTGGTCCGTCATCGGTCAGAAGCAGCAGGCCCTCGCTGTCGCGATCGAGCCGTCCGGCGGGATAGACGCCGCGTACGGGGATGTAGGCGGACAACGTTTCGCGTCCGGCGCTGTCGGTGAATTGCGTCAGGACGCCGTACGGTTTGTTGAACAAAAGGAGGCGCCCCACGTTGCCCCGGTCGGATTGCTTTAGGTATGGGCGACCTTGCGCTTGGGCGTGCTGGTTTCGGCGCGGCTGAAGAAGTCCGGGTCCATCATTTCGATGAAGAGGCGGGCTTGCGGCGTCAGGAACTTGCCGCGGCGGAGTACCACCCCGTAAGAGCGTTTCGGAAAGTATCGATCGAGCGGGATGACCGCGAGCGGCTCGTCCCCCGTGAGGCAAATGCTGGTGACGATCGACACCCCCAGGCCGAGCTCGACGTATTTCTTGACCACCTCCCAGCCGCCCGCCTCGAGCGTGACCTTGTAATCCACATCGTGCTGTTGGAATACCGTGTCGACGACGCGCCACGTGGAGAGATGTCGGGGCGGAAGGATCAGCCCGTGAGGACCGACGTCCTCCAGCTTCACCTGTTTTTTACGCGCCAGCGGATGCTGGAGCGAGGTAATGAGCACGGTGTCGTACGTGAAAATGGGGTGATAGGTGATGTCGTCCGGTACGTCGATCATGGACCCGACCGCGAGATCCGCTTCATCCGCGCGCAACAGCGCCATGCCGTCGCGCCCCGTGACGTTGTGCAGCTTGATGCGGATGCCCGGATAATTCTGCGCGAAGCGTTTGACCAGCTCCGGCAGCAGATAGAGCAGGGTGGATTCGCCGGCCGCGATGGAGAGCTCGCCCGAGGTGATGTGCCCACTGTCCGCCGCGAAGGTTTCGGACAGGCTGTCCATGCCATGCACCAGCGGCTGCGCGAGCTCGTAGAGACGGCGTCCGTCCGGCGTCAGCTGGATTTTCGGTCCGCGACGCTCGAACAGCGTGACTTTTAACTCGCGCTCGAGCGCCTGAATTTGCAGGGACACGGACGGCTGGCTCAGGTAAAGTCGCTCCGCCGCCTTCGATACGCTTCCGGTCTGCGCCGCCGAGCAGAAAGCGCGCAGCTGCTTCAGCCGATTCTGTTTATAGTAAAGCCGATTGCCGAGACGTCCCACGAGTGGCGGCGCAGTATTTAGTCAATTTACCTATTCAACATAGTAGCATTCACGGTGTCAATTGAAGCGCGCCGGCGTTTAGAATCATTCGCAATGCCGAATCGACGGATTTTGTTTCTTGGCGCGCCCCGCTGAGCGCGCACGCCGCGCAGGGCTAAACGTTTGCCGTTATACTACCGCCGCGATTGATTCGCCGTCGCTTTTCAGGAGACACCCCGCCCATGAAGTATCAGAAGATCCAGGTGCCCACCAAGGGCCAGCCGATTACCGTCAATTCCGACCACACGCTGAACGTTCCGGATCAGCCGATTATTCCCTTCATCGAAGGCGACGGAATCGGGATCGATATCACACCGGCTATGCGCAATGTCGTGGACACGGCCGTGAAGAAGGCCTACGGCGGTAAGCGCGGGATTGTGTGGATGGAAGTCTATGCCGGCGAAAAGGCGCTGAAAACCTACGGCGACAACGAATGGCTGCCGCGTGAAACGCTCGACGCGCTGGAGCGCTATGTCGTCTCCATTAAAGGGCCGTTGACGACGCCCATCGGCGGGGGCATGCGCTCGCTGAACGTGGCGATACGTCAGGAGCTCGACCTCTACGCCTGCGTGCGCCCGATCCGTTATTTTCCGGGCACGCCCACGCCGATGAAGGATTCCGAGCAGACCAATATGGTGATCTTCCGCGAGAACACGGAGGACATTTACGCCGGTATCGAGTGGGCGGCGGAGACGCCGGAGGTGAAGAAGGTTATCGACTTCCTGATGAACGAAATGGGCGTGAAGCAAATCCGCTTTCCGCAGACCTCGGCGATCGGCATCAAGCCCGTCTCCCGGGAAGGGTCGGAGCGTCTGATTCGTAAAGCCCTGCAATATGCCATAACCAATGATCGTCGCTCCGTGACGCTGGTACATAAAGGCAACATCATGAAGTACACGGAAGGCGCGTTCCGCACCTGGGGATACGAGCTCGCGAAGCGCGAGTTTGGCGCGCAAGTGATAGACAAAGGGCCGTGGTGCCGCATCCGTAATCCGAAGAGCGGCGGCGAGATCGTCGTCAAGGACATTATCGCCGACAACTTCCTGCAGCAGATCCTGCTGAAGCCGGAAGACTACGACGTCATCGCGACGCTCAATCTGAACGGCGACTATATTTCCGACGCGCTCGCCGCGCAGGTCGGTGGGCTGGGAATCGCGCCGGGCGCCAATATCGCGGATGCGGTTGCCGTGTTCGAGGCGACCCACGGTACGGCCCCGAAGCATGCGGGCAAGAACCAGGTCAATCCGGGTTCTATCATTCTTTCCGCGGAAATGATGTTGCGCTACATGGGCTGGACCGAGGCGGCCGACCTGGTGATTCGAGGCATGGCCGGCGCCATCGCGGCAATGGAAGTGACATACGATCTCGCGCGCGTGCGCACCGCCATCACCGCGCCGCAACGTAAACCGGGCGAGCGCGCGAGCCCCGAGCAGGAAATGGCGCGCTTGATGCCGGGAGCGAAACTCGTTTCCACGTCCGGATTCGGCGAGGCGATCATTCGCTACATGGATACGGAACCGCCGGCGCAGCTGCACGGCAGGCGCAAGACCGACTGACCGCGCAACGCAAGACTCCCGACGGGATTTTTGGAAAGGGCGCTGAACCGACGGCGAGGCGCAACTGTCGGGAATGGACGTGAATCGGCTACGGAACGGCTACAGCGGCTTTAGTTGCCCGGTCGAAGCCCGCGCGAAAAAGAAACCCGACTCGGGTCGGGTTTCATGCGTCGCTTTGAAGTGGCTCGATTTTATTTTGAGACCGCGCGAATGCGGGATGCTTGCGGGCCCTTGGGACCTTCTTGAACCTCGTACTCTACCTGCTGGCCTTCCTTGAGCGTCTTGTACCCGTCCATTTCAATGGCGGAAAAATGCGCGAACACGTCGTCTCCGCCATCACTCGGGGTGATAAATCCGTACCCCTTGCCCGCGTTAAACCACTTCACGGTTCCTGTTGCCATAGCCATCCCCCTTGCTGCGGCGGAACAAATCCCGCCGTCGACCGTCTTACCTGGCATCCGCCCGTGACCCGGTTTGCGGCCCCGGACAAAAGCAGGACCATCATCCTTCTTTTTGCCTGCCAGTCAAGCACGTAGCGCTTCGTTTTCGCGTCGGTTCGTACGCCGGCGTGCTCAAAATTCGTGCCACAGTCCGAAGGGTTGAAATTTTGCCGCGGGGTCGCACAATGGGTAATCGCCGCGCGCGGCAGCCCGCCGCCGCGCTTTAAGAGTTTGGTCTAAGCTTCCAAATATGAAAGAGAAACAGCCGCAGTATCCAGAAGGGCCGGTCGTACAGGAAGCGCGCCCTAAACTGCAGCGGCCGCTTCTCTACAAAGTCATTCTGCTCAACGATGACTACACCCCGATGGAGTTCGTCGTCATTGTGCTGGAGCGCTTCTTCTATAAGAACCGCGAAGAAGCGACGCGGATCATGCTGCACGTGCACCAGAAGGGAATCGGCGTATGCGGCATCTACACGAGGGAGATTGCGGAAACCAAAGTTCGCCAGGTCCTTGCCTTTGCGCAAGAACATCAACATCCGCTCCAATGCACGTCGGAGCCGGAGTGACCAAGGGGAGTCAGGTACAGCGGGCGGAACGCCCGGAGGACAAATAGATGCTGTCGCAGGAACTTGAGTTTTCCCTGAATGCCGCGTTCCAGAGCGCGCGCGAGCGGCGCCACGAGTTCATCACCGTGGAGCACCTGTTAATGGCCCTGCTCGATAACCCGAGCGCTTCGCGGGTGATTCGCGCCTGCGGCGGCAATATCGAAGAGCTGCGCTGCAACCTCCTGGCGTTCCTAACCGAGAACGTGCCGGTGCTGCCGGCCAGCAGCAAAATCGACACGCAACCGACGATCGGATTCCAGCGCGTGATCCAGCGCGCCGTGCTGCACGTGCAGGGCGTCGGCAAGAAAGAAGTTACCGGTGCGAATGTGCTCGTCGCGATCTTCGGCGAGAAGGAGTCGCACGCGATCTACTTCCTGCACAAGCAGAACATCAGCCGTTTCGACGTCGTGAATTTCATCTCGCACGGGATTTCCAAAGTGCCCGGGGAAGGAAATAACGAGCTTCCCGCGCCCGAAGAGACCGAAGAGGCTGGCGCGCAAGGCGAGCGCAGCCCGCTCGACGCCTTCTGCATCAATTTGAACGAGCAGGCGCGCCTCGGAAAGATCGATCCCCTGATCGGTCGAGATCGCGAGATCGAGCGTACCATTCAAGTGCTATGCCGCCGGCGCAAGAACAACCCGCTGTGCGTCGGCGAAGCCGGCGTCGGCAAGACCGCGATCGCCGAAGGCTTGGCGAAGAAGATCGTCGACGGCGAAGTGCCCGACGTGCTCTCGAACAGCACCATCTACGCGCTCGACATGGGTAGTCTGCTCGCCGGCACCAAGTACCGCGGCGATTTCGAGAAGCGTCTCAAAGCCGTGCTCCACCATTTGAAGCGTCAGGAGCGCGCCGTGCTCTTCATCGATGAAATTCATACCATTATCGGCGCGGGTGCCGCCTCGGGCGGGGCGATGGATGCGTCGAACCTGTTGAAGCCCGTGCTCTCGACCGGCGAGCTGAAATGCATCGGTTCGACGACGTACCAGGAGTACCGCAATATCTTCGAGAAGGATCGGGCGTTGTCGCGCCGGTTCCAGAAGATCGACGTGACGGAGCCCTCGGTCGAGGAAACCGTCGAAATTCTGCGCGGCTTGAAGACGCGGTTCGAGCGGCATCACAGCGTGCGCTACACCAACCAGGCGCTGCGCACGGCCGTCGAGCTGTCGCACCGCTACATTAACGACCGGTATTTGCCCGACAAGGCGATCGACGTGATTGACGAGGCGGGCGCCGGGCAGCAGTTGCTTGCGCCGAGCAAACGCAAGAAGACCATCGGGGTGCACGATATCGAAGCCATTGTGGCGAAGATGGCGCGCATTCCTCCCAAGACGGTGTCGACGTCCGATCGCGAAGCGCTGCGCACCCTCGAGCGCGACCTCAAGATGACCGTGTTCGGCCAGGACGAAGCGATCGACGCGCTGTCGACGTCGATCAAGCTCGCGCGCTCGGGGCTCGGTCATGCCGAGAAGCCGGTCGGGTCGTACCTCTTTTCCGGTCCGACGGGTGTCGGCAAGACCGAAGTGACGCGCCAACTTGCGCGGGTGCTCGGCGTGGAGCTGATCCGCTTCGACATGTCCGAGTACATGGAGCGGCACACGGTGTCGCGCTTGATCGGCGCGCCGCCGGGTTATGTCGGCTTCGACCAGGGCGGTCTTCTGACCGAGGCCATCACCAAGCATCCGCACTCCGTGCTGCTGCTCGACGAGATCGAGAAAGCACATCCGGACGTGTTCAATCTGCTGTTGCAGGTGATGGACCACGGCACGCTCACCGATAATAACGGCCGCAAGGCCGACTTCCGCAACGTGATTCTGATCATGACCACGAACGCGGGAGCCGAGCGCATGAGCCGTTCCTCCATGGGCTTCACCCAGCAGGACCACAGCGGCGAGGATTTCCAGGAGATTAGGCGCATGTTCAGCCCGGAATTCAGGAACCGGCTGGATGCGACGATCCACTTCAAGCCGCTGGACGAGCAGACGATCATGCACGTGGTGAACAAGTTCGTTCTCGAGCTCGAGGCGCAGCTGGCCGAAAAGAACGTAACGATCGAGCTCGACGAGCGCGCACGCTCTTGGCTGGCGACCCATGGGCACGACGCCGCGATGGGCGCGCGGCCGATGGCACGGCTGATCCAGGAACGGATCAAGAAGGCGCTCGCGAACGAGCTGTTATTCGGTCAGCTGGCGAACGGCGGCCATGTGAAAGTGTCGGCGGACGACACCGGGCCGATTTTCGAGCTCCAGCCTCGTCCTGAGGTGCAGCGCGCCACGTCGGTCGAGGAAGAATGACGGCGCGGTTGGCGACGTAAGTACCGCACAAGCCCCGGATTCCCGGGGCTTGGTTTTTCAGGGAATTCGAACGCTTTACGCCGGCACCTTCCCACTTCGACAGCTTTGGAAGCCGCTAACGAGCCCGGAAGGTGATGCGTCCTTTGGTGAGATCGTAAGGTGTCAACTGAACCGTCACGCGATCGCCGGTGAGAATGCGAATGTAGTGTTTACGCATCTTGCCGGAGATATGAGCGGTCACGACGTGGCCGTTATCCAGCTTCACGCGAAACAAGGTATTCGGGAGGGTTTCGACGATCGTTCCCTCCATTTCAATATGTTCTTCTTTAGCCACTCGGCGACGATGATCCTGCGTTGTTGGGCGGCGTATGATGCCGCAGTCGCCCCCGAGGGTAAAGTTCCGTGAGGAGGATCGACGGTGGGCGTGACGCTATCCGCGTGTCAGCCCGGTTCGATCTCGGCCCATTGACCGTTGCGGTACGCCTCGAGCGGCCGAAACTTGGTCTTGTAAGCCATCTTGCGGCTTTCGCCGATCCAATACCCCAGGTAAAGCCAGCGTAAACCGATCGAAAACGCGTACTGCGCTTCCCACAGAATGGCGAAGGTGCCGAGACCGCGCGCCGTCTCCCCCGGTTCATAAAAGGTGTACACGGCGGACAGGCCGTCGTCGAGCCGGTCCACCACGGCCACGCCGAGCAACCGTCCGGCCTCGCGCATTTCATAGAACACCGTTTCGACGCGTCGCCCGGTGAGAAAGTTGATGTACTTCTGCGGATCCGGATCGTCCATGCCGCCGCCGGGGTGGCGCGCGGCCTGGTAGCGCAGATAAAGATCGAAGTGCTCGGCGACGAACACGCCCGGGCGTGGCAGGATCTCGATGTTTCGATTTCTCTTCCAGATGCGTCGCTGCCCGCGGTTCGGCGTGAAGCGATCCACCGGAATACGCACCGGCACGCAGGCGACGCACGCCGGACAATGCGGGCGATAGATCAAATCGCCGCTGCGGCGGAAGCCGAGACGGGTAAAGGTGCCGTAGCGGTCGCGGTCCAGAGGAAAGCGCGGATCGATAAACAGAGTAGCCGCGGTTTTTCCCGGCAGGTAGCTGCAGGGATGCGGCATGGAGAGAAAGACGTCGGGGCTGCGCTGATGCCCGGTCATGTGAGAACGCTAACCGATGGCAGGATCGATGTCAAAGTACCACGGCGGCGCGCGTCCCGGCCGCGCGAGCGCGCGCCGCAAGAGCGCGAGATAATCGCCGCGCGTAATCGATTCCGCCCCCAGGCGCGCGAGATGATCGGTCGGAAGCTGACAGTCGATGAGCGTGTACCCCCACGTTTCCAATTGCCGCGTGACATGAACCAGCGCCACCTTCGACGCGTCGTCGGCGCGGCTGAACATGGATTCGCCGAAGAAGGCGCCGCCCAACGCCACGCCATAGAGCCCGCCGACCAGTCGATCTTCCATCCATGCCTCGACGGAATGCGCGTGGCCGCGCCGGTGCAGCTCCGTGTAGGCGGCAAGCATGTCGGCGGTGATCCACGTGCCGCCGTTCTCTTGCTTGCGCCGCGGTCCCGCGCAAGCGCGCATGACGTCCTCGAAGCATTGATCGAAGGTGACGCGAAACTTTTTCGCGCGTAGCGTCTTGCGCAGGCTGCGCGATATTTTCAGCCGATGGGGCAACAGCACCGCCCGCGGGTCCGGGCTCCACCACAGAATCGGTTGACCTTCGTTGTACCACGGGAAGATCCCGTTACGGTACGCCTCGAGCAGACGCTCGACGCTCAAGTCGCCGACGACCGCGAGGAGGCCCTCGCGCGAGGCGAGCTCCGCCGACGGAAACCGCACATCCTTCGCGTAGGGGCTCAACAGGAACATCGTCAGCGTGGGCCGGCGGGCGAAGAATGCGGCCGGCGAAACGGCGCGTGCTCGTTCAGCTCGTGCATGTAGTCGCCCACATGGTCTTGCTCGCGCTCGAGGAACGCGGCCACGGCGCGTCGTAGCGCCGGATCGCGCAGCCAGTGCGCCGAGTACGTCGGCGTCGGCACGAACCCGCGCGCAAGCTTATGCTCGCCTTGGGCTCCGGCCTCATAACGCCCGATCCGCGCGTCGATACAGTACTCGATCGGCGTGTAATAGCAGGTTTCGAAGTGCAGTCCGGCGATGTCCGCGCGACCGCCCCAGTAGCGCCCATAATAAGTATCGGCGTTGCGCAGGCCGAAGGCGGCGCCGACGTATTCGCGCCCCTGTTTGGCGACAACGAGCGCGGTCTTGTCCGCCATGGTTGCGCCGACGCTATGAAAAAACTCGCGCGTCAAATAGGCGATCCCGCCGTGCGCGCGAATCGTGGAACGGTAGAAGCGATAAAACATATCCCACTGCGCCGACGAGATCGATGCGCCGGTCAGCACCTCGAGAGTGATACCGGCCTCGCGCACGCGGCGGCGTTCGCGCCGTATGTTATTGCGCTTGTGGCTGGTCATCGTGCTCAAGAAGTCCTCGAAGTCGCGATAACCGGGATTGGACCAGTGGAACTGGCATCCCGTGCGCGCGAGCAGCCCGTGCGCGGTGAACAGGTCCATTTCGCGCGCCGTCGGGAAGAGCCAGTGCGCGGACGAGGCGCCGATTTGATCCGCGATCTCGCGCGCCCCGGCGAGGAGAAGCGCCGCGATCTTCGGCCGGTCGCCGTCGGCGGCGATGAGCAGCCGCGCGCCGCTCGCCGGCGTGAAGGGCACGGCGGCGACGAGCTTCGGATAGTACGGGCGGCCGCTGCGCTCGCAGGCGTCGGCCCACGCCCAGTCAAAAACATATTCGCCGTAGGAATGGCGCTTCACATAAAGCGGGACCGCGCCGACCAAGCGGCGCGCGCTTCCCGTTTGCGCGAGCAAGTAGGACGGCTCCCAGCCCGTGTTGGCGCCCACGCAGCCGGCGCGTTCGAGCGCCACGAGGAATTCGTGCCGCAAAAAAGGATTCGCCCCCGCCAAGGCATTCCACTGCTCGGCGGGAACGGCTTCCAGCGTAGGGATCGCGCTCACTTGCATGACATCATTATCCCGCACATCGACGTCCGTCGTGAGGATGTTAGCCGACCGCTTGCTGTCAACGGTATAACCGATGAGGCGTTTTTCCCGTTACAGCCCATGCTCCAACGGTTCACGACCAGCCGTCCGGCGCGGCGACCATGCTGGCCATTTCCGCCCGGGAACTCTAGACTGGCCGGCCGGTCCTCGGATCGTAAGCGGGCGGGGAAAAAGACTGCAACAACGAGAGAGTAGCCCTGATTCGGATCGCCAAATTCATCTCCATCGTTCTGTGCTTCGTCGTCCTCGCGGCGCCGGCCGTCCGCGCGGAGCCCCTCGGTTTCGAGGAATCCATCCGGCTCGCGACCGAGCATAACGCCGGCCTGCGCACCGCGCGCGCCAATTTACTCGCGGCGCAACAACGCGCGCGGGCCGCCTACAGCGGTTTCCTACCGCAGCTTTCCGGCACCGTCAGTTACAACGACACGACCGGCAGCTCGACCTCGAGCATAACGTCGGGTTCGGATTATTCGGCCGGACTTACCGTAACGCAAAACCTTTTCGCCGGATTTCAGGATCAGGCGCGCGTGGAGCAGGGAGCCGCGAGCGTCGACGCCGCGCAAGCGGCCCTGATCACGGCGAAGGCGCAATTGAGCCGGGACCTGAAAGCGGCCTACGCCGGCTTGCTTTATGCGCAAGATAGCGTGAAGTTGAGCGAGGATATCCTCCGCCGTCTCCTCGACAACCTGCGGCTGGTGGAGCTGCGCTTCGAGAGCGGACGTGAAAACAAAGGCGCGTATCTGCTTACGCGCGCCTCGGTCGCGCAAGCGCGGCTCGACCTCTTGCAGGCGCAACAGGCGCTGAGATCCGCACAGACGCAGCTCGCGAGCATTACCGGCCAGGCGGTGACGCCGCTGCTCGCGAGCGATATGGTGCCGGTGAGCACCCCGCCCACGGCGCCCGACTTCACGGCGCTCGTCCGGGAAACGCCCGACGTGCGCGACGCGATGGCGCGCGAGCGCTCCGCTTCCGCCGACGTGCAGCTCGCTCGCGCGGGTTTTTATCCGAGCGTTAATGTCAGCGGCAGCGTCGCCCGCGCGGGCGACACTTGGTATCCGAGCGGCGATCGCCGCTCGGTGAATGCCAATGTCTCCATACCGCTTTTCAGCGGCGGCCGGGATTATTACGGCGAGCGCGGTGCGCTCGCGGCGCTCGACGCCGCGAAGGCGAACCGCGAAAGCGTCGAGGGCGATACCTTGGTCAAGTTGACGCAGAACCACGCGGCCTATGTCGAATCGGTGGACCGCTTGAATGTCGATCGCGAGTTCGTGGCCGCGGCCGAAACGCGGGCGAACATCGCGCGCGCCCGTTATCAGAACGGTCTGATCAGTTTCGACGAGTGGGACCGCGCGGAGAGCGATTTGATTCAACGCCAGAAGGCGCTGCTCGCTTCCACGCGCGACCGCGTCAACGCCGAGGCGGCGTGGGAGCTCGCGCAGGGAAAAGGGGTGATTCCGTGAAATGGCTGACCTATAAAAAAACGCTCGCGGCCGTCTTGCTGATGCTGGTCGTCGGCGGCGCCTACGGCATCTGGCGCTACACCGCCGAGCCGGCGCCGGCCTACCGCGAGCTGACAATCACGCGCGGCGACATCGATGTAACGGTGCTCGCGACCGGCGTGGTGCAGCCGAGCAACCGCTTGGAAATCAAACCGCCGATCGCGGGGCGCGTGGAACAAGTGCTGGTCAACGAAGGGCAGCACGTGCGACGCGGGCAGGTGCTCGCGTGGATGAGCTCGAGCGAGCGCGCCGCGTTGATCGATGCCGCGCGCGCCAAAGGGCCCGAGGAGCTCAAACGCTGGGAGGAGCTGTATCGTCCGACGCCGATCATCGCACCGATCGACGGCACCATCATTCTGCGCAACGCCGAGCCGGGACAGACCTTCCAGGTTCAGGACGCGATGCTCGCGATGTCGGATCACCTGATCGTGCGCGCGCAAGTCGATGAAACCGACATCGCGCTGATCAAGCTGCGCCAGCCGGCGCGCATCACGCTCGACGCCTATGCGGACAAGCCGATCGACGGGACGGTGGATGAGATCGCCTTCGAGGCGAAGACCGTGAACAACGTGACGACGTACGGCGTCGACGTGTTGCCGAAAAACGTGCCCCCGTTCATGCGCAGCGGCATGACGGCGAACATCAGCTTTATCGTTACCTCGCGCCGCGACGTGCTGGTCGTCCCGGCCGAGGCGGTGCAGACACGCCAGGGACGATCGCGCGTGCTGGTGGCGGCGGAGCGCGCCGAGGACAAGCCGATGCTGCGCGAGGTGGAGCTCGGCGCGAGCGACGGCCGGCGTACCGAGGTGTTGGCGGGCCTGCACGAAGGCGACAAGGTGCTCGCGCCGCAAATCCCCAAAAGCGCGCGCGCCTCGGGATCGAGCCCGTTCGGCTCGCCGTTCGGGCGCCGGTGACGTGCGATTCTTAAGCGAGCCGAGGCGTGCCGGTCTCATGCGCCGCGTGAGCGCACGTACTCTCGCTCTTCCCGATCGACATGGAGATTCTCACCAACTCCCCCTCTCCCCTGGAGGGAGAGGGCAAGGGGAGAGGGGGATCGCCCCTCATCCCCGTCCCTTCTCCCGCAAGGAGAGCAGGGAGGCGAGGTCGCTCACGGCCATCCATGGCCTTTCGCGACACTTGTGCGTCCTGCACATCGCCGAGGCGCGCGCTTAAGCGCGCGCACCTTATATGATCGAATTGCGCGACGTTTATAAGACCTACCGCATGGGCGAGACGCTCGTGCGCGCGTTGCGCGGCGTGTCGCTGACGATAGGGCGGGGCGAGTTCGTCGCCATCACCGGCCCGTCCGGCTCGGGCAAGTCGACGCTCATGCACATCATCGGGCTCCTCGATGTGCCGGACAGCGGTTCTTACCGGCTGCACGGCCGCGAAGTCGCGCGCATGACCGAGAACGAGCTCGCGATACTGCGCCGCGGCGAAATCGGTTTCGTATTCCAGCAGTTTCATCTGCTCGCGCGCACCGCCGCCGATGAAAACGTCGCGCTCCCGCTGCTGTATTCGCGCGGCCGCTACGATCTTGCCGCCGCGCGCGAGGTCCTCGCGCGCGTCGGGCTCGCCGATCGCGCCTCGCATCGCCCGAACGAGCTTTCCGGCGGGCAACAGCAGCGCGTCGCCATCGCCCGCGCCCTCATCAATCGTCCCTCCATCCTGCTTGCCGATGAGCCGACCGGAAACCTCGATACCGCCAGCCAGCACGAAATCCTGGAGATACTCAAGGGACTGAATCGCGACGGCATCACCGTGATCATCGTCACGCACGAGGAGGAAGTCGCGCGCGAAGCGGCGCGGCGCATCCAAATGCGCGACGGCGTGATCCAATCGGACGTGGGCGCATCGAAGCCGCGCGCCGCCGCCGCGCCGGAACCGGCGACCGAGGTCGCGAGCGAGCCGCGCGCGCGGGTGCGCGAGCTGATCGAGCACATGCGCCAGGGATTTCGCGCGCTCGCGGCCAACAAGATACGCACCTTGCTATCGGTGCTTGGCATTCTGATCGGCGTCGCCGCGGTCGTCGCCATGCTGGCGCTCGGGCGCGGCGCGCAACAGGCGATCGAGAAGCAGCTCTCCTCGCTCGGCTCGAATTTACTGGTGTTGCGTCCCGGTTCCGTGCGCGTCGGCGGCGTGGCGCAGCAGGCGGGCGTCACCACGCGCCTGACGTTGGAGGACGTTACCGAGATCAAGGAACACGTGCCGGGCGTCAACGAAGTTTCGCCCAACGTATCCGGTCGGGCGCAAGTGACCTTCGCCAACAAGAACTGGAACACGCAGGTGGTCGGCGTAGGGACCGCGTACGCGCGCATGCGCGCGTCCGAACCGCAGATCGGGCGTTTCTTTACCGAGGAGGAGAACCGTCAGCGCGCGCGGGTGGCGCTGATCGGGCTCACGGTGGTGCGCGAGCTTTTCGGCGGACAGAATCCGGTCGGTGAAACGATCAAGGTCAATAAGATCAGCTTTCAAGTCATCGGCGTGTTGCCCGAGAAAGGCGCCACCGGTTTTCGCGATCAGGACGACGTCGTGGTAGTGCCGGTGTTGACCGCGATGCGCCGGCTGCTCGGCAAGGACTACGTCGATTACATCGATATCGAGGCGGAATCGCCGCAAGTCATGGAAACGGTGCAGAACGCAACGACCGATCTCATGCTGTCCCGGCATCGAGTGCCGCCGGCGCAACGCCGCGACGCTTATCAGATTCGCAATCTCGCCGATATCCAGAGCGCGCTCGAGGAATCGAGCCGCACCATGTCGCTGCTGCTCGCCTCGATCGCGGCGATCTCGCTGCTGGTCGGCGGCATCGGCATCATGAACATCATGCTGGTGTCCGTGACCGAGCGGACCCGCGAAATCGGGCTGCGCAAAGCGGTGGGCGCCCGGCCGCGCGATATCCTGAACCAGTTCCTGGTCGAAACCATTGTCGTCAGCGTGACCGGCGGCCTCGCCGGCATTGTCCTCGGCTGGGGCGCAACGCTGGTGCTGTCCTCGGTCGCCGGTTGGAACACCGCGGTGACGCCCGGCTCGGTGCTGCTGGCGTTCGCTTTTTCGGCGATGGTGGGAGTTATCTTCGGTATTTACCCGGCGCGCCGGGCGGCGGCGCTCAATCCGATCCAGGCGCTGCGCTACGAGTGATGACGGCGGGTTTCCAAAGACGCATGCCTTAAGAGATAATCCGCGCCTTCTTTTAAGCCGGAAATAAGCAAAATGAATCTGCACGAGTATCAGGCCAAGGCGCTGCTCGCCAAGCACGGAATTCAGGTACCGAACGGGCGCGTGGCGACCTCGGTGTCCGAAGTCATGAGTGCCGCGCAGAGCCTGGGAGGCGGCGCCTGGGTCATCAAGGCGCAAATCCACGCGGGGGGCCGCGGCAAGGCGGGCGGCGTGAAGCTGGTCAGAAGCCGGGAGGAGCTCGAGAAAGTCGCCAAGGCGCTGCTCGGCACGCGCCTCGTGACGCATCAGACGGGCGCGAACGGCCAGCCGGTCGAGAAGGTATATGTGGAAACGCCGAGCGACATCGCGCGCGAGATCTACCTGGCTTGCCTCCTCGACCGCGCGCTTGAGCGGGTCATTTTTATCGCGTCGGCGGAAGGCGGCATGGATATCGAAGAGGTCGCCGCCACCCATCCCGAGAAAATTCTGAAGACGGCGATCGAGCCGTCGGTCGGGCTGCAGCCATATCAATGCCGCGAAATCGGCTTCGCGCTCGGTTTCGACGACAAGCAGGTGGCGCAGCTCACGCGCCTGATGACGTCGCTCTACGAGGTGTACACGGCGTGCGACCTCGCATTGCTCGAGATCAACCCGCTCGTCGTCACCAAGGCCGGCGATCTGCTGGTCCTCGATGCGAAGGTGCAAGTCGACGATAACGCGCTCTACCGCGAGAAAGACTTGGCCGCGCTGCGCGACTCGTCGCAGGACGATCCCAAAGAAGTCCGCGCGCGCGAGCACGATCTCAACTATGTCGCGCTCGACGGCAACATCGGCTGCATGGTGAACGGCGCCGGGCTCGCGATGGCGACCATGGACCTCATCAAGCTCCACGGCGGGCAGCCGGCGAATTTTCTCGACGTCGGCGGCGGCGCGACGGCGGAGCGCGTGGCCGAAGCGTTCAAGATCATTCTTTCCGATCCCAAGGTGAAGGCGATTCTCGTCAACATCTTCGGCGGCATCGTGCGCTGCGATCTCATTGCCGAGGGCATCATCAAGGCGGTGAAGGAAGTAAAAGTGGCCGTGCCGGTGGTGGTGCGGCTCGAAGGCACCAACGTCGAGAAAGGCCGCGAGATGTTGAAAACGAGCGGTCTCAAGGTCGCCGCCGCGGACAGTCTCACCGAAGCCGCCAAACAAGTCGTCGTCGCCGCGAAGTAGATCGAGAGAAGATTCAAATGAGCGTACTCGTCAATAAGAACACCCGAGTGATTTGCCAGGGCTTCACCGGCAAGCAGGGCACATTCCATTCCGAGCAGGCCATCGCCTACGGAACCAAGATGGTGGGCGGCGTGACGCCGGGCAAGGGCGGACAAAGACATCTCGACCTTCCGGTGTTCAATACCGTGCGCGAGGCCGCCGAGGAAACCGGGGCCGAAGCGACGATGATTTACGTCCCCGCCCCCTATGCCGCTGACTCGATCCTCGAAGCCGCCGCCGCGGGTATTAAAGTGATCGCCTGCATCACCGAAGGCATCCCCGTGCGCGACATGCTGCGCGTCAAATTCGCGCTGCGCACCAAATATACGGGTTCGCTGCTGATCGGCCCGAACTGCCCGGGCGTCATCACGCCGGGCGAATGCAAGATGGGCATCATGCCGGGGTTCATTCATAAGCCGGGCGTCGTCGGCATTGTGTCGCGTTCCGGCACGCTCACCTACGAGGCGGTCTATCAAACGACGCAGGTGGGGCTTGGGCAGAGCACCTGCATCGGCATCGGCGGCGATCCCATCCAGGGCCTGAACTTCGTCGATTGCATGAAGCTGTTTCAATCGGACGCGCAAACCCAAGGTATCGTCATGGTCGGCGAGATCGGCGGGCAGGCGGAAGAAGACGCCGCCGCGTACATCAAGCAATACGTCACGAAGCCCGTGGTCGCTTACATTGCCGGCGTCACGGCGCCGAAGGGCAAGCGCATGGGCCATGCCGGCGCCGTTATTGCGGGCGGCAAAGGCACCGCGGACGAAAAATTCCGCGCGCTCGAGGCGGCCGGTGCGCATACCGTGCGCTCGCCCGCGGAAATCGGCAAACGCATGCGCGAGGTGTTGCGCTAAGTGACCACACGGCTCCGGATCGCGCTCGCCCAATCCAATCTCCTGGTCGGCGATGTCGCCGGTAACCTGCGCAAGATGGCGGCGCAGGCGCAGCGCGCGCGCGATGAGCTGAAGGCGCAGCTCGTGGTGTTTCCCGAGCTTTCCATCGCCGGCTACCCGCCGGAAGACCTGCTGTTTCGCGCCGAGCTGATCAAGCGCTCCGCCGACGGGTTAAAGGAGCTGGCGCGTACCGTCACCGGCATCGACATCATCGCGGGGCATCCGTACCGCGTCGACGACAAGCTCTACAACGCGGCGTCGTTTCTGCGCAACGGCGCGGTGCACGCGACGTACTGCAAGCATCATCTGCCAAATTACGCCGTGTTCGATGAGCGCCGGTACTTCGTTTCGGGTAGCGACGCGTGCGTGGTCGAGGTCGGCTCGATCCCGATCGGTCTCACCATTTGCGAAGACATGTGGTTCCCGGGGCCGATCGAGCAATCGGTGTCCGCCGGCGCCAAGTTGATCGTGAACATCAACGGATCGCCCTATCATATGAACAAGGGACGCGAGCGTATCGCGATCGCCGAGCGCTACGCCCGTACCCACCGCGTGCCGTTTGTTTACCTCAATCTCGTCGGCGGTCAGGACGAGCTGGTGTTCGACGGCGATTCCTTCGTGCTCGACGCGACCGGCAAGCTCGCGCAGCGCGCGCCGGCGTTTGTCGAAGGGCTTTACGCGGTCGATTTCGCGGCGGGAACGCCGGTTCAATGTATGCCTGCGCCGGTCGCACCCGAGCTGCCGATCGAGGAGAGCGTGTACGCGGCGATCGTCCTCGGGGTGCGCGACTACGTGGAGAAGAACCGCTTTCCCGGCGTGGTGATGGGCCTGTCCGGAGGCATCGATTCCGCGCTCACGTTGTGCGTTGCCGTGGATGCGCTCGGAGCGGAGCGCGTGGAAGCGGTGATGATGCCGTCGCGTTATACGGCGAACATGAGTAACGAAGACGCGCGTGCCCAGGCCGACGCGCTCGGCGTGCGGCATCGCACGATCGCGATCGAACCGATGTTTCAGGCGTTTCTCGAATCCTTGCGCGAGGAGTTCAAGGGCTACCAGCCGGATGCCACCGAGGAAAATATCCAGGCACGCGTGCGGGGGGTATTGCTGATGGCGATCTCGAACAAGACCGGCAAGATGGTGCTGACCACCGGCAACAAGAGCGAGATGGCGGTGGGTTATGCGACCCTCTACGGCGACATGGCCGGCGGGTTCGCCGCGATCAAAGACGTACCTAAAACGTTGGTGTATCGCCTGGCCGCCATGCGCAACCGCCGCCGGCCGGTGATCCCGCAACGCGTGTTCGACCGTGCGCCCTCCGCCGAGCTCGCGTCCGACCAGAAGGACACCGATTCGCTGCCGCCCTACGATGTGCTCGACGCGATTCTCGAGCGCTATGTCGAGCGCGACGAATCGGCGGACGTCATCATCGCCGCCGGATTCGATCCGGCGACGGTGCGCCGCGTCGCGACGATGGTGGACCGCAACGAGTACAAGCGGCGGCAGGCGCCGCCGGGGGTGCGCATCACGCCGCGCGCGTTCGGGCGCGATCGGCGCTATCCTATTACTTCAGGATTCGGGCGCACGTGACGTGGTGGCGGTGCGCCGGCCGAGAGATAATGTTCCCGTGACTTTGGTTTGAGGTGAGAGACGCAATGAAAAAAATCGAAGCGATCATAAAGCCGTTCAAGCTCGACGATGTCCGCGAGGCCCTGTCCGAGGCGGGGGTGACCGGTCTCACCGTCACGGAAGTGAAAGGCTTCGGCCGGCAGAAGGGTCATACCGAGCTCTACCGCGGCGCCGAATACGTGATCGATTTTCTGCCCAAGGTGAAGATCGAAGTGGTGGTGGCCGACGATCAAGTGGACCGCTGCATCGAGGCCGTCACGTCGGCGGCACGGACCGGCAAGATCGGCGACGGCAAGATATTCGTCTGCGCCGTCGAGCAGGTGGTGCGGATACGGACCGGCGAGCGCGGCGAAGAAGCCGTATAAGAAGTCGCGCGTTAGCGCGAACCAACTCCCCCTCCCCCCTTGAGGGGGAGGGCAAGGGGAGGGGGGAGGCGCGTTAGCGCGAACCAACTCCCCCTCCCCCCTTGAGG
>JAJPKH010000004.1 GCA_021323795.1 Acidiferrobacteraceae bacterium | reverse complement strand
TAAATCTGCGAACGGCTGATCGGATCATTCAACGAAGTGGTGAATTTGAGCCGGCCTTCCTTGTAGTTGCCGAGCACCACCGTATCGAGGCCGGGCTCGTAGATGGGAAGCACGCCTTTCCGCAATTGCTCGATCTTGCGCTCATCCACGTCGACGCACGTCACTTCGTTGCCCATTTCCGCGAGACATGCGCCCGTTACGAGACCGACATAACCGGTCCCTATCACCGTAAGCTTCACTGAACACCCCTATGCTGAGTTTCTGTTTCCCGCGCGACTTTCTGCTCCCATGCCCAGGCATGGCGCACGATGGTCGCGAGTTCATGATATTTCGGCCGCCACCGGAGCTCGGCCATCGCCTTCTTCGAATCCGCCACGAGCACGGCCGGATCGCCGGCGCGGCGCGGGCCTATTATTGTCGGAATGCGTTTGCCGGTCACTTGCTCGGCGGTGCCGATGATCTGACGGACCGAAAAACCTTGGTTATTCCCGAGATTGTAGGCGGCGCTCGCGTCCTCGCGAATCAGCCGCTCGAGCGCCAGCAAGTGCGCCTGGCATAGATCGTCCACATGAATATAGTCGCGAACGCAGGTTCCGTCGGGTGTCGGATAATCCGCGCCATGAATCGTGATCGCCGGCCGCCGGCCGGACGCCGCCTGCAGCACGAGCGGGATCAAGTGCGTCTCAGGCTCATGCCGCTCGCCGAGCTGTCCGTCCGGATCGGCGCCGGCGGCGTTGAAATACCGCAGACATACCGAGCGCAAACCGTAGGCGCGATCGAAATCCGCGAGCACGCGTTCGACGGTCCATTTCGAGAGCCCGTAAGGGTTGATCGGATTGGCGGGGTGCGCTTCATCGATCGGCGTATATTTCGGCTCGCCGAAGATAGCCGCCGTGGAAGAAAAGATGAAATTCTTTACCTTGGCCGCGCGCATGGCTTCGAGCACATTGAGCGTGCCGCCGAGATTCGTGCGGTAGTACTTCTCCGGCTGCCGCACCGACTCGCCGACCTGGATCAACGATGCAAAATGCATGACCGCATCCACGGGGAAACGGCTCAACAACTCGTCCAGCTGCCGGCGCTGGTTGATATCCCCTTCGATCAAAGTCGCACCGCTCACGGCGTCACGGTGACCGGTCAGGAGATTGTCGAACACAACGACACCCGCGCCCTGCCGCAGCAACGCTTTTACCATGTGGGAGCCGATGTAACCCGCCCCGCCGGTAACCAAAACTTTCACGGGAATGTGTTTTACTTGACGACGTGAACTACAGGGGTGGGATTCCTACCGACGTTTTGGCTGGACATCTCGACGAAACGGCCCAGCAGCTCGCGCAGCTTGGGTTCGTCGTTTACCTCGCAGGCCTTCGCCATGGCGTCGATTTCCCGATCGGCGAGGGCGAGCCCGACGATACGGCTGCGCGCCAACAGCGTCTTGGGATGGTGCGTCTCGATCAGCTCTTCGGATTCGTGGAACAGCTCTTCGTAAGGTTTTTCGCCCGGCCGCAGCCCCGTGTAAATAATTTCGATGTCCTCCCCTGGTTTCTTCCCGGACAACAAAATGAGTTGTTCGGCGAGGTATTTGATATTCACGGGCTCGCCCATATCGAGCACGAAGATCTCTCCCCCGCGACCAATGCTGCTCGCCTGCAAAATGAGCTGCGCCGCCTCCGGAATGGTCATGAAATAACGGGTAACGTTGGGGTCGGTCACCGTCACCGGTCCGCCCTCCGCGATTTGTTTCTGAAACAGCGGTATCACGCTGCCGGCGGACCCGAGCACGTTGCCGAAGCGGACGGTAATGAAGCGCGTCTTCGAGTGTTCGTTCAAACTCTGGCAGTAACTCTCCGCCACGAGCTTGGTCGCCCCCATCACGTTTCCGGGGTTCACCGCCTTGTCGGTCGAGATCAGCACGAAGGACTCGCAACCGTGCTTCTCCACGGCGCGCGCCAAGGTGCGCGTCGCCAGCACGTTGTTGCGAATGGCCGCCCTGATCTGCCCTTCGAGCATTGGCACATGCTTGTATGCCGCCGCATGAAACACGATGTCCGGGCGATAAGTACTCAGCACTTCCTCGATGAACACGGCATCGCCCACATCCCCAAGCACGGCCACGAGGGGCAGCTGCGAGACCGTGCGGCGCAGCTCAAGCTCGGTCGTGTACAAGTTGAATTCGCTTCGTTCGAGGATAACCAATCGCGCGGGACGCAAAATTGCAATCTGCCGGCAGAGCTCGGAACCGATAGAACCGCCGCCACCCGTTACCAGCACGCATTTTCCCTGGCTGCTCTGCCGAATGGCGTCCCACTCGAGCGTAACGGGCTCGCGACCGAGCAAATCGTCGATCTTTACGTCACGCAGCGCCTTGATGGTGGCCTTTCCGGTGACGACATCCTCAAGCCGGGGAAGCGTTCGAAACGCCACTTGGGTTTTTTCGCAAATTCCAACGATACGGCGCATGTCTTTCGAGCGCGCCGACGGAACTGCAATTAGAATAACGTCTATATCGGCGACGAGATCTGGTATATCCGCGGTGCTCCCCAGTACACCTACACCATGAATCTCCTTCCCGCGCTTCTTCACATCATCATCAACGAAGCCCACCGGATCGTACTCGCGAGCCGGGTCCCTGAGCAGGTCTCGTACCAGCATTTCGCCCGCGCGTCCCGCTCCCACAATAAGCGCCCTCTTCCCGACGCCGACATATAGCCTACGGTCTTTAACCCACCGATAAACAAATCGCGGTCCGCCGACCAACGTGAGCAGCAGCAGACCGTAAATTGGGAAAATGGAACGCGGAATCCCATTCATTCGGGTGGCGAAGAAAATTGCCACCGCCGTGAGGGTGGTGCCGACCACGATGGCTTTGATAATTCGCACGAGATCCGGCATTGAAGCGAAACGCCAGATCCCTCGATACAAACCGAAAAACCAGAAACACCCGCCTTGCACTCCGATCACGATCGGTAGCGCGAGGACGCTCACCCGCAATAACTCCGCCGGCACTGCTTCGAGGTTAAACCGCAGCCAGTAGGCACCGAACCATGCGATCGGGATGACCAGGATGTCGTGACTTAATGCTGCGACGCGGTTTCGCAGTATTTGTATAATTTTCATAATATTAAATTAACGTCGTTTCCCTGCCGAAGAAATATGTCAGTCTGTGTCCGAGGAGAAGAAGCGCTAGAAGCACCGTAAGGGTTAGCTGACTCATATAAGGTGAACGAACCGCGAGCGCTGGCACGCTCAACGAGCTCGACTCTCCTGCCGCCGAACCGCCGAGAACAGGAGAACATAAATGATGCCCCAGGCGCATATCCCCAGCCACTGAGCGACGTGTGATGCTCTCAACAAGACAATCGCCGTTAGGCCACAGCCGGCCATCAACCCATACTCCATAAGCACCGTTTTTCGGTGTCCCCATCCAAGCTGTACCAGCCGCTGATAGTAGTGGCTACGATGCGCTTCCCAGAACCTCTCTCTCCGCAATGCACGGCGAAGCACGGTTACTGTAGCATCGACGACAAAGGGCGAGAATGCTAATAGTGAAAGCCATAATGGAATCAGACCCATTCTGTCGGCCCATAGCGATAAGGCGGCGGCCATGAAACCGAGAACCGAGGCGCCACTATCTCCCATGAAGATACGCGCGGGCGGGAAATTACGGACCAAGAACCCACCGGCCGCGGCCGCGATTGCCCAACACAGCGCGGCAAAATACCCATCACCGACTATGCAAGCAAGCAGTCCCAAGGTACCGAAACCGAATACCGCCATACCACCCGCAAATCCGTCCATGCCATCCATGAAATTGTAGAGATTGATCATCCATACAATAAACAGTACCGCGAGCAGTAAACCCCATCCTGCGGGTAAATCGAGTTCCACACCGGGCAGCCGGATAGATTGCAGACCCAACCCGCCGGCCACCAATACACCACTCGCTAATAAGTGAACGACGAAGCGCGTCTTTGCCGGTATGTGAGAACGATCATCAATAAATGAGACGACACCGACGACAAGCGCGGCTCCGGTAATCCACGCGAGTTCTGACCGTACACCGAGCGACACGAGCACGACGACACCGCCCGCAACGCCGCCAGCCCAGATCGCCAATCCTCCAGCGCGGGATGTCGGCACGCTGTGCAGGGACCGTTCATTGGGATGATCGAGAATCTGGAACCGGCCACTAGACCGGCTGAGAAGATAGGTGAGTAAGCACGCAATGCCAAAGGCAGGCATAGCGACGGACAGGAATACGACCATGAGGATATTGTCGCAGTAACGGGAGACAGAACAAGCGCATGCCGTTATCCGCTGCTTTTGCTCCGCAAGTACCAGCCAGCCACTTCTTCCAAACCCGCGCT
>JAJPKH010000261.1 GCA_021323795.1 Acidiferrobacteraceae bacterium | reverse complement strand
GGCACTACGCGACTTTTCGCGCAAACTGCGCACGTACCGCCTGGCGTCCGCGACCGCCTGAGCAAAACCAACAGCAAACAAAAAACCCGCCGATCGGCGGGTTTTTTATTTCTGCGACCTCAGATCTTGCGCGACAGGCGCTGGTGCAAGGGGCTCGAATGCGGAAAATGCGCGAGCAGGAATTCCATTTGATCCGCCAGCACGCGCTTGCCCTGAAGGTAAATGTACTCCGCGTGCGTCGGCACGAACGGAACGGCCAGCAATTCCATCCCCGCCCGCTCGGGCGTCCGGCCCGCCTTACGGTTATTGCAGCGCTTGCACGCGGTCACGACGTTTTTCCACGCATCACTGCCGCCTTGGCTGAGTGGCAAAATATGATCGCGCGACAGGCCCTTGGGCGAAAACTGGCCGCCGCAATACATGCACATGTGCGCGTCGCGCGCGAACAGCGCCTGGTTATTGAGCGGCGGAATGTAATGCGAGCGCGCCTTGAAAGCCGCGTGACTGTCGCCATGGGTGGCGACAATGGAGTTCACGTTGACCACGGAGCGCTGTCCGGTGATGGCGTTGTAGCCGCCGTGGATGTGATAGAGCGGAACGCCGAGAGCGAAGACAACCTGATCGAGGTAATACGCCCGCACCGCTTCTTTGAAATCGATCCACTCGAGCGGGATGCCGGAGGCATCGGTACGGAGGACTTGCTGACTTAACGGGTACACCAGCCTACCTTCTGAAGCGCGTTTCCATTACCTTAAATTTATGTCATAAAAAGAGGGGCTTGTATAGCGCAAGCCGCCACTTTTTTGCACACGACGCCTGGTGCGGACCTCGGTGGCGAATTCTTGAAAGTCGGAACGTCGCGCGGGGAAGGCTACTTTATCTTTCCTTCCTTGTAGATCACGTGCTTGCGCGCGACCGGGTCGTATTTCTTCAGCTCCAGCTTGTCGGTCATCGTGCGCTTATTCTTGGTTGTCGTATAGAAGTGCCCGGTGCCGGCGCTGGAGACCAGCTTGATCTTTTCGCGTACCGCCTTCGCCATTTATGCCATTCCTCGATACTTCATGACCTGTACGGAACCGTGTCGTCCGCTAAATTTTTTGCCCGCGCGCGCGCATCTCGGCGAGCACGGCGTCGATGCCTTTCTTGTCGATCGTGCGCAAACCCTGGTGGGACAGCCGCAGCGTCACCCAGCGCTTTTCGCTCTCGACCCAGAGGCGGCGATTATGGAGGTTGGGCAGGAACCGCCGCTTGGTCTTATTGTTCGCGTGCGAGACGTTGTGTCCCGTTTGCACGCGCTTGCCGGTGATCTGACATACTCTGGCCATGAAATCGCTCCGAAATGCCGCGGAAAGGCTGAAAAAGGAGCGGTTTTATACCAGAATCCGGCGCCCGAGGGTAGCCCGCCGGGCGGTTAGATCAGGCCGCGCTCGCTGAAGGAAACGGTCTCACCGTCTCCGACGACGATATGATCCAGCACGCGGACGTCGACCAGAGCCAGCGCCTCTTTCAACCGCTCGGTCAGCACCTCGTCGGCCCGGCTGGGCTCCGCCACGCCCGAGGGGTGATTGTGCACCAGAATCACGGCGGCGGCGTTCAGCGCGAGCGCCCGTTTCACGATTTCCCGCGGATACACCGCCGTGCCGCTCAGCGTTCCGCGAAACAGCTCCTCGAAGGCGAGCACCCGGTGCCGATTGTCCAGGAACAGGCAGCAAAAGACTTCGTAGGCCCGATCCCGCAAAGACGCTTGCAGAAATCGCAGGGTGTCGTCGGGGGATTCGAGCGCGCCGCCGCGCGCGACGCGCGCTTCGAGGTGGCGCCGGCCCATCTCGAGCGCGGCCACGAGCTGAATGTACTTGGCCTCCCCGAGACCCGACGTCTCGCAAAGCGCCGCGCGATCGGCGGCGAGAAGGTTGCGCAGACCGCCGAAGCGGTTGAGCAGGTCGCGCGCCAAATCAACGGCCGTCTTACCGCGCGTCCCGGTCCGGAAGAAAATCGCGAGCAGCTCGGCGTCGGAAAGGCTCGTCGGCCCTTGTGCCAGCAGCTTTTCGCGCGGCCGCTCCGCCGCCGGCCAGTCGGTGATCGCCATGGGATATCGCTTAGTTTTGTCTCTACCCGTAAGGCCGGTACACTCTAGCATATGGGCACATTGACCAATAAACGGGTACTGGTCGGCGTCACCGGCGGTATCGCGGCTTACAAAACCGCCGATCTCATCCGGCGGCTGCGCGATGCCGGCGCCGAAACGCGCGTCGTCATGACCGCGGGCGCCGCGGAATTCATCACCCCGCTCACCTTACAAGCCGTGAGCGGACATCCGGTGCACGAACAGCTTCTGGACACCGAAGCCGAGGCCGGCATGGGGCATATCGACCTCGCCCGCTGGGCGGACGTCATCGTCGTCGCGCCGGCGAGCGCCAACTTTCTCGCCCGTCTCGCCCAGGGGCGCGCCGACGATCTGCTCACCACGGTTTGTCTCGCGGCGGCGGTACCGGTCGCCGTGGCCCCGGCGATGAATCAACAGATGTGGGCGAACGCCGCGACGCAGAACAACATGCGCACCCTGCGCGCCCGCAAAATTCACGTGCTCGGGCCCGCCGAAGGCGAGCAGGCCTGCGGCGAGATCGGCCCGGGGCGCATGCTCGAGCCGCTCGAGCTGGTCGCGCGCGTCAGCGAGCTATTCGCCACCGGCGAGCTCGAGGGATTGAAAGTCGTCGTCACCGCCGGACCGACCTGGGAAGCCATCGATCCCGTGCGCGGCATCACGAACCGGAGTTCCGGAAAAATGGGTTACGCGGTCGCCGCGGCGGCGGCGGAAGCGGGCGCGCGCGTCGTGCTCGTATCCGGGCCGACCGCGCTCCCCGACCCGCCGCGAGTGCAAACGGTGCGCGTGGTCAGCGCGCAGGACATGTACGACGCGGTCCACTCGCACCTGGAAGGCGCGCACATTTTTATCGGCGTCGCCGCCGTGGCGGATTACCGCGTGGAACAGGCGGCGCCGGGCAAAATTAAAAAGACGGCGGACCGCCTGACGCTCGAGCTCGTGCGTAATCCGGACATCCTCGCCGCTGTCGCGCACCGGCGCCCGCACATCTATTGCGTGGGCTTTGCGGCCGAGACCGATGACCCCGAAGCCAATGCGCGCGCGAAGCTCGCGTCGAAGGGCATCGACCTCGTCGCGGCGAATCGCGTCGGACCGGGCCTCGGCTTCGAAGCGGACGACAATGAATTGCTGCTGGTCGATCGCGACAAAAGTAAACGCCTCGCGCGCGCCCCGAAAAGCTCGCTCGCACGCGCGCTGATCCATGAAGTAGCCGTGAGATATCATGCAGAAAGTAGAGCTCAAGATTCTCGACAAGCGTCTCGGAACTAAATTTCCGCTGCCACAGCGCGGTACCGCCGGCTCCGCCGGCCTCGATCTTTGCGCCTGCATCGACGAGCACATTCACATCGCGCCCGGGGAGACGCATCTCATTCCCACCGGCTTCGCCATGCATATAAAGGAGAAAGACGTCGCCGCGCTGCTGTTGCCGCGTTCGGGGCTCGGCCACAAGCACGGCATCGTGCTCGGCAACCTCGTCGGGCTGATCGATTCGGATTACCAGGGACAAGTCTTCGTGTCGGTGTGGAACCGGGGTAACGCGACGTTCACGCTCGAGCCGGGCGACCGCATCGCGCAGATGATATTCGTGCCCATCATTCACACCGAATTCGACGTCGTCGAGGAGTTCAAGGAATCGGCCCGCGGCGCGGGCGGATTCGGCCACACCGGCAAAAAGTAGCGCCGCCGCTCGCTTTTCCTCGACTTATCGGTCCGATGGCACACCGGCGCGGACGTCCGGGCCACGCATCAGCCGTGGCCGCTTATACTTAGTAATTAGTAAGATTCCCGCGACGCTCGCTGCGGCAGGAGCGGCAATGCAAACGGTCCCCTTACGGCGAATTTTTTTCAGCGCCGGCCTACTCGTCGGCGTCTGCATGGCGCTCGCCTCGGTGTGCGCGTATCTGCTGTATACCGACGCGGCCGGCGGAACACCGGCGCCGTCGTCTCTTGGAGTCTTTTACGCCAGCCTCGCCGGTCTCGCGCTGCTCGCCGCGCTCGGCGTCGTCGTGCGACTTTACCGCGTGGTGAGCGCGGCGATACGACACGACATCCTTTCGCTCACCCGCATGTTCCGCGACGTCCGCGACGGCGCGCTGCGCGACCACTATCCGCTCGCGCTGCGTGAATTCGCCGAAACCTTGTCCTACCTGCGCAGCTCGGGGCGCAAGCTCGTGCGCGAAAAAGAGCGGCTCAAGAATCTCGGCCTGATCGATCATCTTTCGCAGCTCAGCAATCGACGGCATTTCGAACGGCGCTTGGCGCATCTATTCGAAGCGCGCAAGGCGAAAGGGCCGTCCTCCGTGTTGCTCATCGACCTCGATCACTTCAAAGCCGTGAACGATACGCACGGCCACGACGCGGGCGATCTGCTGATCGTCAATTTTTCCAAAGCGCTGCGCGCCTGCGTGCGCCAGACCGACTTCCTCGCGCGCCTCGGCGGCGACGAGTTCTGCGTGATTTATCCCTATACGCCGATCGACAAGGCGAGCGTGTACGTCGAGCGGCTGCGTCGCCAACTCCCGCGCGAGCTCCCGTTGTTGAAAGGCGCCGTGCACGCGCTGCGATGGACCGGCGGCTTGAGCGCGCTTGCCGATTCCGACAAGAAGTTCGACGACGCGCTCTGGCGCGCGGATAAAGCGCTCATACAGGCGAAGGAAGCGGGAAGAAATAACACCAAGGTGTACGACCCGCGACCGGCGTTCCAGTCCGTGCCTCGGGTATCGGCGCGCTAGCCCGCTCCGACGGGTTGCTCTACACTGGGACCTCGTTTTGAGCGAGTGCCCACAATGTCTACAGCGGGTTCGGCAATCCGATCAAACGTTCTCATTCCTCCGGCTGAAATCTTCAAGGCCTACGACATTCGCGGCGTCGTCGGCAAAAGCTTCACCCCCGAAATCGTCGAGAGCATCGGTCACGCGATCGGCTCCGAAGCGCAGGCGCGCGGCAGTCAGCGCTTCGCCGTCGGACGCGACGGGCGTCTGTCCGGTCCCATGCTGGTGCAAGCCTTGGCGCGCGGGCTCATACAGGCGGGCTGCGATGTGCTCGACATCGGGCAGGCGCCGACACCGGTACTCTATTTCGCGACGCATCACCTCGGTACCGGCTCGGGCGTGAGCGTAACCGGCAGCCACAACCCGCCCGACTACAACGGCCTGAAAGTCATGATCGCGGGCGACACGCTGTCCGGGGAGGCGATTCAGGGGCTGCGTCAACGCCTCGAGCGCAACGATCTCGTGCGCGACGGCCACGGTACCGTGAGCGGCGTCGACGTGCGCCAGGCCTACCTCGATCGCATCGTCGGCGACGTCAAGCTCGCGCGCAAGATGCGCGTCGCCGTCGACTGCGGCAACGGGGTCGCCGGCGCTTACGCGCCCGAATTGCTGCGCCGCCTGGGTTGCGACGTAACCGAGCTCTATTGCGAGGTCGACGGCAACTTTCCGAACCATCATCCCGATCCGAGCAAACCGGAGAACCTCGCCGACCTCATCAAAACCGTCAAAGGCGGCGGTTACGACGTCGGGCTCGCTTTCGACGGCGACGGCGATCGTCTCGGCGTGATCACGCCGGACGGCCACATCATCTGGGCCGATCGCCAGATGATCCTGTTCGCGCGCGACGTGCTGTCGCGCAACCCCGGCGGCGCCGTCATTTACGACGTGAAGTGCACGCGCAAGCTCGAGGAGGCGATTCGCGCGGCCGGCGGCAAGCCGATCATGTGGAAGACGGGACACTCGCTGATCAAGGCGAAGCTGAAAGAAACCGGCGCGCTCATGGCGGGCGAGATGAGCGGGCACATCTTCTTCAAGGAGCGCTGGTACGGGTTCGACGACGGACTCTACGCGGCGACGCGGCTGCTCGAGCTGCTGGCGCGCGATAAGCGCTCCACGACGGAAATCTTCGCGAGCCTGCCGAACACCGTGAACAGGCCGGAGCTGAACATCGAGTTCGCCGAAGGCGAGCATCACCAAGCGATCAAGGAGCTCGTCCGGCAAGCGGACTTTCCGGACGGAAAAGTCACCATCATCGACGGCCTACGCGTCGATTTCCCCGACGGGTTCGGCCTGGTGCGCGCCTCCAACACGACGCCGGTGCTGGTGCTGCGCTTCGAGGGCGACACGCCGCAGGCGCTCGAGCGCATCAAGCAGCGCTTCCGCGAGCTGATCCGTTCGGTGCGCCCGCAGGTGGAGCTGCCGTTCTAACTGAGATCGTTACGGCGCGCTCGGCCCGGTGCCCGCCGTTCGCTTCACGCCGCCCGCGCCGGCGACTGGTCCGATACGCCGGATATCTTGTCGAACGTGAACGTGAGCTGGGATCGGCAAGAATCGAGAACGGCGAACACGTCCGCGCGATCGCGTCCACCGATGCTGATGATGCCGTAGCGGTAGCTCTGTCCGTCCTGCATCTCCTGCGACAACCGCCGCCCCTGCGTCGCCAGCAGTTCGACCCGCACGTCCGGATACTGCCGACATATCCGCTCGAGTTGCTCCGAGGACGGGAGCGCCGCGACGAAGGCATTCTCGAACGTACGCAGCACGCAACTCGCCGCGAAGCGATGCCGGCCGCGCCCGCGCGTGTACACCGGCTCTTTGCCTAAGGCGAGATCGAGCAGGACTTCGTACGTGTTGGTGCCGTCCACCTTCTCGTACAAATCCGCGAATTGCGATGCCATGCGCGGATTGATTTCGATGATATGAATGGCGTCGGTCTCGGGGTGATACATCATTTCGATGTTGAAGAGCCCCTGGTCGTAGCCGATACCCGCCGTGACGCTCCTCGCGATCGCCGCCATCCGCTCCTGCACCGACGCCGGGAGCGCCGACGGATATTCGAAACGCGCGAACGATCGCGTGCCCGGATACATGACGGAATCGACGACACCGATGACGTGGACCCTGCCACGCGAGACGTAGCCTTCGACGGTTACCTGTATGCCCTGCAACAACCCCTCGACGATAACGCGCGGGCCGAGGTCCACTCCGGCGTATTCCCGCAGCAATTTTGCGAACGGATTGAAAAAGGACTGGAGCAGCGATGATTTCCAACCGAGGCGGAACAATTCCTGCACCGAGTCCACCCGGCAGGCGCCCACGGAAAAGAACGACTTCACGGGTTTCAAGAATACCGGATAGGCGAGCGCCTCGAGCGCGGGTAGCTGAGTTTCATCGAGCAGCTGAAACGCCGGCACGGCTTCCGGCACGAAGCGCTGCTGATCCAGGCGTGAATAGTATTTATGCTGGCAACGCAAGTTGACCGCGGGTGCAACGCCTGGTAGCCCGAAGCGCCGGGCGAGAATGCTCGCGAGCGCGCTGCCGGGATAGTCGTCGCTGCTCACGACGGCATCGACGCGCCCGGCGAAACGCTCCTCGAGCCGGCGGATCTCGACGCCGATGTCGTCCACGTCGGCGCCGGCCGGCGGCTCATCGGCCACCAGGTCCTCGAGCAGGAGGCTCGCGTAATCGTGGAAGAAAAAGCTATGCCGCCGGTCGAGCGCGCGCGCCCTGATTTCGCGATGATCGCGGTGGGTCGGACAAAGAAACAGGATATTGCTCATCGGCTGGCACGCTGCATGAACCGGATACCCTCAGGTCGCGCGATCTATAAGAAGTAATATAGCGGAGCAATTGCGGGGGCTTTGGGTTAAACTTTGCGCATGCTAATGCAGTTGCGTCGCCGTTTGCGTTCCTTTTCGACGATCCTCGCCGCTCTCCTGACGAGCGTGTGGCTCGCGGCCGCGCTCGCGCCCTGCGCCATGGCGGCGTCCGAGTGCCCGAAACACGCGGCCATGCCGGATATGCACGCCATGCCGAACTGCGACATGCCGGCGGGCGATCCGGCGATGCTCGACTGCGACTTGCCGCCCGCGAATACGCCGGTGGCGATGACGCCCGACTTCACCTTCGTCCCCGCCCTCCTCGCCTTGGTGCCGGCAATGATCGTCGCGCCCCCGCCGCCCGAAACCTGGGCCGTTGCCGCCCAACCGGCCGCACCTCCACCGCTACCTGCTTATCTGGTCAACCTCGCTCTCCTGATATAGGCCCGGCTGTAGCCCGCCGTCAGTGCGGGAAGTGATCGCGCGCTTGGCGCCATCGCTCATTCACAGCAGGAGGCCTTATGCCCGTTATTCGTCGTACTTATTTCATTGCCGTTTTGGCGGCGCCCATGCTCTTTGCCCGGCCCCTGCCGGCCGCGGAGTTGTTGACGCTCTCACGAGCGGAAACGCTTGCGACCAGCCAGGCGCCGTGGCTCGCGCACCACCGCACCAACGTCAGCGCGGCGGCGGAGCGCGTCACCTATGAAGGCCGGCTCCCCGATCCGCAGCTGACGCTCGGCGCGGTGAACGTGCCCGCGGATTCTTTCAATCTGCGCGACGAGGACATGACGATGCTGGCGGTCGGCGTGCGGCAAGCTTTTCCCCCCGGTGATACGCTCGCGTTGCGCGCGCGCCGCGCGCAGCAGGAGTTGTCCCGGGAGGAAGCGCGGCTCGCGATCGAGCACCGCATGCTGGTGAAGCAGATCCGCGAGCTGTGGCTCGCGCTTTACCTGGAAGAGCAATCGCTGCCGGTGCTCGAGCGCTCGCGCCGTCTCCAGGAGCGCGCGCTCGCCGCGGCCGAGGGACGCTACCGCGCGGCGCAGGAATCGCAGCAATCGGTTCTGCGATCGCGCCAGACGCTGGCGCGCCTCGATGAGCGATTGCTCGCGACGCGCGCGCAGGTCACGCGGCTGCGCGCGCAACTCGCGCGCTACATCGGAACCGAGGCGCAGGCCCCGCTGCCGCCGGAATTACCGACGCTCGCGCCCCTGCCCGCGCGCTTCGATGCGACCCGCCATCCGGAGTCGCTCGCCGCGCTCGCGGAGCTCGACGTCGCGCAAACCGAGGTCGACATCGCGCGCCAGGAATACAAACCCGGCATGATGCTCGATATCTCTTACGGCTTTCGCCGCGCGGCGCCCAATGGCAGCGAGCGCTCGGATCTCATAACGGCGCAGGTGACCTTCGACCTGCCGCTCTTCAAGGCCAAGCGCCAGAACCCGCGGGTGGCGGAGAAGCAAACCCTCGCCTCCGCCGCTCGCCTCGGCACTGAAGACAAGCAGCGCGAGCTCGAGGCAACGTATCAGGCCGATCGCGCGGACTTTGACGCGCTCGCGTCGCGGGTTCAGCTCTATGCGGAGAAGATCGTGCCGGCGGCGCAACGCGAAGCGGAGGTTACCGTCGCCGGCTTTGCGCGCGACGCCAACGAGCGGCGCGAAGCGCAAATGCGCGTGCTCGAGGCGGAGCTCGAGCTTCTCAAGCTGCGCGTGGAGCTCGCGCGCAGCCACGTCGAGCTCTTGTATCTCACGGGCGAGGAGGCGTCATGAAAACGCGTTCTCTGTTCTTGATCCTGGCGGCGGCGCTCGCGCTCGCGACCGGTCTCGGTTGGTTCCTCGGCGCGCGCAGCGCGTTATCCACGCCGGCCGCGGACGCGCAAGGCCGCAAAATTCTCTACTGGTACGACCCGATGGAGCCCGGCGTGCGCTTCGACAAGCCCGGCAAGTCGCCTTTCATGGACATGGAGCTGGTGCCGTTCTACGCGGATGAGGCGTCGCCCGCCGCAGGCCCGCCGATCGTGACGGTGCGCCCGGAAATCGCCAACAGCCTCGGCATTCGCACCGCGACGGTCTCCCGGGCGAGACCGGGCGGTGAGTTGAACGCGCAAGGCTACGTCGTCGCCGACGCGCGCGGTGTGGCGGTGCTGCTCGACGTGTTCGATCGCGACGCCGCGTGGTTGAAACCCGGGATACCGGCCACCGTTCGAATCGCCGAGCGGCCGGGGCGCGAGTGGCGGGCCGTGGTCGAGTCCGTCACCGCCGATCTCGACGTCGCCGCACGCTCGCTCAAGGCGCGCGTGCGCGTGCAGCAACCGGATCGCACGCTCGAGGCGAACCTGCTCGCGCAAGTGGCGATCCGCGCGCCCGCCGCCGCGCCCACGCTCGTAGTCCCGCGCGAAGCGCTGATCCGCACCGCGACGCGCAATGTCGTCGTCCTCGCGCTCGGCGACGGGCGCTTCCAACCCGTCGACGTCGCCGCCGGCGCCGAGAGCGGCGAATTCGTCGAGATCAAACGCGGACTGAAGGAAGGCGACCGCATCGTCGTGTCCGGCCAGTTCCTTATCGACTCGGAAGCGTCGCTGCGCGCCGCGCTGACGCGCATGGAAACGCCGGCGGCCGAGGCCGGCGAGCATCGCCATTAGGGCGGCGCTTGTCGGGATAAACGCTCATGATCAACGCCATCATCCGCTGGTCCATTCGCAATCGTTTCCTGGTTCTGGTCGCGACGCTCTTCGTCGTCGCGGGGGGCGTCTACGCGGCGCTGCGCACGCCGCTCGACGCCATTCCCGATCTCTCCGACGTGCAGGTCATCGTGCAGACGAGCTATCCCGGCCAAGCGCCGCAAGTCGTGGAGAATCAGGTGACCTACCCGCTCGCGACCGCGAT
>JAJPKH010000092.1 GCA_021323795.1 Acidiferrobacteraceae bacterium | reverse complement strand
TCAACGTCGCGCTCATCGACGAGCGCCCTTCGCGCGCCGCCTCCGCTGCCTTCGATGGCCGGCGGAAGAAGACGGTCCGAAACAACGCCCCGCCGCAAACAGCCGTCCCGGCCGAGCGCGAAGCGGCTTCCGCCGTTCCATCGGCGATCGTTGCAGAACCGGCGGAACGGGCGAGCGCCGATGGCGCGGAGAGCGGGCCGACCGATGTAAGTGCGGCGACCCGCAATTGGCTGCGCGCGCGGATCACCGACGAGCTCGGCCGCTACTTCACCTATCCATGGATCGCGCGCCAGCGCGGCTTGTCCGGGACCGTGGTGCTCGCGTACCGGGTGGAAGCGAGCGGCGAGCTGCGCGACATCGCCGTAGCGCGGAGCTCCGGGTATGCGTTGCTCGACCGCGCCGCGCTTGTGGATCTCCAGCGCGTCCCGCCGTTGCGGGACGCGGTCCCGCGGCTGCGGGGCGAACCGGTCGGGGACACCTTAGCGGTAATTTATCGGCTGCGCGATAATTAACCCATGGGTCACCGGCTTTCGAAAATCTACACGCGCACCGGCGACGACGGTACCACCGGCCTCGGCAGCGGCGCGCGCGTGCCGAAAGATCATTCGCGCGTGGAGGCCTACGGCACCGTCGACGAATTGAACAGCGTGCTCGGTGTCGTCCTCGCCTTGCCGCTGCCGGAGGACCTGCGTAACGCGCTCGCCCCCATCCAGCACGAACTGTTCGATCTGGGCGGAGAGCTTTGTATTCCGGGTCGACGCGTGGTGGAGGAATACTACGTCGTACGCCTGGAGCAAGTGCTCGATGCGTTCAATGCGAAACTGCCGCCGCTGAAGGAATTCGTGCTGCCGGGAGGCAGCCAGGCCGCCGCGCTGATGCATCTCGCCCGCACCGTCTGCCGTCGCGCCGAACGGCGCGTCATCAGTCTCGCGCGCGCCGAGTCGATAAATCCTGTTTCGCTAAAATACCTCAACCGGCTCTCCGACCTGCTCTTCGTCGCCGCGCGCTACATCAACGCGCAGGCGCGGATGGAGGAGATCTTATGGCGGCCTTCGGAGAACTCGGGCGCTTAGGGTCGAGTCTCGGCCTTGCGGCGTGCATCGTCGAGCGCGGCGCAGACTTTTTCCGCGCCATCCAGCACGCGCGGCGTATGGCGATGCAGTATTTCGGCGGGAATGTAATAAAGCGCGTCGCGCTTGACGGCTGTCATGGCCGCGTGCCGGCGCCAGCGTGACCGCCATTCGCTCCAGCTTTCCTCCGTTCCTCCGGCGACAATCACGTCCGGATCGGCCTCGAGCACGGCTTCCTCGCTCACCACGGGAGCGACAACCGGCAAAGCCGCAAAAATATTCTCGCCGCCGCATAGGCGCAAAATCTCGCTGATGAGGTGCCGTCCGTTGACGGTGATCGGCGACGGATCGAGTACTTGATAGAAAACGCGCAAGGACCGCCGCTTTGCATACCGTGCCTTAAGCGCGTGATAGCGGGACGTAAAACGTTCGGCCGCTTGGTGCGCGACCGGCTCGGTACCGGCGAGTTTGCCGAGATGCTCCAAGTCGCGCGCGATGTCCTCCAAGCGCCGAGGTTCCGTCAAGTAAATGGGAAATCCGAAACCCCGAAGACGCTCGATCGTTCGGCGCGGGTTGCCGCTGCTCCAACCGACGATCAAGTCGGGATGAAGCGCGACAATGCGCTCGAGGTCCAAGCCCCCGCTGCCGCCGATGCGAGGGATAGCGCGCGCCTCCGGCGGGTAGTCGCTGTAATCCACCGTCGCGACCACCCGCGCGCCCGCACCGGCCGCAAACAGCAGCTCCACGACATGCGGCGCAAGACTCACGATGCGGCGGGCCGGCGCAGGCAGCGCGACTTCGGTTCCGACGTCGTCGGTGACGCGTACCTGAGCATGAGCGGACACCGCGGCGGACAGCATGCCGATTCCGACGGCGCACCGGCACCATCGGAATAGATTGGGGAGAAATTCACTCAGGATGAAACGCCGCCAATAACGCGCACGGGTGATCTCAGCCGGCGAACAGACCGACAAGATGCGCGCCCGTCATGAGCAAGCCGATAACAAGCCAGAACAATAGCACCCGCCATACCAGCGCCACGACGCCGCGAATATGGCTCGAGTCGGGGATGATACTGAGATTGGCGGCCGGTTCATCGTACTCGCTCACCTCCCCCATGGCCTCGCAGTTCTGCATATGCATCGCGCCGAGACCCGAGGCAAGCAAAGGGCCGCTGTTGATGTCGGACCAAACGCCCATGCGCCGGCGCCAGCAATGCAGCGCGTCCTCGAAGCTCCCCATAATGGCGTAGGACAGCGCGGTGATGCGCGCCGGGATCCATTGGAGCAGATCATCGAGCCGCGCCGCCGCCCAACCGAATTCCACGAAACGCTCGTAACGGTGCCCCCAAAGCTTATCCAATATACTCGCGAGGCGCTGAAGCACCGCGCCGGCCGGACCGAGCAGGATAAACCAGAAAAGCGGCGAAATAATCAGCGCGCTTCCCTGCTTCAGCACGGCCTCGACCGTCGCGTGCGCGATCCCGGCTTCGCTCAACGTCGCCGCGCTCTTCCCGGCCAGTTCTTTGAGCTGCGCGTCGGCCTCGCGCACGTCGCCCGCGTCGAGCGTATCGGCGATTGCGCGCGCGCCATTACAGAGCCGGTAAATATCAAGACAGATGTACAACATCAAAATATCGAAGACAAAGCCCAGGACCGGGCTTATTTCGACAAGAACGTAACGCGCCAGTACCACAGCCAATGCGATCGGCACGATCGCTAGCAGCACGGCCGCCACTCCGTGAATGCGACTGCCGCCGTTGAAGCGCTGTTCGATCGATTCCGCCCAGTCCCGATACCAGGCGAACGGCTTGAACCCGTGACGGTCCGGCACATAGCGATCGAGCGCTACGGCTAGCAATATAGCGATCAGTAGATGGCTCATGATTAAGCGTTCTGATTGTTCAGGTAAACGCGGGCGCGCCCAATTTACCGGCGTGGCGCGCGGGCGGCAAGCGGCGTGTTCAGCGATGCGCGATAGCGTGTCCAATCGAACTGCGGTCCCGGATCGGTCTTGCGCCCGGGCGAAATGTCGCTGTGCCCATAGATCCGCGACGGCGTGATCACGGGGTAAGCCCGCAGGAGGCAATGCGTCAGCTCGGCGAGCATCCGATATTGTGCGTCCTCGAAGGGGATGTCATCACAGCCCTCGAGCTCGATGCCGATGGAAAAATCGTTGACGCGCGCGCGGCCCTCGCATTGCGACTGCCCCGCATGCCAGGCGCGCAGGTGCAACGGAACGAATTGCGTGAGGTCGCCGTTCCGGCGCAGCAACAAGTGGGCGGAGACGCGCAAGTCCTTAATTTGTTCATAATAAGAATGCTCGGCGGGATCGAGGGCATTACAAAATAGCCGCTCTATGCCAGGCCCGCCGAACTCGCCGGGCGGCAAACTGATCGCGTGAATGATGAGGACTTCGGGGACGGCGCCGGTCGGTCGCGCATCGCAGTTCGGTGAAGGCACGAAGCGGGCGCCCGTGACCAATCCCGAAAGGACGTCTATTTCTATAGCCACTATCCGGCTCCTCCCTCCCGGGAGGTTAGCACAGTGGCAGCGCTATCCGTACAAATGGATCAATGACTGAACAGGCCGTGCCGCGCTTCTTTAAGCAGGCGCAGAAACTCGTCGCCAGCGACACGGATCAACTCCTCATGATCGCCGGCTTCAAAATACACCTCCGGTTGGCCGACCAGGTGGTCGTCCACCACGGTCGGCAGACCGTACGCCGGCCCAAGAGGAGGGATAGCTCCACGCTCGCAATCCTTGAACATCGGTTGCAAACGGTCCTCTCGCGCTAACGCGAGCGACCGGCGAAGCTTACGTGAGAGCGCGCCTACGCTGACGTAGCGACTGGCCGGTATAACGGCCATGACGTAGCCGCCTTCATCCCGCAATACAACCGCTTTCGCCACCCGATCCGGTGGGACACATACGCTACGCGCCGTTTCACGGGCAGACGCCGTGCGTGGGTGGGCGATGACCTCGTAGGGAACCGCTTCCTTATGCAAACAGTCAACCACCGTATTTGCGATACTCATGGTGCGCCCTCCTACCAGCGGCATAGTCTGCACAACAGGCTTAACCGCGCTTGAAGATCGTTAGCCCAGGTTCGGCTTATCGGTAACTCGGCGAAACTCCAGATGCCGGCAGTTCGGACACGACGGCAAGTGCGCAGACGTTTCGAGTCGCATCACCTGGCCGCAACGCAAGCACTCGAAGGTGCCACTACCTACCATCTCGCCGGTCCGATAATGCGGCCGTTCCAAACGGCGACCCGTGTCGTTGAGCCAGTCGCCTACAGCAACTGCGGCGTGCGCGAGAAACGCGTTGCCACGGTCACGCCACACGCCAAACACGTTGGCACTCTTGTCCGATAATGCTTCCCAGCGCGGTCCCATCGAAGTCGCGGTACCCGCAATATCCTTCTTCAGTGACTCCGACACTTTATTAACTGTTTCGATAGCGAATCGGCCAATTCTCTTCAGATGTACAGCACCCTGCTCAACGGCATCCTGAATTGCTCTTGCATCAATCGATTCACGAATTGCTGCCAAACCCCGTTGCACTTCAGCTCGCAGCTGTTCGTAAGCCGCCTGCTCTTCCTTCTGCTGTGCGGGTGTAGGCAGAAGTCGATTGATTTCGGCCTTCCGCAGCCAACCAGCCGTCCATCGGGTCCCCGCCCTTAAATCCGCGCGCCAGCGCCCGAAAGTAGGCGGCTTCGGCAATCATCTTTTGCCGCTCCCCAGGCGATATGGACACTGCCCGCTGTTCCAGGCTGACCACCGTCGACGATCTATCTTTCGCCCCCCTCTCTCTTGCCATGAATGATTTATCAATCTTCGACAACGAATGAAATCTTGGCGCGCAACCGGTACTCGGTAACCCGGTCGTTCTGTACCTTCACCTGGAAGTCATCAACGTACATCGACTTAATGTTGCGTACCGTACGCGCCGCTTCCTGCAAAGCTGTATTCGCTGCATCTTCCCATCCTTTGCTGGATTGCGCGAGAACCTCGATCACCTTAACGATTGCCATTTGATCCCTCCTTGAATCGTCAACAGCGTTCGAAAAAAGACTATCGCGCCGCACCACCGAATAAAAGCCGGATAATTCCGCCTAAGACGCATATTTTTCTTGTTTATGTCGTTAGCCGGCAAACGCGCGGTCTCGAATTAAAGCGGTTTCCTGAGTAAAGCCGAGGGTATACAGAACGTCTTGCCGCGCGCTTACTACTGTGAGTAGTCCAGGACTGAGCGAGAAGCGGCCCTACCCAGAAATTTCGTGGGCGTGACGAGCTACATGAAGCTAAAGAGTCGGGAGACTGGTGCCGGTGGCCGGAATCGAACCGACGACCTACTGATTACGAATCAGTTGCTCTACCAACTGAGCTACACCGGCCTGGAAAACGAAGGCAACTAGGATATCACCGAGCGTGCCTATCTTCGATAACGTCGTGATTACTTTTTTCTATTGCGTCGTACCCGAATAACTATATCTACGCCTTGTAATTCGACATCGTCCGGCAAGGCGGGAAGATTTGTTACGCTTACTTCTTTCGCATCGATATCGGTCAACTCTCCCGAGATCTCGTCGTAGATGTGATGGTGCGGTGACGTATTAGGGTCGTAGAACACTCGATCCGGATCAGCGATCACTTCGCGTATTACTCCCTTTTGGGCCAGCAGGCCGAGGGTGTTATATACCGTCGCTTTGGAAACGTTCGGGCTGTCTTTATTAACTGCCCGGAACACGTCTTCAGCGGCCACATGGGTCCTCCCGACAAACAGAAGTCGGGCAATCAAAACCCGCTGATACGTAGGGTTAATCTCGTGCTCTTTGAGCAGGTAAACGATTTCGGATTCAGTGGGTGTTTTCGAAGCAAAGAGCATTTAGAGTAAGTATAAACCGCCGCCCAAGAGATTCCACATACGAGGTCTCGAGTTCGAAACCTATAAGCAATGTCCAGTTCCCACCTAACTGCCGCTTTACGTCAATTGAACTCACAGAATTCCTGCTTAGACTTAAGCCTTAACGCTTAAAACTTGCCCTTTTATAGGGTCGACAAGAGAGGGAGAAATCAGCATTCTCCCTTTTATCGGTTAAAACAAACCGATCATCGGTACCAATGGAAGATACATCGTGCCGTTAAACCGTATATTTATACCGAATATCGGAATGCGTGTTTTTTGCCGAGCCTTCACGCTCTCGGAGCTGATGATCACCCTAGCGATAGCCGGAATATTAACTGCCATTGCGGCTCCAGCGATAGGCAACTTCTTGGCCTCAAGCACCTTGTCTACTACCGCGAACGAGTTTATCGCCGATCTCAATTACGCTCGCGGTGAAGTTCTAAAGCGTAGAACTAATGCGGCAAATTCCGCTATCAATGTAGGGGTTTGCAAATCGAACGACCGAGCAACATGTACGGCGGCTGGTACGTGGACAAACGGTTGGATCGTGTTTGTCGATAACGACAGCTCCGGGAGTTGGAGCGCCGGTGATGAACTGCTAAGAGCACATGAAGCGCTCCCTTCGAACAATTCCATTACCTCGACCGCAGACGTAATCGTTTACAACAATCAGGGCCAGCTTGCCGCTAGTGGCGCGGCGGGTAGCTACACGATTTGTAATAGCCAAATCCACCAGTCGCGCGTCGTGCGGATCCTCACAAGCGGGCGGCCAGGGCTTGAAAGGGGGACGTGTTAATGCGCTTCAGAACGGCTAACGGCAATGTCCGCGCCTTTACGCTCGCGGCCGGATTCACATTAATCGAAACACTCGTGACGCTCGCCGTGCTTTCAATTGGGTTATTGGGGCTCGCGATGCTGCAAGTTCAAGGGATGAAGTTTACTCACGAGTCGTACTTGCGAACTCAAGCCACGATGCTCGCCTATGACATCATCGATCGCATGCGGGCGAATAAGACCGGTGCTGATGCCGGAAATTACGGTAGTCAGGCTACGCCGATAACCGCAGCTCCTTCTACGGCGGAAAACTGCGCGGACACTAGCGGCGGCTGCGCGTCAACCGCTGCGCTCGCTAATTACGATCTGACACGGTGGTATCAGTTACAGGGCGCGACACTTCCGCCGGCCAGCACCCTGTCGAGCATCTCGCGCATCGACGCGACGAGCACATACACCATTACCATATGGTGGAGAGAAAACGGCGCTGACATGAGGCAAATTTGGACGGTAGTCATATGAGTAACCAGAATGTCATCAAGCCCAACGACCAGAAAGGATTGAGTTTGGTCGAGCTCATGGTGGCAATGGTCATTGGTCTTATTATTCTGGCCGCAGTATCGACACTGTTTGCAAACAGCAACAAGAACTACAAGACCACGGATAGTCTCGCACGATTGCAGGAAAATGCTCGCACCGCCGTCCAATTTCTGAGTAATGACATCCGTCGGGCAGGTTATATCGGTTGCATGGGGAGCATCGACAACGTTCAAGTGAACTTGAACGGAGGAAACATTAACGGAATCCTTCTTGCGCCGTTTACCGGAACAGAGGGAGGCGGAACAGCTAGTGATACGTTGACGCTGCAGTATCTCGATCTCACCTCGTCGGTTGCTGTCACCGCTTCAATGCAGAGCGAAGGGGAAAGCTTGACTGTAGCGGCAGGACATCCGTTCAAGCAATATGACATCGTGGCAGTCACCGACTGCGACAAGACAGACGTCTTTCAAATCACCAACAACGCCGCGAGCGGGACGACGATAGCGCACGCTTCCGGCTCTCTCCCTGCACCTTACCAAGGAAACAGCACGGGGAACTTGAGCAAGGCATACAGCACGAATGCATTCATTATGAAATTCAGCCAGCTCAAATATGAAATTAGAAATGGAGCGAGCGGCAGACCCTCTCTTTGGCGCGGCGGCGAAGAACTTGTCGAAGGAATCGAAAACATGCAGGTACTCTACGGCTACCGAACGGACCCGACAATCCGGGCGCCGAACGTGTATGCGACGGTAAACAACGTGCCTAGCTGGAAATCCGTTGTGAGCGTTCGAGTTGGTCTTCTGGCTAATAGCATCGCCGACACAACCACGGGAGAAATTGGCCACGATGTGGACACAAAAACGTATAACGTAAACGGTACGACGATCGACCCGCCCGACGACCGGCGTACTCGGCGAACCTTTCTGACTACGGTCGAGACACGGAACATCCAATGAATATGAACGGAGAATTGGACGACGGCGGATTCTGCACTTACGCGCGGGACCATGGACAACGCGGCGTCGCGCTGGTAATGGCGATGGTGATTCTGTTGGTTCTAACCATCCTCGGTGTCACGATAATGAACGTGAGTGGCTTAGAAGCACGTATGGCGGGCAACACGCAGGAATCCGTACGTGCATTTCAGTTCGCCGAATCCGCTATCGCGCAAACGGTTGTCAATCCATCGCTTTCTTACAACTTGACCGACACGAATCCATGCACGAATGGACCATCCTCCTCGTACGCCACTACTACCGTTTGCTTGATCGGCAAATCGGCGCCGCCTGGCCGCTCGGCCGACCCCAGCCAAATAAACAGCGCCGTAAATCTAGGCAAAGCACATTTTCAGGTGACGAGCCGCGTACAAACCGCGGTCGGCGGGAAAACGGAAGTAGTTCAAGGTTTATCCAAGGACATTCACAGTAGTGCTAATTAGCTAGCGATACAAAAAGATTTAGGGAGGTAAGCATCATGTCAAACTACCGCGCGCTTTCAGCCGGTCTCATACTCGGCCTGATTCTTGGCTTGCCGGTAACTTCTCCTGCCAAGGATACCGATATCTATCTAACGGCCCAGGGCATCACGCGGGATGACGCGCCCAATGTGCTCATCATTCTCGATAATTCGGGCAGCATGGATACGCAGATCTCGGCACCTCAACGCCTTCCCTACGATCCCAGCATCGACTACTCGGCTCAATCCGGTAGCCCGGGGTTCACCTCGGGACGTATTTATTGGTCGACTAGCGGCTCGCCGCCGACTTCTGGTACTAGTCAGTGGATCTCGGCAAGTAACAACAATTGCGAAGCATCGAAAACAAATCTGAATACCGGTGGATCGGGCGTCTATGGAAGCGTAAAGATTATAGCTTTCAAGCCAAGTGGCAGCGGAAAGGGATGGAGATCGATCAGTGCCGGCAACGACTGGGTCATCGACTGCCAAGCTGATAATGGGGCGACTGATCCTAATGGTTACCCAAAGAATTCTTCTCTTACACCTTTCGCCGCCTACACGACCAACTCGAGTCAAGAGGTCAACTGGAACGGCTTTACCGGGTCGTCTTATACGCCGACGCTATATAACGCCAACTACATGAATTATATCCGTAACACGGATAACACAAATACCAACGTGTGGATTCCGGGTCAGACCCGTTGGACGGTAGCCCAATCAGCAGTTAAAGGAATCATCGATGCGAATCCCAGTGTGCGCATGGGTCTTATGGTTTTCAACACCAACGGCAGTTCGGGCCCTAATGGCGGTCGCGTGGTATTCAGGGTCGATACGATGACTGACGCGCGGCGCACGGCAATGAAGCATGTGATCGATAGTCTTGCTCCATCGACGAATACGCCGCTCGCTGAAACCATGTGGGAAGCATACCGTTATCTTGGCGGGCTAGGCATCGATTTCGGCGACGATAACCCCACCCTAACTGTATCGTCTCTTACGCGAAGCGGATCGACGGTTACGGTAACGACGTCGAGCTCGCACGGATTTAGTACCGGGGATTACGTCCTAATCAGCGGCGCGAATCAGGCGGAATACAACGGCGGCTTCGTAGTGACAACGATTAGTAGCACGCAGTTTAGCTACACCGTCAGCGGAACGCCCACGACGCCGGCGACCGGCACGATAAAGACGACATTGTATCGCGATGTATCCGCCGAGAGCGGCGGCAATTATATTTCGCCGTTCCAATACCGCTGCCAGCAGGCGTACGTCATATACGTGACGGACGGCGATCCGACCAACGACACGAGCGCCGATAGCAAGATCGGAGGTCTGCCGGGCATTGGAACGCTGAGCGGTAGCCGCTTGGATGAGCTAGCGGGCTGGATGTACAACAACGACATCTATTCCGGACTTCTCGGTACGCAGCGCGTGGTTACTTATACAGTCGGTTTCGGCGGCAGCATCTCCGCCTCCGGATTACAGCTGTTACAGGATACCGCCACCAAAGGACACGGCAAGTACTACACAGCGGATGACGCCGATCAGTTGACGGCCGCTCTACAGGGTGCCCTTATCGATATCCTGACGGTAACAACGTCCTTCTCCGCGCCCGCATTATCCGTGAACGCTTTCAACACGCTGTTTAACCGCGACGAAGTGTACTTGGCACTGTTCAAACCATCGGGCTCAAAGCGTTGGAACGGTAACGTCAAGAAATACACCCTGTGCAAAGGAACGGAAACAAGTCCCACTTGCACGGTGGGATCGCTGATAGACCGAAACGGCAATGAAGCCGTCGACAGCATTACACATCGAATTATCGATACGGCCAGCAGTTATTGGGGTACGGTGACGGACGGAAATAGCATTGATGCCGGCGGCGCCGGCGCAAAGATGCCAAACCCGACCGATCCGCCAAGCGCGAGCGATCGTCAGGTATACACGTATACCGGCGGCTATGACGCTACCGACGGGCGCACGCCAACGGGTCAAACCGACCTGAGCAACGCCGCCAATCTTGTGGTTGACAGCAACGCCTCGCTAACAGCTGCCATGCTTAATGCTGCTGACGGGACCGAACGCTCGAAAATCATCAAGTATATCCGTGGAACCGACTCGTACGACGACGATGCGGATACAAACGTCACGGAGAACCGGCCGTGGCGGTTCGGCGACCCGATGCATAGTCGCCCGTTAATCGTCAACTACGGCGGCACCAGCGCCGCGCCGATCATGAAGATCTTGGTAGGCACGAACGACGGCGCGCTGCACATGATCAATGAAAGCAATGGTATCGAAGAGTGGGCGTTCTTTCCGAAAGAATTGCTCGGCGTGCAAAAAGACAACGGTGATAACAACGAGGGCGACCATATATATGGTCTTGATGGAACACCGACAGTATTGATACGCGATAGGAGCGGAACCGTAGGTAACGTCGTTGACGTGCCGGATGGAGTAATTGATCCGGCTATCGGCGACTACGTGCACATCTTTATTGGCATGCGGCGCGGCGGAAATAACATTTATGCCTTCGATATAACGCCCACTACGAAGTTAACGGATCCAGCCGCGCTCGGAGGTGTCAAACCAAAACTTCTATGGGTAATTCGTGGCGGCGTTACGCCGGGTTTCACCAACCTTGCCCAAACCTGGTCCAAGCCTTCGGTCACTCAGATCCGATACGGGACTGCGACCGCGGGTAACAGCGCACCTAAAACCGTGCTTGCGTTTGGCGGCGGCTACGACACCCTAAACGACGGCGCAACCCCGGCGCCCTCGGCGTCGGGTAACGCCATTTACCTCGTGGATCCGGACACCGGCGAACGTCTGTGGTGGGCAAGCGGCACCGGTTCGGGCGCCGATCTCGAACTTGCGGGTATGAATTTCAGCATACCATCGGATCTCACCCTCATGGATTCGAACGGCGATGGGAGTACCGATCGAATTTATGTGGGTGATCTCGGAGGCCAGATCTGGCGTATCGACTTGTCGCCAACCCTTAAGAAGAACACAAATGCGGGATCGTCCGGCTATATGTTCGCGGATCTGGGTTGTCCTACCGGAACACGCTCGGCGTGCACGGGAACGACGATCCAAGACCGGCGGAAATTTTACTATCCGCCCGACGTCGCTCAGGTATACGACGACACATACGAAGACGCCGCTGAGGCCAAACACGATCTCGTGACAATAGCTTCAGGCGACCGCGAGGATCCGCTCGATCTGATCACGCGCGACATGACCCCGACGCAGGAGCAGGTGCACAATCGGATCTACGTGCTTCGAGACTACGTTATCAGCGCGCTCACGACGGGCGGCACTCTTACTTACCCGTCAACACCGATTAAAGACGGCGATTTGTACGATGCTACCTCGGATGCGCTGCAAGACCCGAACGCGAGCAAGACGGCCATTCGCGCTGCCAAAGGCTGGTATATTAACTTGCAGGAATCGACCAGCCCCACATGGCGCGGAGAGAAATCGTTGGCGCGCACGTCGATTTTCGGTGGAATATTGTTTGTTAGCACGTTCGAGCCTTCGAGCTCAGCGACAGCAACGTCAACGTGCGCTGCCGATGAAGGTATAGCAAGGCAGTACGCCTTGAACATTCTGAACGGTACCCCTGCATTCGATTACGACGGCAACGGTACTTATACGGCTGCGGATCGATACGTTCAACTTGGCGGGGGACTGCTGCCCGAGACGGTGATTATTTTCCGGCCAGGAAATGCCGGCGGCACGACCGCCTTGACCGGTCCCAGTACTACCCAAGTCCCCGGCGGGCCCGAATGGAACAAAACATTCTGGTTCCAGAAATAGTTGAACGATTACAAAACAGGCGCCGGCTGCCTTCATCCCGTAAGGCAGCCTGGCCGAGACAGGAAGGGTTAATTTGAACATGTCGCAGATGAAAGACGCTTTAACTTACGAGATGAAATCGTTTCGTCGTGACGGCTTCACGCTTGTCGAGCTCATGATCGTCGTCGTGATTATCGGCGTGCTTGCTGCTATCGCATACCCGGGCTATCAGCGTTACATCACTCAGGCACGGCGATCGGATGCGCAGATTGCGTTGACAGAGCTAGCAAACCGTGAAGAGAAATACTTTGCGCAGTGTAATCAATATACAAACGTCATATCAGGTGGACAGATAGCGGATTGCAGCGGGCTTACCTATTCAACGCTCTCGCCCGACAGTCATTACCTGCTATCCGTCGCATTAGCCGCGAGTAATACACAGTACACCGCGACGGCGGACCCGAATGGAGCAGGAACAACCCAGCGTCAACTCAACAACGGCAAGCTGCGTATTACGAATACGGGCATTAAAACATGGGACAAGAACAACAACGGTACCTATTCAGCGAAGTGGACAGATAAGTAGACAGCGATCGATTTAATCCCTTACAAGCGCATCTGAACAGCGGGAACCTTATGAAAAGCTCATTTAACGCGTTCGTTTCTTTACTCGTTATGTTTCTGATATTGACTACGGGGCAACTCGCGATTGCAGCGAACACCGGGGGCACGGATAAGACTGGTCTATCGGAACCTTTAAAGGCATGTTACAAAGACTGCGCTGCGAAAAATAAGAAAGATAACGAGCTATACGAAGCGTGCATGATCGAATGTAAAAAGACAGACAGGCGTCGGTCCGAGGGACTTAAGCTTCAAACGAAGTAATCCCTCCCTAGCGCTTGGCAGATGTCGAGCGCCAGAGAACTTCTCTGAGTGCTGGTGCAGCTGGTTGTCTTTGCTGCCTGCTGCTTTCTAAGCTTTTGTACCGCACTTTAAAGTGTTTCTTTTAAGGAAACGGCTTTCCGGATCAGTTATTATCAATCGCATGAAAATTATTCTTGCTAATCCCCGAGGATTTTGTGCAGGCGTGGATCGCGCGATCGAGATTGTTGAGCGCGCCATCGAACGTTTCGGGGCTCCCATTTACGTCCGCCATGAAGTAGTGCATAACCGTTTCGTGGTCGAGAATCTGCGCGCGAAGGGCGCCGTTTTTGTCGAACAGCTGAGCGAAGTACCGGCTGGAGCTACGGTCGTTTTCAGCGCCCATGGCGTGTCACGCGCGGTGCGTGAAGAGGCCGAGAAGCGGGAGTTACGTTTTTTTGACGCAACGTGCCCCTTGGTCACCAAGGTGCATGTGGAGGTCGCGCGATACCGGCAAGAAAATATCGACTGTGTACTGATCGGACATGCGGGCCACCCCGAAGTGGAAGGCACGATGGGCCAAGTGGCCGACGGCATCTACCTTGTCGAGTCAGAACGGGATGTAGAAACGCTGACGGTACGAGATCCGGCTAACCTGGCTTATGTAACCCAAACGACATTGTCATTCGACGATACCTCGAGAATCGTTCAGGCGCTGCAAAAACGTTTCCCCGCGATTCGAGGGCCGAAGAAGGACGACATCTGTTATGCCACGCAGAACCGACAGGATGCGGTAAAGACGTTAGCGCGCTCCGTCGACCTAGTCCTTGTAGTCGGATCCCCAAACAGCTCAAACTCGAATCGTTTGCGAGAAGTGGCCGAAGCGCAGGGAACGAAGGCGTATATGATTGACGGTCCAGACGAAATTTGTCGTGAGTGGCTCTCTGGCGTTACCAAGCTTGGGGTCACTGCAGGCGCGTCAGCGCCGGAAGTATTAGTACAACAAGTCCTTGAGCGATTACGCCAATGGGGAGGAACGTTGGTCGAAGAAGCATCCGGCGTAACGGAAAACATCGCCTTTGCCGTTCCAAGGGCGTTACGAGTCCAATAAATAGCCTCACTCCGCTTCTTCTCTACTTCTAAGCGATGCGCCGACGACGGCCAACGCCTAGCGCATCCAAAACAAGCACAGCTGCTCCTACGGTTATCGCAGAATCCGCGACATTGAACGCCGGCCAGTGCCAAGAACCGTAGTAGACGTCAACGAAGTCGATAACATAGCCGTGCAAAAATCGATCGATGAGATTACCGGCTGCTCCACCGAGAATAAGGGACAGTGCCAGACCGACCATGATGTCTTTTTGTCGCAGCCGCAGTATCAAGTAGGTAATAACCGCACAGGCGATCAAGGCGATCGCTATAAAAAACAAATTCTGCCAACCGTCCGCATTATTGAGGAAGCCAAACGCGGCGCCGCGGTTGTAGACAAGCGTTAAGTTCACGAACGGAATGACAGGAACCTCGAGGTGACGCGTCAGATATTTCAGGGCGACCCATTTTGTCAGCTGGTCGAGAACGACGACGAGCGCGCTGATCCATAGGACACGGCGCATCATGCTACTTTCCGCACTTCGCCGACGCCGAGATTGGCGATGCAGCGACCGCAAAGCAGGGGATGTTCCGAATGCGCGCCGACATCTTCCCGGTGATGCCAGCAGCGCGCGCACTTGGCGTAGCTCGACGGAGAGGCTTTCACATAGAAGCCCGGCGCTTCCGTTGCGACCGCGTCGTCGCCGCGCTCGGCTAGCGGATGCAGGCGGGCGTAGGAACTGATGAAAATGAAGCGCAACTCCTCGCCGAGGAGGCGCAGCTGTTGCAACAACTCCTCACTGCAATAAAGATCGACTTCGGCGTCCAGCGACGACCCGATCGCACCCGCAACGCGGAGTTTTTCGAGCTCGCGGCTGACCGCCTGGCGCACTTGGAGCACGCGCTCCCACAACGCCGGCGTAATCGGCCGCGCTTCCCGCGTCTCACGCATCTCGGGCAAGGCGTGCCACCCTTCGAGGAAAACCGATTCCGAGCGGGGGCCGGGCATGTGCGACCAGATTTCTTCGGCCGTGAAGCTGAGAATCGGCGCGAGCCAGCGGACCAGCGCCTCCAGGATGTGCAGCATGACGGTTTGCGCGGAGCGCCGCCCGCTGCTATCCGCCTGCATGGTGTACATCCGGTCCTTGAGCACGTCGAGATAGAAGCCGCCTAGCTCGACGACACAAAACTGATGCACTTTCTGGTAGATCAAATGGAAATTATAAGAGGCGTAGGCTTCGATAACTTCCTGTTGCAGCTGCGACGTCTTCTGCAATGCCCAACGATCGAGCGCGAGCAGCTGATCGTCCGGTAGCGCATGAGACGGGTCGAACCTGTCCAGATTCGCCAGCAGGTAGCGCGCGGTATTGCGGATACGGCGATACGAGTCGCCGATGCGGGCCAGTATCTCCTCGGAAATACTCATTTCCGCGCGGTAATCCGTAGCCGCGACCCATAGCCGCACGACATCCGCGCCGAGCGTCTTAATGATCTTCTGTAACCCACCCATATCGTTTCCCAACGACTTCGAAATCTTGCGACCCTTCGTGTCGATGGTGAAACCATGCGTCAGGACTTCATGGTATGGCGCGCGTCCTTTCATCGCGACGGACGTGAGCAGCGAGGACTGGAACCAACCGCGGTGTTGATCCGAGCCCTCCAAATACATGTCCGCCGGCCACTTCAGCTCGGGGCGACGCTCGAGCACGCATGCATGCGTGACGCCGGAATCGAACCACACATCGAGCGTGTCGTTTACCTTCTGATAGCTCGCCGCCTCCACACCCAGCAGGTCTTCTACCTTGAGTTCGAACCAGGCATCGATTCCGCTCTGCTCCACCCGCTTCGCGACGATCTCGATTAAATTTGCGGTATCGGGGTGAAGCTTGCCGGTTTCTTTGTGCACAAACAGCGCAATCGGTACACCCCATGCGCGCTGGCGCGAGATACACCAATCCGGGCGGCCTTCGACCATTCCTTCGATGCGCGCTTGGCCCCACCCCGGTATCCAGCGCGTCTCGCGGATCGCTTTGATTGCCGCGTCGCGCAGTTTGTCCATACTAATGAACCATTGCGACGTGGCGCGAAAGATGATCGGCGTCTTGTGCCGCCAGCAGTGCGGATAGCTGTGACTAAGCGCCGCAGCATGTACGAGCTTGCCGTTGCGCTTGAGGACTTCGATCACATGATCATTTGCCTTGAAGACGTGCTCGCCCGCGAAGAGCCCGGTGTTGGGGAGGAACTTACCGTCGCCGCCGACCGGATTCTCCACTCGCAAACCATACTGGCGGCCGACAACGTAGTCCTCCAGACCATGGCCCGGCGCGGTATGTACCGCGCCCGTGCCTGCATCCGTTGTTACATGCTCCCCCAACACGACCGGCACTTCACGGTCGTAAAATGGATGTTTGAGCCTCAAGCCTTCGAGATCGGCGCCGCGGCCGCGCGCAACCACGCGGTAGCCGTCGACGCCGTAGCGCAGCATCACATCTTTTAGAAGCGCATCGGCGATCAACAATCTTTCGTGGCCGATGTGACCGACGTATTGCACGAGCACGTAGTCGAGCTTCGGATGTAGCGCCACCGCCTGGTTCGCGGGCAGCGTCCAGGGCGTAGTGGTCCAGATCACAACGCTGATCGGCCCCTCGCCTTCGTGCCCCGCGACCCGCTCCAGCCGCGCAAGCAAATCCGCGGGATCGACGACCGTAAAGCGCACGTCAATCGCCGGCGAGGTTCGGTCCTGGTACTCGACCTCCGCTTCGGCCAGCGCCGATCCACAGTCGATGCACCAATGCACCGGCTTGTAGCCCTGGTAAACATAACCGTTCGCCACAATCCGCCCGAGCGATCGGATGATGTCGGCTTCGAATCGGAAATCCATTGTCAGATAGGGGTTGGCCCAGTCGCCCATCACCCCCAGGCGAATGAAATCCGCGCGCTGCCGGTCAATCTGCGAGGCGGCGTACTCCCGGCAAGCGGCGCGAAATTCGGCGGCGTTGACCTGCACGCCGGCCTTGCCGATTTTCTTTTCCACCGCGTGCTCGATCGGCAGCCCGTGACAATCCCAGCCTGGCACATATGGCGCGTCGAAGCCGCTCAGGCTTTTCGATTTGACGATGATGTCCTTCAGGATCTTGTTGAGCGCGTGGCCTATATGGATATCGCCGTTGGCGTACGGCGGGCCGTCGTGCAGAACATATTTCGGACGACCGGCACGCGCCTTGCGCAGGCGCGCGTTGAGGTCGAGCGATTCCCAGCGCTTCAGGATTTCCGGTTCGCGCGCGGCAAGATTAGCCTTCATCGGGAAATCCGTGCGCGGAAGATTGAGCGTATTTTTATAGGCGTTGGTGTCTTTCACGGGCGAAACACACTGAGAGCGGCCGGGCGGGATCCGCTTAAGGCGTTGAAATATTGTCGTGCCGCTTCGATGTCGCGCGCAATCTGATCTCGCATTTGCTCCAACGAATCGAAACGGCGCTCCTCGCGCAGGCGGTGCAGGAAATCGACCTGCACATGTGCGCCATATACATTCCGATCGAAATCGAGAACGTGGACCTCCAACAGCGGTGTTGAGCCGCCTACGGTCGGCCGAGTGCCGACCGACGCGACCGCGGGGAGACGCTCTCCTGATATAACGACCTCCACAACAAAAATTCCATCGACGGGTGCGCGATGGCGCTGCAACGCGATGTTCGCGGTCGGGACGCCGATTCCCCTCCCGATTTTGTCGCCGTGTGCCACCTTTCCACACATCCAATATGGGCGGCCCAGCAATTTTTTCGTCAACTCCATATTACCCGCCGCTAACGCCGCGCGGACGCGCGTGCTGCTGACTCTTTCACCGTCAACTTCAAACGTCGCGGCGGCGGCAACCTCAAAACCGTAACGGCCGCCGGCGCGCCTGAGCGTCTCGATGTCTCCCTTGCGAGCATGACCGAAACGAAAATCCTCGCCGACGGCAAGGTAACGCACGCCCAGACGGGCCGTCAGTATCTGCTCGATAAACGCGTCGGGCGTTAACGCCGCCACCTCCGCATTGAAACGCACGCACAATACGCGATCAACGGGAAGGCCAGCGAGCGCGACCAGCTTCTCGCGCAGCCGCATCAGCCGCGGCGGCGACACGTCGGGCCGGAAATATTCTTGCGGTTGGGGCTCGAACAACATTACGAGCGACGGAACTCGCAAGACGCGGGCGCGCTCGGCAACCTGCGCGATGAGCGCCCGGTGACCTAAGTGGACGCCGTCAAAATTGCCAATGGTAATGGCGCAACCCCGATGTTCGGGGCGGATGTTATGCAACCCGCGTATGAACTCCATTAATTTGATTCTAAAGGGAAATACGAGAGACCGCGAGGCCCGACCGTGCGCCGAGAAACGGAAGATCAGCGCTCAGCGCGCTTCACGCATGCGCCCAATCCGGATCGAATTCCTCCACGACTTGACGCAGCGGAATACGGCTCGAGTAACCTTCGTGATAGCTGTGATAGTAACCGATGCGCAGCTCGGGAAACTTCCAGCAGAGATAACCGTCCCCGGTGTCGAAGTCAACGAGCCACAACCCTTTCACGACAAGACCGAGGCGCTCCATTTTGCCCACCCATCGTTTGACAATCGCCTCGTACTGGCGCTCGACGTCTTGAATCATCGGGTTAGTCGGCACCATGGCTTCGAGCGCGCGCCGCACCGGCTCAAGTTCCTGATGCGCGGCTTGCGTGATCTTGCGCACGAGAGGAAACAGCGCTTCCGCTTCCGCCAGCGTGAACACGCGGGGGTCATCGCAAGCAGCGAGCTGATGGATGAGAGTGTTTGTCATCGCCTGCGGCACTTATACTTTCAGCTTGAGATGGGTCGGTCGCATTCCTGCCAAAAACAATACTGCACCATACACTATTATTCCAGCCGCAATCCAGAACGCTAGACGCCCGGCTCGCTCGAGCGCCGGGGCGGATAACCAAGCGTCGAGATTGTCCGTACCCCACGCGATCAACCCGGCCATGATGACTGTGGCCAAAACAATACGCCCAAAGAACATGCCCCACCCGGGAAGCGCGCAATAGATACGCAAATGACGCAAGCGCAGAAAAAGCAAAGCCGCATTTATGAATGCGGCGATGGAAATAGCGAGCGCCAATCCCGTGTGCGCGAGCGGATAAACCAACACTAGGCTCAGCGCGATATTCGCCGCCAAAGAAATGGTGCCCACTTTCACCGGGGTCTTCGTGTCCTGGCGCGCGTAGAATCCCGGCGCCAGCACTTTTACCAGGGTAAAGCCCACCAGCCCGAATGCGAACGCCATCAGCGCGCGGGCGCTCATCGCAACGTCGTGCGCGCTGAACTTGCCGTAATAGAAGAGCGTCGCCAGCATCGGCCCCGCAAGCACCACCAACGCCGCCGAGGCGGGGATACCTATAATAAGTACCCACCGTAATCCCCAGTCGAGAAGGTGCGAAAATTCTTCGGTCGACGCCGCGGCGTGCTTTTGCGAAAGGCTCGGGAGAATGACGGTGGCAAGCGCAATGCCAAACACACCCAGCGGAAACTCCATCATTCGATCCGCAAAGTACAGCCACGACACGCTGCCGGTGACCAAGAATGACGCGAGCAGCGTGTTCACCAGCAGATTTATCTGCGCCACCGACACGCCATAGACCCCGGGCAGCATCAAACGCGCGACTCGCATGACGCCGTCGTGCCGCCCCCTGAACCGGGGTCGCGGCAACATGCCTATTTGTTGCAGGAACGGTATCTGAAACAGAAGTTGCACCACTCCAGCGGCGAACACGCCGATAGCCAAGCCCAGCACCGGCTGTGAGAACTGCGGCGCAATCCATAGCGCCGCACCGATGAGGGTCAAATTCAACAGTACAGGCGTGAACGCAGCGGCGCCGAAGCGACCATAGGTATTAAGTATTCCGCCGGCCAGCGAGACGAGAGAAATAAATAACAGATACGGAAACATAATACGAAGCATCGTGACGGTAAGATCGTACTTGGAGGGCTCGGCATAAAATCCCGGCGCAAGAACCATAACCAGGACCGGCGCGGCGACGACGCCCAGCAATGTCACGACGAAGAGCACGAGCGCGAGGACGCCCGTCATGCGATCGACGAACACTCGCGTCTCTTGCGGGCTGGTGCGGGCGCGATACTCGGCGAAGACGGGGACGAACGCCTGCGAGAGCGCCCCTTCTCCAAAAATACGGCGCAGGAAATTCGGGATGCGGAACGCGACGTAAAAGGCGTCCGCCGCGATACTCGCGCCGGCGCCGATAAGGCTCGCGAAGACCATATCGCGAACCAGCCCGGAAATCCGGGAAACCAGCGTCATGCCGCCCGTTAGGGCGGTCGATGCGAGGAGCTTGCGCGTCGTCAATGTCCTGTCTCGGCGGAAAAAAGCGACGCGATGATACGGTATCGGGCTATCGACTGCACATGACGGGGCGCATACGGGTTGACAAAAACAGCCCGAATCCGCATAGTGGCGCGCCTTCAAAGCGTCCCGAGCACTACCAGTGGCCAATACCGCACAAGCGAAGAAGAGAGCACGTCAGGCAGAGAAGCACCGCGCGCATAACACGGCACGGCGCTCCCTGATGCGCACCGAAATCAAGAAGGCTCTGAAGGCAATCGAGTCGAAGGATAAGTCAGGAGCGCAACAGGCGTGCCGCCAGGCCGCTTCGATCATCGACCGCCTCGCCGGTAAAGGCGTGCTTCACCGCAATACCGCGAGCCGCTACAAGAGCCGGCTCAACAGCCGTCTGCGCGCGCTCGCCTCCGCATAACGCGGAGCGTCACCGTTCGATTACCACCAGGTTATCGCGGTTGATGAGCTCCGGCTCATCAACATACCCGAGTATCGCTTCGATCTGCTCGCTCGGGTGGCCGATGATCCGTCGCACTTCGTCCGCATCGTAGTTGACCAAGCCGCGCGCGATTTCCCGTCCGCTCGGATCGGCGCACGTCACGATCTCGCCGCGGCGAAAAGCGCCCTCCACTCCCCTCACACCGATAGGCAGCAAGCTCTTCCCGGCCGCGACGATCGCCTTCACCGCGCCAGCGTCGAGCGTCAGCGCGCCCCGTACCTGCAGTTGTCCGGCAAGCCACTGTTTGCGCGCCGCCAGGCGTTCATGTGCCGGCCGCAAATACGTCCCGAGCGATTCTCCCGAGAATACTCGCGAAATCACTTCGGGTAATCTCCCGCCGGCGATGACCGTCGCCGCGCCGGACCGAGCCGCCTTTTCCGCCGCCATCAGCTTGGTGCGCATGCCGCCGCGGCCTAATCGCCCGGAACCACCCGCCATTTCGAGCAACGCCGGGTCGCCTGCATTTCCGTCCGGCACGAGCGCGGCGTCCGGATACTCGCGCGGATCACGCTCATACAGCCCGTGTTGGTCCGTCAGAATCAGCAGCAGGTCGGCTTCGACGAGATTGGCGACCAAGGCGGCGAGCGTGTCGTTGTCGCTCAGGCGGATCTCTTCCGTCGCGACGGTATCGTTCTCGTTGACGACGGGAATCACGCCATAATCGAGCAATGTCCGCAGCGTGCTGCGCGCATTCAAGTAACGCTCCCGATTGGTGAAATCATCGTGAATGAGCAGCACCTGCGCCGCGTGCAATCCGAAGCGCTGAAACGCCGATTCGTAAATCTGCACCAGACTCATTTGCCCCACCGCGGCCATCGCTTGCAGCTCATGCAGCGCGCGCGGACGCTGCGCACGGCCGAGGCGCTGCATGCCCGCGGCGACCGCGCCGGAGGTCACGACCACGCATTCGATCGATTGAGCACGAAGTCGCGCGATTTGCGCCGCCCAACCCGCGATCGCCTCATGGTCCAGCCCCTGGCCCGCGTTCGTGATCAAGGCGCTGCCGATCTTGATCACGCAACGGCGTGCGTGCTTTAGCGCTGCTCGCGTATCGGTTCGGACGTTTCGCATTGCACGGATTCCTTCTTGATTTCTTCCAGCCGACGGAACAAATCGCCCACCAGGGTGCGGCAACCTTCCCCGGTCGCCGCTGAGATACTATAAACTCGATCTCGCCAGCCAAGCCGCTCGGTTACCGCTTTAGTCCGCACCGCTCGTTCCTCGCTGGGGAGGAGATCGATCTTATTGAAAACCAGCCAGCGCTCGCGCTTCACGAGCTCCGCGCTGAACTTCGCGAGCTCGTTGGCGATCGCGTTGACCGATTCGGCAATGGCTTCTTCACCTTCCGGCGCCGCCAAATCCACAAGATGCAACATGACGCGGGTGCGGCTCAAGTGCCTCAGAAACTGAATCCCGAGCCCGGCGCCTTCCGCAGCACCTTCAATCAAGCCCGGAATATCGGCAACGACAAAACTCTGATCCGTTCCCAGGCGCACCACGCCCAAGTGCGGATAAAGCGTGGTGAAGGGATAGTCCGCCACCTTGGGTTTCGCCTCGGTAACTTGCCGCAACAACGTCGACTTGCCGGCATTGGGCAGACCGAGCAGGCCCACATCCGCGAGCACCTGCAGCTCGAGTCGCAGCTCGCGACCCTCGCCCGGCGTCCCTGGCGTGGTTTTGCGTGGGGCGCGATTGGTGCTGGATTTGAAGCGGGTATTGCCTAGACCGCCTTTTCCTCCGCGCGCCACGAGCAAGCGCTCGCCATCGCGGGTGACTTCGCCAATCAGCTCACCCGTCTCCGCATCCTCCACCTTGGTTCCGAGCGGCACCCGAATGACGCGATCGGCACCGGCTCGGCCGCTACAATTTTTTCCACCGCCCTTCGCGCCGTGCTCGGCTTGAAAGAGGCGCGTGTGGCGAAAATCGGCGAGCGTGTTCAGCCCTTCGTGCCCGACGCGATAAACGCTCCCGCCCGCGCCGCCATCGCCGCCGTCCGGCCCGCCGCGCGGGACGAATTTTTCACGCCGAAAGCTCGTGGCGCCGGACCCGCCGTTACCGGCTTCCACGCGAATAGTCGCTTCATCAACGAATTTCATAAGTGCAAAGTCCGCGCAAAGGCGCCACCACGGCCCAGTACAAAAATAAAAAACCCCGCGCTGTCGCCAGGGCGGGGTTTCACGAGCTTCGAAACCGGATGTCTATTCTGGCAACACGCTGACGGTCTTGCGATTACGCGGTCCCTTCGCTTCAAAGTACACCCGTCCGTCAACCTTTGCGAACAATGTGTCGTCTTTCCCGATACCGACGTTAACGCCGGGATGAAAGCGAGTGCCGCGTTGCCGAACCAGGATATTGCCCGACAACACGCGTTCGCCGCCAAAGCGCTTCACGCCCAGTCGCTGCGCATGAGAGTCGCGACCATTGCGCGAGCTTCCGCCTGCCTTTTTGTGTGCCACTGATTATTCTCCTCTGATCAAGCCGCCGGGCTTTCGCTGACCTTCGCACCCACGCCGGCAACCTGCGTGATTTCAAGCTCGGTATAGTCCTGCCGGTGTCCGGCCTGGCGACGATAGTTCTTGCGCCGGCGCAATTTGAAAATCCGGATTTTTTCGCCGCGGCCGTGCGCACGCACTTTCGCGGTTACCCCAACTCCGCCGAGCGCCTCGCCGAGGCGCACGCCCTGTTCATCCGCGATCAGAAGCACGCGGCCAAGATCCACCGATTCGCCGGCCGCCACAGCGAGTCGCTCCACGCGAATGACATCGCCCGGCGCCACGCGATACTGCTTCCCGCCGCTTTCTATTACCGCGTACATATTCGTCCCCAAGGGTTCTGACCGCCGAAAAAGGCTGGGAATTTTAACGGCGCGATGCACTAAGGTCAAACCGATAAAGGGCTTTCTTGACAGCTGAGGGGGCGATCCCTACGATCCCCGGCCATTACTGCGCTTTCCACCCTGCATGGAATTTGAAGCCATCAAGGCGCTCGTTGAAGACGATCTGACAGCCGTCAACCGCGAGATCAGCCTTCGCCTCCGGTCGGACGTGTTCCTTATTAATCAGTTGGCGGGGTACATTATTAATAGCGGAGGGAAGCGCCTGCGCCCCATTATCGTGCTGCTCGGCGCCAGAGCGCTCGGCTACCGGGGCCAAGCTCACGTCCAGCTCGCCACGATTATCGAGTTCATTCACACTGCCACCCTCCTTCACGATGACGTCGTCGATGCCTCGGAAATGCGCCGCGGTCAGTCCACCGCGAACACGATCTGGGGCAACGAAGCGAGCGTACTTGTAGGGGATTTTCTCTACTCCCGCGCCTTTGAAATGATGGTCGAGGTGAACCAAATGCGCGTCATGGAGATCCTGGCCCGAACCACGAACACGATCGCGCGAGGAGAGGTCCTCCAGCTGCTGAACTGCCACGACCCGGATACCACGGAAGAGCGATACGTGGATGTCATTCGGAGCAAAACGGCGAAGCTCTTTGAAGCATCCGCGCAGCTTGCCGCCGTTATCAGTGGCGTCGAAAGCTCGGTAGAAGCGGCCATGAGCCGGTATGGACTTCACTTGGGCATAGCCTTCCAGCTGGTGGACGACGCCTTGGACTACGGGAGAAACAACCCTGCCCTTGGCAAAAACATCGGCGATGACCTCGCGGAGGGAAAACCGACCCTGCCCCTGATCCATGCGCTGCGCAACGCCAACGCCGAGCAGCGCAAATTGTTGCGAGGAGCGATAGAGCAAGGCGATCACGCGCTGATCGAGACGGTAGCGGATACGATTGAATCTACAGGGTCCATCGCATACACTGCCCGCCGGGCGGAGGCCGAGGCGGCGCGCGCCAAGGAGGCGGTGGTCGCCCTTCCCGACTCGCCTTACAAACAAGCACTCGTGGACCTGACGTACTTTTCCGTTCACCGCAATCACTAGCTGGTTGGTTCTTTCCGACCACTAAGCCGGTTATCGGGGTGTAGCTCAGCCTGGTAGAGCACTTGCTTCGGGAGCAAGGGGCCGGAGGTTCAAATCCTCTCACCCCGACCAACATCGTATCGGTGATCGGATTCCAGCGTTGGCGCTTCCCGCGCGCCGAACGCTCGGTCGCTGGACATTTTGCTATTCCGGCCTCACTCTTTCACCGTCTACGCGGATCGTGTCGGATCCTTTCCAGGCATAACCATGGGTCAAGTTGTCCGCCTCCTTATTATTGCCATCGCCGTGTGGGTCGCGTGGCAGTTAATCAGGCGCATTTTTCTCTCCCCTCCGCCGGAGCGGCGTGCCACGCCGCAAACCGCGCCCCGGATGCTGCCCTGCGCCCGGTGCGGCGTGCATGTGCCCGAGAGTCACGCGCTGGTGCGCGCCGGGAAAGCGTATTGCTGCAAAGAACACGTCCCGGACACACCCACGGAGTAGCGGAAAACGACGGCTCGCGGTTCTTTGCCTAGCGGGGAAAATTATGCTAATCCACTAGGATGCAGGCGACATCTCGGACGATCCCCTCGTTTGGCCTCACCCCCCTTCAAGGGAAGATTGCTCCCAGCGAAAACTGGAAACTTCTCACCCTTTTTAACTTCTATCGCTTAGCGCTGGCCGCCACGGGGCTCGTCCTCAGCCTCACCGTCGGGGAACTACCCCCGTTCGGTGCCTCGGCCCCGGAACTTTTCCAAGCAGCAAGCGCGATTTACTCCCTGATCGCGATTGCGGCTTTGCTCGCCTCGCGCTGGCACACACCCGATTTCGATACGCAGGTGAGCGTGCTGGCGTTCGCCGACGTCACGGTGCTAACGCTCCTCATGCACGCGAGCGGAGGTCTCTCGAGCGGTCTCGGATTATTGCTGATCGTCGCTATAGCAAGCAGCAGTTTGATGCTCGGCCGGCGTGTCAGCATTTTTTATGCTTCGCTCGCCGCCATCGCGGCGATGCTCGAGCATTCGTGGGGCTTACTCGTCGGCAATCTGGTCAGCGACGACATGATCCAGGGCTATCCCCAGGTCGGCATCCTTGGCGTCGGCCTCTTCGCGACCGCGTTCCTGGGTTATACGTTGGGCGCACGGCTGCGCGCCTCAGAAGCGCTCGCCGAGCGGCGCGGAAAAGATCTTGCGAATCTCGCGCAAATTAACGAACTCATTATTCAACGGATGCAATCGGGCGTGCTTGCATGCGATCACGCCGGGCATATCCGCTTCATGAACCAAGCGGCTCAGCGATTTCTGGGATTACGCACCGGCCTTCCTAAGAATGCCTCGCTGAGTGAGATCTCGCCCGACCTCGCAATTCAGCTATTTCAGTGGCTGGGAAACGCGCCGGAGCATCGCGCCCGACGCGCATTCACCACGCGCGCGAGCTATACGATGCTGCCCCGCTTCGTAACCCTCGGCACAGCGAAAGAATCCGGGACACTGATATTTCTCGAGGATATGGCCGCCCTCAAACAGCAGGCTCAGCAGCTCAAAATGGCGGCCCTGGCGCGTCTGACAGCAAGTATCGCGCATGAAATCCGCAACCCCCTCGGCGCCATCACCAATGCCGCCCAACTTCTGTCCGAGTCTGTGGGAGAGGACACCGAACAAAAACGGCTGGCTACCATCATTGAAGAACAGAGCCGGCGTATGAACGTGATCATACAAAACGTGACCCAGTTGAGCCGGCGCGACCGGGTCAATCAAACGCGCGTCCCGCTGAACGCCTGGCTCGCTGATTTCATCGTTCAGTACTGCGATACGGTTCATCTGCCGCCTGAGGCCTTCGCTCGCGTTGGCGAGCCTGTCGAAGTCTTGTTCGATCCCGATCAGCTAAATCAGGTCGTCACCAATCTTTGTCAAAACGCTTTGCGTCATAGCCCTCCCTTCACGGGCACCCCCCTCATTAAGTTCCTGACCGGTAAAGATATGGAAAACCGCCGGTTCCTGGATGTTATCGATTGGGGCAGTGGGGTGCCGCCGGCCATTGTGGACAACATCTTCGACCCGTTCTTTACCACAACTCCAAAGGGTACGGGACTTGGCCTATATATTGCTAAAGAGCTTTGTGAAGGTAATGGCGGCTCGATCGACTACCACCCGGGCGACGGCGGGGTTGGCAGCCGGTTTCGCGTCACCATGCTCCGTGCAGAGGAAGGCAGTGAAGCAGGGCCGTAATGAACAAGCAAAAACATCAAGTTTTGGTCGTCGACGACGAGCCGGACATCCGGGAGGTGCTTGAACTTACTCTCGGCCGGATGAACCTCGAGACACGCACGGCCTCCACCCTGGAAGAAGCGCGCTATCTACTCGGCGAATTCAGGTTTGATCTCTGCCTCACCGACATGCGCCTTCCAGACGGAAACGGCATCGAGCTTGTCCGTCACATCCAGGACAAATTTCCTTATCTCCCGGTAGCAATGATAACCGCGTTCGGCAACATGGAGACCGCGATTGCGGCGCTCAAAGCCGGCGCTTTCGACTTTGTCTCCAAACCTCTCGACTTGAACGACCTACGGAATATCGTGCGTTCCGCCTTACGTGTCGCCCAGTCCCCGGGGCCGGCGGCGACCATCGTACCCGGACCGTCTACCGCCTCGACGAGCACGCGCCGGCTATTCGGCGAGTCGCCCGCGATCCAAAAGGTGCGCGCCATGATCGACCGATTTTCGCGCGGCCAGGCGCCGGTGTATATCAGCGGTGAATCGGGGACTGGCAAGGAGCTCGCCGCCCGGCTGATCCATGAGCTGGGACCGCGATCGGACAAGCCATTCGTACCCGTTAACTGCGGCGCCATCCCCGAGCAATTGATGGAAAGCGAGTTCTTCGGCCACAAGAAGGGCAGTTTTACCGGCGCCGTCCAGGATAAAGAAGGCCTCTTCAAAGCGGCGGACGGGGGTACCTTGTTCCTCGACGAAGTGGGCGATCTGCCGTTGCCGATGCAGGTGAAACTGTTACGGGCGATACAGGAAAGGTCGGTTCGCCCGGTAGGCTATCAGTCCGAACTCAAAGTGGACGTGCGCGTCTTGTGTGCGACACATAAAGACCTGCACGAGCTCGTAAAACAAGGGCGCTTTCGGCAAGACCTGTATTATCGGCTGAACGTCATTCAGCTCCATATGCCGAGCCTGCGGGATCGAGTTGACGACATACCCCTGCTCGCCGACCTGCTGTGCGGCCGGCTGGCGGAAACACTCGGAATTAAACCGCCGCGGCTCAACACCGACGCCCAGGAGGCGCTGAAGCGTTATTCTTTTCCGGGTAACGTACGAGAGCTTGAAAACATCCTTGAACGTGCTCTTACACTCTGCAACGGCAATGAAGTAACTCCCGACGACCTGCATCTGCCGCAGATGTCCAAGGAAGCGGCGGAAACGGCCGTACTGCTCGATGGCGAGGAGTCTTTGGATGACTATCTGGAGCGCATCGAGCGTGTGGCGATTGAAAATGCGTTAGCCAAAACCAGCCAGAATAAGACGGCGGCCGCGAAGTTGCTGGGAATCAGCTTTCGGGCTTTGCGTTACAAGCTGGAAAAGCTGGGCATGGGCTGACCGGCCTGGGTGGCCCATCCCCAAGTTCGTCGCCCGGCCACGTCACGAGCTGACAAAATTCGTCACGTACCGGCGCGGTTTTAACGGGCGCTCCGAGGTACGGCAACCGACGAATAAGGGATCTGGATCGACAGGCGTATGGCCGCGTCAATAGGCCGGCGCCGAACGGCTGTGGCATATTTCATGCAACAAATTAAGGATGCCGTAAGGCATTGTTGGTAGCGTTCCGAACATTGCATTGACTTCGGTTCCGGCGCTGCTAATTAGTACGAAACGAGAGGATGTACCGGAAAGCATCGGCCAGGAGGGAACCGCAAAGGCCGTGTGATTCGAACAACGGTGCCACAGTGAGTGGGCCGGTTTTTTCCGGGACGCCCTCGCAATTTGAGGTTTAACAGGAGACGAAGATGAAGACACTGCAAAAAGGTTTTACGTTGATCGAATTGATGATCGTAGTCGCGATCATCGGCATTCTCGCGGCGATTGCGATTCCGGCGTATCAGGATTACACG
>JAJPKH010000306.1 GCA_021323795.1 Acidiferrobacteraceae bacterium | reverse complement strand
GACGGGGCGACGATCGCGGACGCGGTTGTTGCAAACGCGAGGACAGGTGTAGGAAGCTATACAGGGCTCGTCGCGCAATACAATACAGCGCGCGGGTTGCGTTAAAATTGGTGAGAGCGCGTCGTAAAAATGAGCATCGAATTACGGGATCCCGGGCTCGAGTTAAGCGAACACGATTTCGAGTTGCACCGTCGGACAATCGAGCGGACCAGGGCAATGCTCTTCCGCAAGTACAAGTCGGCTGACTATTGCATGGTTCCGGGGTCCGAGACGATTTCCGGGCCAAGCACGTATCGCGCACTTCAGGCGGGCGGTATGCCTGCACCGCGTAGGGCAGGCTACTGGTTACCAGGTAACGGTCGAACATTGGAGGCAGGACACGTTTAGTCTTTTTCTTTCCGTACACTGCGGAGAGCAGCGGATGTATATGCGTTTCGCCATGACCGTGCCGTTTCGGGAAATCGACGAGTGCCTGTATCGCTGTATCAATGACATTCGAGCGGAAGACAGCCAGTTTCTCCTTCTGTAGCGGCTAGCAATTTATTCAACAGCTCGTCGCGCTAGGCCTCGCCAAGTTTGACTGAAATGGACATGAATGGACCGACGCGGACGCGAGTGCGTCACGTTTTTGGTCAGTTGCCTTCATACGCCCCATGTCTACTCCTGGTCGTTCTTGGAAGTTGATCGAGTTGCGAATCGTACGTTGGGTCTCGGCGGGATTTAAACAAGGTGCGCGATGAGCCGAAGGAGCCGCGAACTAAAGGTAATCGAGGGATTGCTGAACAAGGCGAAGAAGCTCGCGCGCCAATATCGCGCCCTTACCGGCAAACCGTTGGGCATTACGGGCGAAATCGCGGAGTTCTGCGCGGCGAAGTATCTCGGGCTTGAGCTCGCCCCAGCGCGCTCCGCCGGCTACGATGCGGTGCGCGTTAACGGCAAGCGGAAGATACGCATACAGATTAAGGGCCGCTGCATTGCCGGGAAGATTAGAGGACGGGTGCCGCGCATGACGTTTACTCACCCGTGGGACCGCGTCGCGCTCGTGCTATTGGACGAGAACTTGGAAGCGACCCGGATTTACGAGGCCACCCGCCCTGCCGTGAAGAAAGCACTGCTCACCCCCGGCTCTAAGGCGCGAAACGAGCGCGGCGCACTTGCCGTTAAACAGTTCCTACGCATTGGCCATCTCGTATGGGAAAAGCGGTGATCCCCTACATACAGCGCTATCTCGATGCAGCAAGGGGCGATGGCCGCCGGTACCTCGTTGTTCGATCCTCCCCCGACCAATACCGACATCGTGTCCCGTTCCGAAGATGGGCAAACCGCGTGGTTGGGCCATCGGATGTACTGCTTGATTTTACGTCGCGCGAACCTATCCGCATTTGCCTTCGTCACAGGACTGCCGGCCGCGGGGACTGGTACTTCCTCGACGGCCGGGGTAAGAAGGTGCCGTGCGACTCCGGCTACGAGGCGCTTTATGCCATGTACTTAAAGGAGAACGGCATACCTTTTGTCTATCAGAGATGGCTGTTTGCGCGCAAGCCCATTCGGAAAAAGAATGAGTCGCTCCGTGAGCGGATGCAGTGGTGGAGATGCAATAAGTCTTTGCGTACCCGAATGACGGAAAAAATAAACCTAAGGAAGAGCGGATTTCTCCGCACCCCCGACTTTTATCTTCCTGCAACAGACGAGTTCGTTGAGCTTAAAGGCTGGCCACCCATCCAGCTACAGATCGCCGCGACACGGTATTTACAGCGCAAGGGATATCCCATCCGCGTTCTTTCATGGGGGGATCTCAGGCTGCTCCTCGGCATTCGGCTTTCGTACAGTGCATGCGCAACTCGCGCCGAGCGCGATGCGACACATCCTGCGCGCGCGTTTGCGAACCCGTCCTGGGTGAAGGAACACCTGTGCGCGCAAAAATCGATGACATAAGGTAGCGGAATTGCAACTTCGAGCACCAGCAGTAACCGCATAGTCGACCTCTCGGTTCCTTCCGCAGGTCGATCTTTCCGTCAACAATGCGGCAACGCCCAGACAATCGCCACGCTCGCGTTCGGTCGAATTTTCCAGAAAGCGGAGTTCGACGAAATGATGCTTAGCCGCGAGCCGCGCGTGAACGTTTCCGTGTGCTGGTCTTCCGCGGAGCGCGGTTTGTCGGCTGCAGTGCCTGGTTAGACAACTTTAGTTCAAAAATCCGACAGCCATACCGAGTTACGCCGAAGCTCGCAATGACCGGGTCGCCACGTTCTTGAAACGCGTTGGGCCTGAGCACGAGACCGCCAATACTGCTCTCCCGCCCAAAGACGCATAAGAACGCTCGAGCTCCTGACCCTGCGCTGGATTTCAGGAACCCTGCCAACTTTGAGTGGTCGTTCGCGACATCAAGCAAGCGCGATTTCGCCCACTTGACCTCGACAGCGAACCGAAGGCCGTGCCCGATCGCAAGAAAGTCCAACCTTTTACGATCACCAGCCGCAGGCTGCGTCACACCCGGACATTCCACTTCGCACTGGACCGAGTAGTTGCGTGCTGTGAGAATGCGCAAGATCGGCTCATAGAGCACATACTCGCTGAATGACGCGTTCATTTCGCATGCAGCGAGATAGCTGACATACCCGGATAGGCCTCGCTTGATCCTGTAGAGCACATTGGCCGGCTCCTGAAGATCAGAGCGTGAGGTCATGTCTGCATAAAGGAAACGGCCGCCTAACGTCTTGCTCGGCGGGTGGCGGGCAACGATGATTGATGTGGCACGGGCCGGCAGGCGGTTCGCACCAGCTATGGATTAGCATCGCATAGTTCCGGGCAGGCAACGCAAGTTTTTTGGCTTATTTAGTAGCCAGGGGCGGAATTGAACCGCCGACACGCGGATTTTCAGACGCGTTCCTTTTGAACGCCACCAATCCATTCAACAACTTGTCACGTTAGGCCCCGCGTAAGTTTGACTGAAATGGACGCGAATGGGCAGCCATAGACACTAGTGCGTCACGTTTTGGTCACGGTGCTTTCTCGCAACTTATTAGCGACGATCAACGTTGCCGCCGGTAACGAAAATCCGACCTCCGTGATCCCATCGTGAGAACTCGCATGGACGCTTCCGCCATGCATCTGGACGATCGCCCCGACGATGGCCAATCCCAATCCGTGGCCCTCGCCACCACCGCTACGGGCGGGGTCGGCGCGGTAGAAGCGATCGAATATATGCGGGAGTTCGTTTGACTGGATAGTTGCGCCCGGATTTCGTACGCGAAGGCTCACCGAATCGTCATCAATCTCTATAGCGATATGAATAGCATCACCCGCGGCGGTATAGCGCAGAGCATTGGAAACCAGGTTAGTTACCGCCCGGCGGAGCAGCCCGGCGTCACCTGTTACTGTAGCCGCTCCCTCAATCTTGAGAGCCACGCGACGCTCGTCGATAACTGGCTCGAAAAATTCCGCAACGTCGCGCGCTACGTTGTCTAAAGCGACGCTCGCGCCTTCAGCGCGCTCGCCCCGGTCCGCGCGCGCTAAGAACAGCATGTCGTTTACGATCGTTTTCACGCGTGCCAGTTCCTCGAGATTCGATTCCAGAACATTGCGTAGCTCATCCGCGCTGCGTCCGCGCGACAACGCCACTTCGGTACTGCCGATCAAATTGGTTAGCGGCGTGCGCAACTCGTGCGCCACATCGGCATTGAAAGCTTCCAACTGCCGGTACGATTGTTCCAGGCGATCGAGTACCCGATTGAATGACTGCGCGAGCACGAGGAGCTCGGCCGGAATATTCTGCTCGGGCAGCCGCTGCGACAGCGCTCGGGGGCCGAGCGCGTGGGCTTGCGAGGAAAGTGTATTCACGGGCGATAACCCCCGGCGCGCTATCCACATGCCGAGCAAAAGCATGGCGCCCACGCCCGCGAGGCATAAAGACGCCAGCGTTATGCCGAAGCTGGTGAGCACACGTTGTGTCGGGCGCACGTCCGTCGCAATCAATATCTGGAGGGCGGGCAATTTCGAAGTCGCCGGCAGTCGCTCCATAATCGTACGCATCGGTACGCCGTCGGGCATCACTGCATAAAAGGGAACGTTCGACTTGGTCCGGTCGATAACCGGCGGTTTTCCTCCGTACACGACCTTACCGTCGAGCGTGGTGATCCAGGCGCGCAGATTCCCGTGGCTAGCCACCATGTCGTCGAGATGGTGCGTTAGTCCGTCGGTCGCCGCCAAGTTAGGCACCTCCGTCAACATATGGTGTATGAAATTCAAACGAGCCGTTAGCTCGTCACTTTCACGCCGGAGCAGCTCGCGCTCGAGAGCCAGATAGAGAAGCGCGCCGATTACCGTGAAGACGATCGCGGCGATCACGCCCACGGAGAGCGTCAGCCGTCGAGCGATTGAAGGCGTCATTTCCCGTCGGCCCGTACTTCGAGCACGTAACCCATTCCGCGCACGGTATGCAGCAGCTTGGCGGCGAACGGGTCGTCCAGCTTAGCGCGCAGGCGTCGGATCGCGACGTCGACGACATTGGTGTCGCTGTCGAAATTCATATCCCATACCTGCTCGGCGATCGTCGTGCGGGAGAGAATCTGTCCTTGGCGCCGCAACAATAGGGTCAGGAGCATGAACTCCTTGGCGGTGAGATCCAGACGTTGACCGGCGCGAAACGCCTTGCGCTTGACGAGGTCCACCTCCAGGTCGGCGAGCCGGTATACCGTCGGTTCTTGTGCCCGTCCGCGCCGCAACAACGCCTGCACGCGCGCGAGTAATTCGGAAAACGCGAACGGTTTGACTAGGTAGTCATCCGCTCCGCTTTGCAGGCCGCGAACTCGATCTTCTACTTTGTCACGCGCGGTAAGCATCAGTACCGGCGTTTCGCGTGTTTGTCGCAATGCTGTCAGCACTTCGTAACCATCGATCCCCGGCAACATAAGATCGAGCACGATCAAGTCATATTCGCCTTCGGTTGCAAGATGCTTGCCGTCAATGCCATCGCGCGCAACGTCCACGACGTAGCCGTGCTCGGTAAGTCCTTTGCGCAAATAGTCGGCGGTCTTCTGCTCGTCTTCTATCACTAAAACACGCATCGCTCCTCCGCAAGCGCACTTTACGTATTCGTCATCCTGGTGTCAGTACCGTGTCAGCGGGCGCCGCTACAGTGGGCCTCGAGTATCGTCCACTTACGAAGAAGGAGATAGCCATGATCCGTCACCATCATTTACTCGCACTAACGCTTGCCACTGCGTTCAGCCTGCCCGTCGCCGCCGGTGCGGACGATAAACGCACCGGCGAGGACAACAGCAACTGGCTTAGCCACAATCCAGCGTCGCAAGGTCCGCTCAAGAACACGGTGCGGGGTTCTCATCTCGGGGTGGCCGCGCCGATAGACAAAGCCGGTCGCCGTATCGTACTCGATCCCGGCACGCGCTACGCGAACGTCGTCCGCGGCGAGACGGTAACGTTCGTCTACGGCGATAAGTCCTTCACCTGGCAATTCGACACCTTGGGCGAGCCGAATTTCCGATTGGCCGAGATAGCGCCGCAGGACTTCGGCACCGGTCATGTGCAGGTCTACGTAGGGCCGAACGCGAGCGATCGTAGTTAAAGACTTGTAGGCGGCGCATGCCTGCCGGTAGCGGTCGGTAGGCATGCGGGGTAGACAGATTACAAATCTGTAATGTGCCCGTCAGGTTTATGTCGGGCCGGTGGTACAAACTTTACTCAACAAAGACTACTGAAACCCGTTTGCTGATGCCGCCGTTAACCGTGCGATTCCGTCGTTACAAAGGACATTGGGCTGCCATCGCCGGCCTTTTGTCGCTACCGGCGTTGGCCGGCAACGACGCCGGATATCAAGAGCCGGGAGCCGGTTCTTACCGGTCGGCTTTCGCCGATTACGAATCATTCGCTGACACTCCGCTTAAACCATGGCGCGACGCCAATGACGAAGTCGCGGAGCAGAGCGTCCTTGGCGGCCATTCGATGTCGACACGGCCGGCTACCGAGGAAGGCGAGTCGCAATCGCCGCGCCAGCGGCTGCCTAAGAATGGCGATGGCCGCGGTGCGCTATCGCAGGGCGAGTCTCAACCGAAGAATGGCGGCAGCCACGGGCAGCGCTGACCGTCGATGAATTTTCGAACGGATCCACGGCGGCACGGCGCCGTAATACTCGCCGTGTCCATGCTCTCCGGGTGCGCGACGTTTTCGCCGGACGGCGGATTCGATGTGGTGTCGCGGCAGGTCGAGCAACGCATCGGGGAGAAACCGACGTGGTACCGCAGCGCCGATCGTGCACCGGAGGTCGCCAAACGCATCGAGGCGATGCTCGCTGAGCCGTTGACGGTCGAGAATGCGGTACGGATCGCACTGCTCAACAATCCCGGTTTACAAGCGTCGCTCGCGGAGCTTCGCATCGCTGAGGCCGATCTCGTGCGCGCCGGGCGGCTACGCAATCCCGGGTTTTCGTATGCGCGCTTAACCCGCGGCGACGAGGTTGAGATCGAGCGCACCGTATTTTTCGACGTGCTGGGTCTCTTCACGTTACCGATTCGCACCCGCATCGCGTCGCGGCTCTTCGAGCAGGCAAAGCTGCAAGCGGCCGCGTCGGTTCTCGCGGTTGCCGCCGAGACCCGCCGGGCGTACTACGCCGCTATCGCGGCCCAACAGAGCGAGCAGTACCTGGAGCAGGTGAAGGAGACCGCGATTGCGGGCGCCGAGTTGGCACGACGCATGGCCGAGGTAGGCAATTTCAGCCGGCTGCAGCAGGCGCGACAGCAAGTCTTTTACGCGGAAGCGACGGCGCGGCTTGCCCGCGCCCGCCAAGTGACGCTGAGTGAGCGCGAGCGGTTAACTCGGCTCCTCGGTGTGGCGGGAACGCAGCCGGCCTTCAAGCTTCCCGAACGCCTGCCCGACTTGCCGGCGTCCGCCCGGGAAGCCGCAGACCTTGAGAGTCAGGCGCTCAAAGATCGGCTCGACGTGCAGGCGGCGCATCTAGAAAACGAGGGCGTCGCGCGATCGCTCGGGCTTACTAAGGTGACGCGTTTTATCAATGTCCTCGAACTCGGCGTCATCCGCAACAGTTCCAACGAAGCGCCGCGACAGCGGGGCTACGAGATTGAGTTGCAGATTCCGCTCTTCGATTGGGGCAGCGCCCGCGTCGCGAAGGCGGAAGCGATTTATCTTCAATCGGCGTATCGACTGCGCGAAACCGCGCTCAATGCGCGCTCGCAGGTACGCGAGACCTATCACGGGTATCGCACCGCGTTCGATCTAGCGAAACACTATCGTGATGAAGTGGTGCCGCTGCGCAAGCGCATTTCCGAGGAGAACGTACTGCGTTACAACGGCATGCTGATAAGTACCTTCGAGCTGCTCGCTGATGCACGTGAGCAAGTGGCGGCGGTGAACAACTACATCGAGGCGTTGCGGGATTACTGGATTGCCGACACGGATTTGCACACGGCGCTCTCGGTACGATCGCCCGGACCGGCCAAAGGTGTGACGGCAACAACCGCCCCTGCGGACAGTAGCGCAGGCGGTCATTGATAGATCGAGGAGCATTTCAATGGTTTCGCGACGCAATTTCATTCGAGGTGCCGGCGCCGTGCTGGCCGCCGGTGCGGTGAGCCGCGTGGCGCTCGCCGCCGTGCCCGAAGCCGCGACGCAGACCAGTGCCAAGACCCAACCGCCGCTCGTGCCGCAAACCGGGCGGCCCTACAACGCGGTGGTCACCTTGAACGGTTGGACGCTGCCCTGGCGTATGAAGAACGGGATCAAGGAGTTCCACCTGGTTGCCGAGCCGGTGGTGCGCGAGATCGCGCCCGGCATGAAGGCCCATCTTTGGGGGTACAACGGCCAGTCGCCGGGGCCGACCATCGAGGTGGTCGAGGGCGATCGCGTGCGCCTCTTCGTCACCAACCGCTTGCCGGAACATACGACCATCCATTGGCATGGCCAGCGGCTGCCGAACGGCATGGATGGCGTCGGGGGACTAACGCAGCCGCAGATACCGGCCGGCAAGACCTACGTCTATGAGTTCGTGGCGAAGCGCCCGGGGACGTTCATGTATCACCCGCACGCCGATGAAATGGTGCAAATGGGCATGGGGATGATGGGTTTCTGGGTGACGCACCCACGCGATCCGAAGCTCATGCGGGCCGATCGCGATTTCGTGTTCCTGCTCAGCAACTACGACATCGAGCCGGGCAGTTACACGCCGAAGGTCTCCACCATGCTCGATTTCAATCTCTTCACGTTCAATAGCCGCGTGTTCCCGGGCATCGACCCGATGGTCTGCCGCCAGGGCGACCGCGTACGCATTCGTATCGGCAATCTGACGATGACGAGCCATCCCATTCATTTGCACGGCCATGAATTCGAAGTGGCGGGCACCGACGGAGGGTGGGTTCCGAAGTCAGCCCGCTGGCCCGAAGTCACGACCAACGTAGCGGTCGGCCAGATGCGGGCCATTGAGTTCGACGCGACCGATCCGGGGGACTGGGCGCTTCATTGTCACAAGGCGCACCACGTCATGAATGCCATGGGGCATGACGTGCCCACCATGATCGGCGTCGACCAGCGCGGGGTGGCGGACAAAATCAGCAAGCTGATCCCCGATTACATGGTGATGGGCAGCGCCGGCATGGCGGACATGGGCGAGATGGAAATGCCGCTGCCCGATAACACGCTCCCGATGATGACCGGGCAAGGGCCGTTCGGTGCGGTCGAGATGGGCGGCATGTTCACGGTCGTCAAAGTGCGCAAAGACCAGAAGCCGGGCGACTACCGCGACCCCGGCTGGTATCAGCATCCCGCTGGCACCGTCGCCTACGAATGGAAAGGCACGCTGCCAGAACCGCCACGCAGTAAGTCGGCTGGCGGCCAGTCGATGCCGGCCGCGCAGGGCACGAAGAACGCCGAAGTGCGGGTACGTAAGCCCGGCAACGGCCACGGAGGCCATCGTTAATGCCTTCTCACCGACGTCGTCGAGACACAACTCCTGAGGATTCCTCGAGTATGAAAGCGCATCGTGCAATGATTTTTGTTTTATCCGCGACGTTTCTAACGCTCGGTGCCGGCGGGACTGTTTACGCCCATGGGGACAAGCACCCGAGCAAATCCAAGGCGCAACCGATCTCTACCGAAGAAACCGCTTTCGGGCGCCAAGGCGATCCCAAAAAGGTCGATCGTACGATTGAGATATCGATGACCGACAACATGCGCTTCACGCCGGCGAGCCTGACGGTAAGGCAGGGCGAAACGATCCGGTTCGTGGTGAAGAACACCGGTCAGATGATGCACGAGATGGTGCTAGGGACCATGGACGAGCTCAAGGCGCACGGTGAGATGATGAAACAGCACCCGGGCATGGAGCACGACGAGCCGTACCAGGCGCACGTCGCGGCCGGCAAAAAGGAGGAGATGATTTGGCAATTCACCAAACCCGGCGAGTTTCATTACGCCTGCCTGATCCCCGGGCACTTCGAGGCCGGAATGGTGGGCAAAATCACCGTCTCGAAAAAGTGAGTAGCGGCTAAGGAGGTCTTATGAAACGCAAATTGACTACGGCACTATTGACTCTAACCGTGATGAGCGCACCCGCATGGGCCACTACCCATCACCCTGGGCAGCACGATGCCGGCGCTCCAGCGCAGAACCAACCCGCGGCCGAGGGTGCGATAAGCGTGGGCGAGGTGCGCAAAATCGACAAGGAGGCGGGCAAGATCACGTTAAAGCACGGCGAGCTCAAGAACCTGCAGATGCCGCCGATGACGATGGTGTTTCGCGTCAAAGACCCGGCAATGCTCGAGCAAGTAAAGGTAGGCGACAAGGTGAACTTCGTCGCTGAGAAAGTCGGCGGACAGTTCACCGTCGCTCGAATCGAGCCGAAGCAGTAAAAACGCGAACTTTGATGAAATGACCGCGACTCAATCACCGCCGCTCGAGAGCTTTTTAGATGCGCTACACGCGGGCGACCTGAGCGCGGTCGAGCGTAGTCTGCAAAGCGGCGTCTCGAGTAACTGGCGCGATGCGGACGGCTGCAGCGCGCTGTTCTATGCCTTGGAACGCCGCAACTGGGCAATCGCGAAATCGCTCTTGGCGTACGGCGCAGATATTAACGCGACCGACGCCGAAGGCTGGACGCCGCTCTTCTGGGCTGCCTTTAACGGATACGCCGACGTCGTGTCGTTCCTAGTAGCGCATAGAGCCGATCCCAATATTAAGACCAAGGATGGGGAATGGGCGCTCTTCTGGGCGGCTTATGAGGGCCATGCCGAGATCGTCCGCCTGCTGCTCGAGGGCGGCGCGCGACGGGACTGGATCGATGCGGACGGCCGGAACGTCCTGCAACTCGCCCGCGCGCTCAGGCGCAAAGACATAGAGGAGATCTTGCGCGCCGCGCAGAGCTAAGGCACCGCACGGCGTCGGTTGCAGTGAAAGAGCCGCGGAATTGTTACCCGCCGAGTAGGCCGGCGAACCGGGAAGCTATTGGGCGAGGAAACTTTTGGCGGTAAGGATGAGGAAAGCGCCCTGCTCCGCCTCATCGCCCTCATCGGTGTGCCCGTAGCGCGATCGCCGCCCCCAGCGACGCGGCGCTGCGGCCCTTACCGCCGCTTTCCCTGTCAAACAGGAAGCCGACTGCTTTCTCTAGTCGAAGGACCGGAGTCGTGTACGTATCGGCGTAATTGGAAGCCTGGCGCCCAGATATGAAAAAGGGTTTCTTCTAATTCGTCGTACTCCACTGTGAGATCTTCTATTTTCTTCCTTTTCTTTTTCGCTTCCGAAAGGAGATCAGCCATGGCAAATGCGTGCGGTAAATATACAGCTCTCGCATTTTATGTTGGGGCGCTTACGGCTTGCGCCATGAATAGCCGCGATGCCGGGCGCGCGGCGCCGTCCACGCAGACGGCGCCGGCGGCCGGCGAGCACGACATGCGCGGTATGCAAGGCATGGATCATTCAGGGGCGGGCAGCGCGATGGGCGGTACGGATGCCGGAATGGCCGGCATGGACCATCCGCAGATGGGCGGGATGGACCAGTCGAAGATGCCGGGGATGGATCATTCCAAGATGCATGGCATGGACCACCCGAGCTCAGGTCCCTCCGCCGCCGGGCGTCCGGGCGACCCATCGCCGGTGGACCGCACTGTCAACGTCACGGCGCTCGATACCATGCGCTTTGAGCCGTCGTCGCTGGAGGTCAAGCCCGGGGAGACCATCCGTTTTGTTGTCACTAATGCCGGTAAGTTGCCACACGAGTTTGTTATCGGCACGTACGAAGAACAGAGCGAACATGCCGCCATGATGAAGAAGATGCCCCGCATGGCGCACCGAGATGCAAACAGCCTGAGGCTGCAGCCGGGAGAAACCAAGACGCTCGTGTGGCAATTCGATCAGGGCGGGCGCGTGCAGATCGCCTGCCATGAGCCCGGTCACTACGAAGCTGGCATGGTCGCGCAAGTAAATGTCGGTACGGCGGCCGGGAATCGGACAGCGCCGGCACAGGCGCGGGCGGGGCGACGCCGAGCACCGGCAGCGCGTCGCCGAACACAAGCGAAAGGGCGCCAACGGACACCGGTGGTATGAAGGGCATGGATCACTCCGGTCGCGGCAAATAGCCGAACCCTATGGAAAACGAGCGCGTGAAGGAATGTTTGCCGGTAATTTTCCGCGTGCTGCCTGTGCATTACATATTTGTAATGCTCGGGTAATACCATCGTGAACACCCGCGACATAAAATCCGCCCTCGTATTCCTAGCGCGGTAAGCTGCTGCCATATTTGCGCCCGGCCGCTGCGCCAGCGCTACCGAATGCAAAGGATATCGAGAAGGATATCGAGTTGAAGCAAGGAGGCTTTTCGTATGACCACGCCGGCCGACAGCCGCCGGGGAAAAATCACACGCCGTCGTTTTCTGCAGGCTAGCGCGATAGGGCTCGCCGCCGCGGGTTGGAGCGGACTGCGGCCCGCGCCTGTAGCAGCGGTCGGCGGTCAGGCGAATGAGCTGCGCGTCACCGAACGCGGCGTCGATATCGCCATTGGCCGCACGCCTATCTATGTACGTGGCCGACAGGGCTGGGCTGTGACTATGAATGGCACCGTTCCCGGCCCGCTGCTGCGCATGCGCGAGGGCGAGACCGTGGTCATGCGCGTCACGAACCGACTGGAAAAGGAAAGCGCGTCGATTCATTGGCACGGCATGCTCGTTCCGTCCGACATGGACGGGGTGCCGGGCCTAAGCTTCCCCGGCGTTGCCCCGGGCGAAACCTTCACCTACCGTTTTCTCGTGCGCCAGAACGGCACGTACTGGTATCACAGCCACTCCGGATTTCACGAACAGTTGGGGCAGTACGGGCCGATCGTCATCGAGCCGGTCAAGCCCGATCCGGTGAAGTACGATCGCGAACACGTGATCGTGCTGTCCGACTGGACCTTCGAGAACCCGCACCGCGTCTTCTCAAAACTCAAAAAGCAGAGCGACTACTACAACTTTCAGCAGCGCACAGCCGCCGACTTTTTCCGGGACGCCGGCAAGGACGGTTTGCGCGCCACGCTGCGCGAGCGGGCGATGTGGGGACAGATGCGCATGAGCCCCACGGACATTCTCGACATCACCGGCCACACCTACACCTATCTCGTCAACGGCATGGCCGCGGAAGAGAACTGGACAGCGCTCTTCCGGCCCGGAGAGCGTATACGGCTGCGATTCATCAATTCTTCGGCGCAAACGATCTTCAACGTCCGTGTTCCGGACCTGCGGCTGACCGTGGTTCAAGCGGATGGGCAGAACGTGCAGCCGGTCGTGGTCGACGAAATTCAAATCACGGTAGCCGAAACATACGACGTTATCGTCACGCCGAAGGAAGACCGCGCCTACACGATTTTCGCCGAGACGATGGATCGCAGCGGCTACGCCCGTGGGACGCTCGCGCCGCGCGCCGGGATGAGCGCAGCCGTGCCGCGGCTGCGCGAGCGGCCCTTGCGCACGATGATCGACATGGGCATGGAGATGAACGACATGACGATGCCGGGAATGAACATGGGATCGAGTGGCGGCCACGGCGATGCGGGCATGACCTCGGGCGGCGGCGCGCACGCAGGCATGTCCGGCATGGAACATGGCTCGATGCACGACGGGGCGGGCGAAGGCGCGATGCAAGGAATGAATCACGGGCAGACGCCGAGCATGACTCGCGGCGCGCACGGGATGGGCGACACGAAACACGATATGGCCGGCATGCCGGGAATGGAGAAGGCGGGTCCAGTCGTTGCCAAGCACGGACCCGATACGCATGGACCTGGCAACTCAATGATTGCCGAGGTGCAGCGCAACCGGCTCGGTGAACCCGGCACTGGGCTCGAGAACGTCGAGCACCGGGTGCTCGTGTACAACGATCTGAAGAGCCTCGAACCGAACGCCGACTACGGTGCGCCGCCGGCGCGCGAGATCGAGATGCACCTGACCGGCAACATGGAGAATTTCATGTGGAGCATCGATGGCAAGAAATTCTCCGAAGCGCCGGAGCCCATCTGGCTGCGGTACGGTGAGCGCGTGCGCGTCATTCTGGTGAATGACACCATGATGGAACACCCAATGCACATGCACGGGATGTTCAAGCAGATCGACAACGGCGCCGGCAAGCATATGCCGCGCAAGCACATGATCAACGTGCGTCCGGCGGAACGGCTGGTGTACGAGTTCACCGCCGACGAGCCGGGCAACTGGGCGTTTCATTGCCACCTGCTCTATCACATGGAAGCCGGCATGTTCCGCTTCTTCAACGTTCCCTTGTCGCCGAAGAACGCGTAACCATGCGGGCGAAGCAAGCTGCGCCCGGTTTTCTCGCACTGATCGGCCTCGCTTGTTTCATCGCGGCCCCAAGCGCAGGCGCCGATCAATCTCCGTTCCCGCTGCCCCGCAAGGATTGGCCGACACCGGTCGATGACAGCATGCCGTTTGCCTTCGTGCTCGCGGATCGTTTGGAGTACAGCTGGAACAATAAGGGGCGCGACTCGTCGGTCTGGGACGTGCAAGGTTGGGTGGGCGGCGACTACAACAAATTTTGGTTCAAAACGGAGGGAGAGACGATCGCGAGCGGCAGGACGGAAGACGCCGAAGTGCAGGCGCTCTACGCCCGCCTGATTTCGCCGTTCTGGTATCTACAAGCCGGCGTGCGTTACGACGCGCGGCCGGAGCCGAAGCGCGGCTACGCCGCGCTCGGCGTACAGGGCCTCGCGGTTTACTGGTTCGACGTCGAAGCGACGGCCTTCGTGAGCGACGAGGGCGACGCGTCCGCCCGCCTCGAAGCCGAATATGATTTGCTCTTCACGCAGCGGTTGATTCTGCAGCCACGTATCGAAACGAATATCGCGTTTAGCGCCGATGCGCCGCGTGGCGTCGGCAAAGGCGTGAACGACCTTCAACTGGGACTGCGTCTACGGTACGAGATCAAGCGCGAAATCGCGCCTTATATCGGCGTGACATGGCGCAAAAAGTATGGTGACACGGCTGATTTGGCGCGTATCGCCGGGGAAGATGTAGGGAATCGATCGATCGTGGCGGGCGTTCGGTTCTGGTATTGATCCCCGGGAGTTTCGCGCACAAGAAACATCACTGAACGGAAATCCGAGATTACGAGAATGTAATATTCGGTGAGCGCTAGCTGCCGCTCAACGCGGCTGTACAATACGCAACACTTGCGTGCTCGATGGCCGGCGTTCGCTCGGGCGCGGTTATGCAGGAGAACAGCGCTCGTGAATGAAATCCCTCGTATCGTCGTAATGCCCGCCCCTCGGCCCGCCGTTGCCGAGCGCTACGTGGAGATGTGCGAGCACAAAGGCATCGGCCACCCCGATACGATGACCGATGCCGTTTGCGAGGCGGCGGCGCGTGAGCTCGCGGCGTTCTATCGGAAGGAATTCGGCCGCGTATTGCATTTCAACGTCGACAAAGGACTGCTCGTCGCCGGACGGAGCGAACCACGGTTTGGCGGCGGCCGGGTGGTGAGACCGCCACGGATCATCGTTTGTGGCCGTGCCGCGAATCCGGGCGGCCGGTCCGATCTGCACGGCATCGTGACGGGCGCGGTTCAGCGCCATCTGCGAGAAAACATCCGCGCCGATACGCGCGCCTACACGATCGAGCCGGCGGTCGAAAGCGGCAGTCAGAGCTTGCGGCAGCTCTTCGCTGACGGAAATAAGATCGTACGCGCCAACGATACCTCGTTCGGCGTGGGGTTCGCGCCGTTTACGGCGCTCGAAAACGACGTATTGCAGATCGCCGCTACGCTGCGGTCGGCCGAGTTTCGCTCGCAGTTCCCGGCGGCCGGCGACGATTTCAAGATCATGGGACTGCGAACGGGCGATGCGCGGACTTTTACGGCGGCTGTCGCCATGATCGATGCCCATATCGAGAGCGCCGCGCACTACTTCGATGTCAAGCGACGTGTACGCGAATACCTCGCGAGCCGATTGAGCGGCGATTGTGCCGTGCATATCAACGCGCTCGACGATAGGGATGCGCATGCTGAAAGCGGACTGCATCTTACGGCGACGGGCCTCAGCGCTGAAATGGGCGACGATGGGCAGGTCGGACGCGGTAATCGCGTAAACGGGCTAATTACGCCCGGCCGTCCCATGTCGCTCGAAGCGGCGGCCGGCAAGAACCCGATTTCGCATGTCGGCAAGATTTACAGCGTGCTCGCCCACCAAATGGCAGGGACACTTTGTGAATGCATTCCGGAAATCTCGGGCGCCACGGTGCAACTGCTGTCGCGCATCGGCGATCCGCTCGATCGTCCGCAGGTTGTCAGTGTCGAGTTGTCCGCGAGCGGTGATACCACGCAGGCGTTGCAAAACAAGGTTGCGGACATTGTTGGCGAGAGTCTCGGCGGTATCGAGGCGCTCACCGACCGATTGGCTCGGGGAGCGGTCCCCATTTACTAGAACCTGCGTGTGCCCCATAAGAGGGCATCGACCGGTAGTGTTCATGTTTGTCAGAGCAGCTGGAGAAGTGGCAGTCATGGTTGACGTAGATCAATACTCTTTCCCCGGTGATCGGCAAAATGCTACTTAGCTGTCGTCAAGAAGAACGGGAATGAGGCAGGCATTACACATAGTGCTGGCGCTGTTTCTGATAGTGGCTCCCTGGCAGAGCTACGCGCACGGCGCCTGCGCCGACGAGGAACCGGCCGATGTCACGCAGGCAGAGGGTTCGGGCGCGGTTTTCGCAGATAACCTATCAGCCGACGAGCCTTGCGATGGCGCGAATGGATGTTCCTGCTGCAATTTCCTCTGTATGCAGCACTGCTCTGCAAGCTCTCAAGGAATTGTCGTGGCTTTCGATGGCTTAGCGTCCGATAGTTTCGCCGCGCTTTGGCACCCGGCGCGCACACTCGGTTACGTCAGTGTAATTCTCCCCACCGATACTCGCCCACCGCAGATCTCTGTCTAACGAAAACGGGCTCTCGTGGAGCCCGCTGGTTCAACGATCGTTCCTAGTTTTTGTTTTTGGATGTAGTCGACCCCGCCCGACGGAGGCGACCATGAATATCGATCCGGTATGCAACGCCGCACTCGATCCGCATCGAGCGGCGGCGCGCGTCGAATACGCAGGACAGAGCTATTGGTTCTGCTCCGAAGCTTGCCACAAGGCCTTTACGCGCGAACCGCATCGATACGTGCGCGACGTGCGCGCTGAGCCGGCGAAGAGCACGGCGAGCGCGGAAACGAGCTTCGATGGCAATGAAGCATGAGGGCGGCGGGTAGAACGAGGAGGAAATGCATGGAACTGCAGCAAGTACGTGAACAAGCAAGCTCCCTAGGAATCGACTACTCCGTCGGCGCGTCGAAATCGAGGCTTATACGCGCCATTCAACAGTGCTTGGGTCAACCCGCATGCTTTGCCGGCGATGAGCGTCTCGACTGCGGCGAGCGGGTGTGTCCCTGGCGCGGCGATTGTCTTAAGCCCATCGCTGAATGGCGGCGCTGATGCGGGAACCGTTTGTAGACATTTGTTTGATAGCGAGTAGAGACGCAGTCATTTCATAAAGGAGCATAGCGATGAAAGCGCAAGCAATGAAGACGGTTCGGACAGGCATCATCGCATTTAGCGTGCTGGTCGCTATGCCGGCATTCGCCGCGAACGACAACATGCCAATGGACAAGGCGACAGGCGGACGCGACGCGCAGGAGATGGGAAAGATGACGCACGACATGTCGATCGAGATGCGGGAGCTGGCTGATCAGCTGTCGACCGGCAGGCTCGATGCGGCGGCGCAGAAGCGCATGGTGAAGGGCATGCGCGACATGCCCGCAATGATGAACAACATGTCGGAGATGATCGCGAGGGGAACGCCTATGGATGGGGATCACCGGAAGCAAATAGGTCAGATGCGCCGTCAAATGGACAAGATGATGAAACAGACGCACGAAGCGAATCCGAAGATGTAGATGCTACGGAAAGCCATGCCATGCCGATGAGCGACGCCGAAGTACGAAAGGAATCCAGCACGCCGAGCGCAGCATCGCGTCTGCCGCTGCGCGACGTGCGGCGGCTCGTACAGATCTTACGCATCGCCGCGGCCCATGGTTTGGGTCACTATATCGAGCGCCTCAATCTCGTGAGTTATTTGAAGGGCGGCCGCGCGCCGGAGCTCGCGGGTGCCGGCGAGGCGCGCCGGCTGCGGGAAGCGCTCGATGCGCTCGGCCCTTCGTTCGTGAAATTCGGTCAGATGTTGAGCGCGCGCCGCGACCTTTTCAGCGATGAGGTCATCGCGGAGCTGCAATCGCTGCAGGATCGCGTACCGCCGTTTCCGGCTTCCGAGGCGCGCACCATCATCGAGCAGGAGCTGGGTCGCTCGGTCGATGAGCTGTTAACGCACTTCGACGATACGCCGCTCGCCGCCGCTTCCATTGCGCAAGTGCACTGCGCGGAGCTTCCCGATGGCACCGATGTCATCGTCAAAGTGCAGCGGCCGGGTATCGAGGAGATGCTGCGCGCCGATATCGAAATTCTGTATTTCCTCGCACGCCTGCTCGTGCGCTTCGTTCCCGAGAGCCGGCGCTACGAGCCGGTCACGCTCGTCGATGAGTTCGCCGATCACATCGCCGACGAGCTCGACTTCACGCGGGAAGGACGCTACGCCGAGCGCTTCGGCGCCAACTTTCGCGACGAGCCGTTGGTCTACGTGCCGCCCGTGTACTGGGAGGCGTCGAGCCGGCGCGTTATCACGATGGCGCACAGCCACGGGCGGCGTTTGAGCGCGGACTATCCAGCCGACCCGGCCGAGCGCGCGCGGCTTGCCGATACGCTCATGCGGCTCTTCCTCGCGCAGATTCTCGAGCACGGTTTCTTCCATGGCGATCCGCATCCGGGCAACGTGTTCTATTTGCCGGACGGGCGCATCTGCTTCCATGACTTTGGCATCGTCGGGCGTCTGTCGGCGAGCGATCGGGAAAACCTGCGCAATCTTTTCTTCGCCGCGGTCACGCGTGACGCGCAGTGGCTTGCCGACACTTACCTTGAGATGGGCGGAGCGCCGGCCGAAACGGACCGTGCCGCGTTCGCCAAGGACATCGGGGTTGCGCTCGAGGAGTACTACGCCGCGTCCGCGCGCGGCACTTCCTTCGGCGCGGTGTTGCAGGAATTCATCCGGCTCGGTCATCGCTATCGAATCCGCCTGCTCCGCGAGACGCTGCTCGTCGCCAAGGTCTTTATGATCTTGGAATCCGTCACACGCTCGCTTGATCCGGCGTTCGACATGTTCGTGGCGTTTGAGCGCCATGCGCCAGGCTTGATCGTGCGTGACTTCCTTCCGACCGTTGATCGCAACGGCGGTCTGGCGAAAGCCTACCGCATGTTCAGCGGGTTGCGGCGAGTGGCAGGCGAGTTGCCCGAGACGTTGACGGCGCTTACGCGCCAATTGCGCCAAGGCGGCGCCACGCTACGCGTGCATCATGAGCCGCTCGCAAGCTTGGAGACTCATATCGATCGCGCGAGCAACCGCTTGAGCCTGAGCTTGATCATCGCGGCGATCGTCATCGGCTCATCGCTCGTCATGACATTCCATGCTGGACCGCACTACCAGGAAATCCCGGTGATCGGTTTGATCGGCTATGTCATCGCGGCGGTCATGGGACTCGGCTGGGCTATCGCGATTCTGCGTTCGGGGAGGTTCTAGATGCGCCGCATCGCCTCAATGCCTGCTGATCCGCCGCCACGTGAAGTGTTCGTGCACGCCGGACCAATACATGCCGAACGCGAACGCCCAGAGCAGCTCCTCGAGCGGCATGCCAAGCGGGCGGATGCCGGACAGTGCCGGGAGGTTCCATACGCGCTCGATGTAGCCGGGCGCGGTGATTCCCAGGCCGAGCAGGAAGACGGCGTAGTACGCGAGAAAAAGCGCACCGCCGATCCACGTCTTCGATTTGAGGTCCGGGCGGCAGGCGATGGTCGCGGCCGCACCGATCAGCATCGCGAGAATACCGGGATAGATCGGATTCCACGGGAACACGTAGAGAATCGGAAATGCGACGAAGGGCGCTGCGAGTGCCTTGTAATGGTGGCGATGCAGTGGTTGCCGGCGCTCGCGCGCGGACACGACGTGCGTGCGGCCATGCGTGATGACCGAATACAGCACGGCAGCGACACCCCCGACGCCGAACGTGAAGACCAGGCTTTCGATGTCGAAACCGGTGCGCTGTGCGAGATCGAAAGCGCTCGGCGGATTCCAGTAGCGGGGCACAAAGAGCGGTTCGGTAAGGCCGAAGGGCATCGTGTAGAGACTTGCCCAGCGCATAGTCGAGCGGTGAGTGCGAAAGGCAAAATAGAGAACGGTCCACGGCACGAGAAATGCCGTGGCCCAGATGAGCCACACGTGTTGATCGGGCAGCATGCGGGAAGGTTAGTACCGCCATCCGCGCCTGTGCAAGCGGTAAGGAGGATAGATGAAACGGCGCTATCAGCGAGGCGATGCGGGCGCGGCGATGCTCGTCATGATGTTGGTCGTGATGGTGGGGGCGCTTTTCTGGCACGACCGCGGTGGCCACATGCAGACAGCACCGGGCGCGCAGCGCGCCCAGAAGAGCGCACAGGAACTGCTCGACGAAGCATACGCGCGCGGCCAGATTACGCGCGAGGAATATCTACGCAAGCGCGAAGATCTCGACCGGCGCTGAGTGCGATTCGTTCGGCGTGGCACAGGCGAGTTGCCACGCAAGAGATAGGTTGTCGTTCAGCGCACCGGCGCGCAGCCCGGTTTGCGGGACGGCTGATACAGTTTGAGCGCTTGCGGCAGCTGCGCGCGCAGATTCGCGATGCGTTGTTCGCTCGACGGGTGCGTCGAGAGCCAGGTCGGTGGTCTTGCGCCGCCGATCTGTTGCATGTTCTGCCACAGCGCGATCGCCTCGCGCGGATCGTAGCCTGCCTGCGCCATGTACTGCACGCCAAGGAGATCGGCTTCGCTCTCGTCCGCCCGGCTGAACGGAAGCAGGATTCCGACCTGCGCGCCCATGCCAAGGAACGCCATGATATTGCGCGACTCCTCGGGATTTTTCCCCGCGAGAGACTGGATGAGACTCAAGCCGGCTTCGGTCGCGTACTGCGTGGACAATCGCGCGTTCGCATGGCTGGCCTGCACATGCCCGATTTCGTGACCGATGACGGCGGCGAGCTGATCCGGCGTGCGGGCAGCCTTGAGGAGTCCCGTGTACACACCGATGCCACCTCCCGGAAGCGCGAACGCGTTCACCTGATCGTCCTTGAATACTGTGATGTCCCACTTGCCACCACCTTGGGGCTTAGGAACGACGGCGGTGATCGACTGCGCGACGCAAGCGACGTAGCGGCTCGTTGCATCTCCCTGTGCGATCGGAGTCTGTTGCTTCATCTGAACGAACGCTGTTTGTCCCATCTTTGCGACTTGATCGGCCGGGAAGAACTGCAACTGATGCCGTCCCGTTGGCGTATGACCGCAGCCGAGCAGCAGAGTAGCCGCAACGAAAGCGGAGACGGTCCTCAAGGGTCTGCGCATCATGGAACGCTCCACATAGCGATGTCACGGAGACTTTGCATTATGAAGCGTTTGGAAGAAATCGGAACAGCTTGTTTTCCTGCATGGCGCTGCCGACGCGGCGCAGCCGCGATCATCGTTGGGCACTTCGGTGATCTCTTGATGTCGATCAAAGTAATGCGCCATGCCTTGGGTAAGTTGTGTTCTTTGAAAAGCAGTTGATGCGATTACCTATGAACATACATCCTCCCGTTTTATGTACGGCTTTCGCACACGACGACAGGGCATGGAGGCGATATGGCTACTGACCCTGTATGCGGCATGACGGTAGACGAAAAAGCCGCGGCCGGCAAAACGGTCCACGCGGGGACGAGTTACTACTTTTGTTCGGCTACGTGTTTGAAAAAGTTCCAAGCGGATCCCATCGCGTATGTAACCGGTGATGTCAACGTCATACCGATGAAACACGCGATCGGACAGAGCCATGCGAAGCCGCCATCGAAGCGCGCTCCCGCCCCGGTTGTCACGCACGTGCATGCCAAGATGCCGCCCGTCAAGACCGGTAAAGATATGGCTAAGGATCCGATCTGCGGCATGGTCGTTGAAAAGAGCACGGCGCTGAAAACCGAGCGCGCCGGCCGGACCTACTACTTCTGTTCGAGCGGCTGCCAGCGCACGTTCGAGTCGCCGGAACAAGAACTGAAGTCGATGAAGACGCGCATGATGATTGCGCTCACGGGCGTGCTGGCGCTCGCGATCCTGCGCGCCGGCGCGTTCCTCGCGCTCGCCGCTGGCGCAACGATCGTCACCTGGGCGCCAATCCCGGCGCTGCCGTGGTTCACCTGGGGCATGTGGCTGTTCATTCTGGTCACGCCGGTCCAGTTCATCGGCGGCTGGAGTTTCTACGTCGGTACCTGGAACGCGGTCAAGACGCGTTCCATCAACATGGATACGCTCATCGCGCTCGGCACGACCGTTGCCTACCTCTACAGCGTCGCTGTGCTGTTTTTTCCCGAAGTCCTGCCGGTGAAAGTCGAGGAGCGCGACGTCTACTTCGAGGTGTCCGCCGTGATCATCGCCTTCGTGCTGCTTGGCAAGTACATGGAGGAGATCATCAAGAAGCGCTCTTCAGCAGCGGTACGCAAGCTGCTCGATCTGAAACCGGCAACCGCGTGCGTGATCCGCGACGGTCAGGAAACGGAGGTACCGGTCGATGCCGTCATGGTCGGCGAGGTGTGCGTGATTCGCCCGGGCCAAAAAGTTCCGACGGATGGCCTCGTGACCGAGGGAAGCTCGTCGGTCGACGAGTCGATGCTGACCGGGGAATCGATGCCGGTCGAGAAGCGCGCGGGTTCCGAGGTCATCGGCGGCACGATCAACCGCAGCGGCTTGCTGCACTGCAAAGCGACGCGCGTGGGCGTAGAAACCGCGCTCGCCCAGATCATCAAGATGGTGGAGGAGGCGCAGTCGAGCACGGCGCAGATTCAGCGCGTCGCCGACCAGGTGACGGCGAAGTTCGTTCCAGCCGTGATCATCGTTGCCTTTGCCGCCTTCTTCGGCTGGTGGCTGGCCGGGAACTTTCCGGCGGGACTGCTCGCTTTCATCGCGGTGCTCATTATTTCCTGCCCGTGCGCGCTCGGCGTAGCCACGCCGGCGGCCTTGATGGTTGGCGTCGGCAAGGGCGCGGAAGCGGGCATCCTCATTCGCGGCGCGGAAATCCTCGAACGCGCCAAGAAGCTCACGGCCGTCGTTTTCGACAAGACCGGCACGCTCACGCGCGGCGAACCGAACGTGACGGATATCGTTACGCTCGGTCAGGCGAGCGAGGAGCAGGTGTTGCGCTTCGCCGCAGCCGTTGAATCCGGCTCCGAGCACCCGCTCGGCCAGGCGATCGTGCGCGCCGCGAAGCACCGTTGCCTGGAGTTGCCGAGAATCGAGAAGTTCGAAGCCATCGCCGGCCACGGCATTCAAGGCACGGCGGAGAACCGCAGGATACTCCTCGGCAATCGGCGGCTCTTCACGCGCGAACGGATCGACGTAAAGGTGGCCGAGGAGACGATGACGCGGCTCGAGCACGAAGGCAAAACCGCGATGCTGGTCGGTGCCGACGGCACGCTCGCCGGCGTGATCGCCGTGGCCGATACGCTGAAGCCCGAAGCCAAGGAAGCGGTCGCAGCGCTGCGGGCCGAAGGTGTCGGCGTCATCATGTTGACCGGCGACAACGAGCGTACGGCCCGCGCCATCGCGCGCGAGCTTGGCATCGATAACGTGATCGCTGAAGTGCTGCCGGGCGACAAGGCCAAGGTCATTCAAGACCTGCAGAAACAGGGCCAATCGGTGGCCATGGTGGGCGATGGCGTGAACGATGCGCCGGCGCTTGCGACGGCCGACATCGGCATCGCCATCGGCTCGGGCTCGGACGTGGCGAAAGAAACCGGCGGCATCATCCTCATCAAGAACGACGTGCGCGACGTCGTCCTCTCGATCCGCCTATCGCGCGCGACGATGCGCAAAATCAAGCAGAACCTGTTCTGGGCGTTTATCTATAACAGCATCGGCATTCCGATCGCGGCGTTCGGCTTTCTCAATCCCATCATCGCGGCGGCCGCCATGGCGCTATCGTCGCTCTCGGTCATCGTCAATTCGGCGCTGCTGAAGCGCCTGAGGTTAGCGATATGAATCAGCATGCGTCGCGATCACGCCGTGTCTACACGATGGCGCTCTGTGCGCTCGGTATGGCGGCGATCGCCGTTTTTGTCCTCGTGTGGTGGGGAATCACGCCGTTGACGGCCGTTGTCGCCGTCGTTCTGTTGGCTTGTCCCGTTTCCGTGTTCTATGCGTGGCGCGCCTCTCGCCGCGCGGAGCGGGAGATTGACGCAGCGCGATTCATGCGCCGAGGGTCGTGAAATGCGGAAAAACGATGCCACCGAATTTGAAGGAGGTTCGTCATCATGAAGTGGAAGACTTCGACAACCGTTTTCGTCGTCACCGCCTTCATCGCGGCGATCATCGTCGCATGGCACTGGCTTGATTTCCCGTCCGCCGTTTCGACGCCCGCCGCGGCTGATGTCATCGTCTACAAAGATCCGAACTGCGGTTGCTGCAACAAGTGGGTCGAGCATCTGCGCGAGCATGGTTTCAACGTAACCGCGCAGAACGATGTGCGTGTCGACAAGATCAAGGCGGCGCGCGGCGTTCCGCCGGCGCTCGGCGCCTGCCACACGGCGATCGTGCAGGGCTACGTCGTCGAAGGCCACGTGCCGGCCGATACGATCAAGCGCTTGTTGCGCGAGCGGCCGGCGATCAAAGGCATTGCCGTCGCCGGTATGCCCGCGGGTTCGCCCGGCATGGAGGGCCCCTATCACGAGAGCTACAACGTGATGAGCTTCGATGCGAGTGGCCAGACCGAAATTTACGAGAGACACTGATCGCGCCGTGATGAAAAAACAATCCACTGGAAAACGGACAGGAGATTCTATGAACCATGATCATCCATCGAACGAAACCAGCTTCTGGCGCTCGCGCTCGGGCTGGGTATTCCTCGGCTTCGCCGCCATCGCGGCGTTTTTTCTCTTGAGCGAACACCGAGCGCACGTGCTGGGCGCGCTGCCCTTCGTGCTGCTCGCCCTCTGTCCGCTGCTTCATATCTTCGGGCATGGCGGCCACGGTGGCGGTGGAGGCTCTGACAACGCTAAGCGGGGAGGCGGCCATGAACACTGAGACGGCGCCGGCTTACGGGTTGTGGTCGCTGGTGATCATCAACTCGGCCATCTTCATCATCTTTGCGTTCAGCTTCGCCAAGCCCCAATCCAAACGCGATTGGCGCTCGTTCAGCGCATTCTCGGCATTCATCGTCGCACTCTTCACCGAGATGTACGGCTTTCCGCTGACGATCTATCTGCTGTCAGGCTGGCTGCAAAGCCGCTTCCCGGGCGTGGATTGGTTTTCGCACGATGCCGGACATCTACTCGAGATGATTTTCGGCTGGAAGGCGAATCCGCATTTTGGACCGTTCCACATACTGAGCTTCATTTTTATCGGCGGCGGATTCATCTTGCTGTCGAACTCCTGGCGCGTGCTCTACGCGGCACAGAAGAATCGAGCGCTCGCGACCACCGGTCCCTATGCGCGTATGCGGCATCCGCAGTACGTCGGCTTTGTTCTCGTCCTGTTTGGCTTCTTGTTGCAGTGGCCGACGCTGCTGACGCTCGTCATGTTCCCGGTGCTGGTTTACATGTACGTGCGCCTCGCACGTTCCGAGGAGCGCGAAGTGGAGCGTGAGTTCGGCGCGGAATACCGCCGCTATGCCGCACGCACGCCGGCGTTTGTTCCGAAATGGCAAACGCTTTTCCCGGAGCAGTCGGGGCGGTAAGCATTCGTGTGATAGGAGCGCGTTATGAGGCGATCTCTTACGAGTAGTGCAAAGAGGGTATTCATTGTCGCGCTGCTGGCGCTTGCGACGCCCGCCCATGCAGCGTCATCGGACGCGGAAATGGGCGTGGGAACGCAACGGATGTCGCAGATGCTCGCCGACATGGCGAGCGAGATGCTGCGCCTGTCGAATCAGCTCGGCAAGGGCGACCTTAACGCCGCCGCGCAGAAAGCGCAGGCGCGGCGCACGCACGAGATGTACGAGATGCTCGAAACCATCGCGGGAATGCTGCGCCAGGGCATGACGATGGATCAGCATATGCGCGAACAGATGGATCAAACGCGCCGGAAGTTGGATGAGCTGATGTCGAGCGAAGCGCCGAAGAAGTAGCTCGCTGTGCGCTCGCTTCTTCGGGTCCGCGGAAGCAGTGGACGCTCCACGGTGGAGCGAGATCAACAAGAGACGCACGGATCAACGTTGTGTAATTAGGAGGAAATCATGAACGGCACGATCGTACGGAAGTGGGTTATTGCACTACTAATCGCTGCACTGACATCGCCAGTCTACGCGGCCAAACATACCGGACCGGGCGGCCAGGGCGGTGGGCCAGGCATGCAGCAGATGTCAGGCATGATGCATGACATGAGCGGCATGATGACGGACATGTGGGCGCAAATGGAGGGCGCGAAGCTCACACCCGAGCAACAGAAGCAAATGGCTCAGCAGATGAAGCAAATGGCGCAAATGATGGACATGATGTCCGGCATGATGGGCAAGGGAATGATGATGAATCCGGAGCAGCAGAAACAGATGGAGCAGATGCGCCGGCAGCTCGATCAGATGATGCCGGGCGGCGCAAAGAAGAAGTAGCGGCGGCGAGGACGGCACCATGAAAGGTACGCGTCTAGGGCGATTCGCTTCCTCGTTCGGGTTGGCGTTGGCGCTCACGAGTATCGCGACCGCGGTACTCGTGAGCGCCGTGAAGACGCACGCGCCGTTTCGCGGGTGGGTGGCGCGGATGACGGGCGATCACGTGACGATGCATGCGCTCTTCATCGCACTGCTCTTTGTACTGCTGGGTTTGGTCTTGGGCTTGATGTACGACTGGCAGATTCGACCGCGCGTGCTCGCGGTCCTCATCGTCGTGTCGCTGCTGGTAAGCGCTGTCATCGTTGCCATCGTTACGATGGTGTGAAGCCGCGGCAGTGTGTTTGGAGGAATTGAACATGCGCGGGAAAATCGTCTCATCGATAGCAGTCGTGCTGTTAGCGATCATCGCGTCGCTTCCGGCCGGCGCCGCGAGCCCGACGTCACGCGTCGTCGATGGTGTCGCGATCTACCTCGGGGTAATACCGGCGGCAATCGCGCGCGGTCATCCGGGCGAGCACGAGGAAAGCCGCATGCATGGCGGCGCCGTACCGGGTGACACGCACGTCATGATTGCGCTGTTCGACGACAAGAGCGGAGCGCGCATCGCGCAAGCCCGTGTCTCGGCCGTCGTTTCCGGACCGAAACGCTACCGCGAAGAAAAGCAGCTCGAACCGATGTTGGTCGCGTCGGCGCCGAGCTATGGCAATTACTTTGCGCCGTACGAGCCCGGCTCGTACCGTATCGCACTCAGTGTCCGTTTGCCGGGCGCCGCGCGCGATATACGCGCGAAATTTAATTGGACCCTGCCGGGCAATGGGCCGGCGGGACACCCTTAAATCGGTAGTTAAGGAGGTTAGCCATGAGCGAACGCACGACCGCGATGATCGAACGGACGACAACGACGAAATCAAACCTGACGGAACCCAAATCAGAGACCAAAGGCCGCTCGCGCGCAGCGGAAGGTGTGTCGGCGAAACCCCGGAGCGCCGCGGAACGCGAGAGCCTGATTGCGCTGGCCGCGTATTTTCGCGCCGAGCGCCGTGGCTTCGTGCCGGGTCAAGAGCTGAACGATTGGCTCGAAGCCGAGCAAGAGATCGAACGCCAGCTCAGCGGCGGCTGACGGCGGCTGCGCCGATTGAAGCGTGAAACTTACTTGAACAGGAGGCATGTCATGACAACCGATCCCGTATGCAAGATGGAAGTGAATCCCGCGAAAGCGGCGGCTCAAGCGCAATATGGCGGGCAGACCTATTACTTTTGCTCCGAGAGCTGCCATCGCGCGTTCACCGCGGAACCGCGGCGGTATGCCGGCGATACGCATGCCCCGAGCGGACATGCGCATACGCAGAGCGATTCGCGCCATCGCGGCCGTTGTTAGGGAGCGCACCGAGCGCGTGCGACGAGCCGCCGAGTCACCCGAGGACAGCCATGAGAAGCTCGATAGACAAGCTAGCCCTGTCGTTGCTGGTTGCGGGCCTTACGCTCGCATCCGGATATGCGTGGTCCGATGAGGGCAGGCCGGAGGCGAAGCCGCCACCGCGCGAGCTATCGCCTTCGATCTCCAACTCGGACCCATCGCCGCAGCGCGGCGCGGCCCGTGGTCTGCAACCGATGTCCGACCTGATGCGCGACACGGCCGAGGAGATGCGGGCAATGTCGCGGACCCTGGCCAACGGCCCGGCGAGCGCCGCCGAGCGCAAACGCGTCGCGGAGCGCATGAAGCAGATGGCCGCGCTCATGACGCGCATGTCGGGGCTGACGGACGAGGCCGCGCTAGCGGACGCGCAGACGCAGGCGCAGATGCTGGAGATGCGGCGTGAGATGGACGGGATGCGCAAGAACCCGCTGCGACATGCAACGCCGTAGCGCGCTCGCAGGATGCAAGCGCTTATCTCGATTTCGCGCGGCATATGTTGAGTGACCAACCAAATGGCCGCTTAGTGGCCGTGAGGAGGTGAGCGATGGAATGGTTACAGCAGAATTGGTTCTGGGTCGTGGTTTTCGTGTTCTTCGTCGCCGCGCATCTCTTCGGTCATGGCGCACACGGTGGTCACGGGGGCGGCTGCGGCGGCGGCCACGATCATGATCGGCCACGCCGGGGCGAGAAGGAAAAGGAGGCCGACGATACGAAGCGGCCCGCCGGACATCAACACTAAGCAACGAGGAACCGTCATGCTGAATATGAAGATCGTCGCGTGGTCGCTCGGGTGTTTCGGCGCGTTTACGTTCGTCGTGTGCGTGCTCTACGGGCTCATCGTGCCGGAGAGCCTGCACATGAAAGGCGCGCTCGAGCAACTGTTGCCCGGTTTCAAGTGGCTGACGCTGTGGGGTTTCGTGCTCGGTCTGATCGAGAGCTTCCTCTACGGCGCGTACGCCGGGTTGGTATATGTGCCGATCTACAACGCGTTCGCCCGCCGCTGGGCCACGCAGGAATAACAACGCGGGAGATCACGATGAATATCCGCCGCCTGTGGTTGCTGTTTGCACAAGTCGTGACGGGCGGGGCCGCGCTGCTGCTCGTGTTCGCGCTGTTCGGTCCGCGATTCAACGACGGCGCGCAGGTGGTGACCGTGAAGGAAGCGGACGAGCGCGCGGCTACGGCGGCACCCGCCGGCTTGAGTTTCCGCGACGCGGCGCACAAGGCCATGCCTTCCGTCGTCAATATCTACACCGCCAAGATCGTGCGCCAGCCGCGCGCGCCGCTCTACGACAACCCGCTGTTGCGCCGCTTCTTCGGCGAGATGGAAGAGGCGCCGCCCGAGCGCGCGGTGAGCCTCGGGTCGGGCGTGATCGTGAGTCCGCAAGGCCACGTGCTCACCAACAATCACGTGATCGAAGCGGCCGATGAAATCGCCGTCGTGCTGCCTGGCGGGCGCGCGGTGCCGGCCAAGATCATCGGTGCGGATCCGGAAACCGATCTCGCCGTCTTGCAGCTCAAGATCGAAAAGCCGTCCGCCATCACGTTCGCCGATTCGGACAAGATCCAGGTCGGCGACGCGGTGCTCGCGATCGGCAATCCCTTCGGCGTCGGGCAGACCGTTACCTTCGGTATCGTCAGCGCCACCGGGCGCGCCGATCTCGGCATCAACACCTTCGAGAATTTCATCCAGACCGACGCCGCCATCAATCCCGGTAACTCCGGCGGCGCGCTCGTCGATCTGAACGGCCGGCTGGTAGGCATCAACACCGCGATCTTTTCCGAGACCGGCGGCTCGCTCGGCATCGGTTTCGCCATCCCGGCGAACCTCGCGCGCCAGGTGATGGAGCAAATCCTCGCCGGCGGCACGGTCGTGCGCGGCTGGATCGGCGTCGACGTGCGTCCGCTCTCGCCCGAGATTGCGGCCGCGGTGAAGGCGCCCGATCTCAGCGGGGTCTTCATCGCGGGCGTGCTGCGCGGCGGGCCGGCCGACCGAGCCGGCATACGTCCCGGCGATGTATTGCTCGCTCTGAACGACAAGCCGCTCGCAGGACCCTCGGATCTACTCAATGGCGTCGCGGCGGTTAAGCCGGGACAGGTTGCGACTTTCGCAGTGCGCCGTGGCACGGACAAGGCGGACGTGCGGGTGACGGTAGGGCGCCGGCCAAGACCCGGACGCACGAGCTAGCGCATGCGAGCCGACATCGCCGACCTTGGAGCGACAGCACGATCCGGTGCCGCGCGGACCATTGTCGCTAAGGGCGGCGCCGATGCGCCGGCGAGGTTCTATGGCGTTGTCGCGCTGATCGGCGCGTCCGTTTTCGTTGGTTCGCTGATCGCGCTGCACGCCGTTCGCGCGGACATCGATTGGGTGACTCACTACGTCAGCGATTTTGCGAACGGCCGTTTCGGCTGGCTTCTGGTGTTCGGCGCTGCCGTGCACGGCATCGGCAATGCGGGACTCAGCATCGGCCTGTGGCGCGCGCTCGGGCCGGGACGCCTCAACGCCTGGGGAGCGCTGCTCCTTGGTGTATCCGCGGTGGGGATCGTGATGGGCGGGGTTTTTCCCATTGACCCAGCCGGGCAGCCGGCGACATGGACCGGGGTCGCGCATCGCGCGATCGTGGCGGGAGCGTTTGCGGTCGAGACCCTCGCGCTCTTTCTGTTGAATCGCGCATTCGCGCGAAGCGCGAGCTGGCGCGATGCTGCAGCGCGGGGACGCGTGTTTGCCACGGTCGCCGCGCTGACATTGGCCGGACTGCTCGTCGCCGTCCAACAGCAGACGGCGCAGGGGCTCGCGGAACGCGCCGCACTTGCTGCATTCATGTCATGGGAGGTCTGGGCAGCGATCGTCTTGACTTGGCCACATCGCTTCATGAAGAGCCAAGGGAAGGAGGCGCCTCTCCGTGACGTTGGGTCGAGTCGCGTCGGCGGGGGTTTCCGGTGATACGACTCACGTTTCTCGGCGGCACCGGCACGGTTACCGGTTCCAAGTATCTGGTGAACAGCAGGCGAGAAGAAGATTCTCGTCGACTGCGGTCTGTTCCAGGGCTACAAGCAGCTGCGCCTGCGCAATTGGGCGCCGTTGCCGGTCGCGCCGCAGGAGATCGACGCGGTCGTTCTGACCCACGCGCATCTCGATCACAGCGGCTACCTGCCGCTGCTCGTCAAAAACGGATTTCGCGGGCCGGTCCATTGCAGCGAAGCGACCGCCGATCTTTGTGCGATTCTCTTGCCGGATAGCGGACACTTGCAGGAGGAAGAGGCGGCGTATGCCAACCGCAAGGGTTTCTCCAAGCACAAACCGGCGTTGCCGCTTTATACGACCGCGGATGCGGAAAACTCGCTTACGCGGTTGACCCCCGTCGCCTTCGGCAGCGAGACATCGCTTCCGGGCGGCGTGATGTTGCGACTGCGACCCGCCGGCCATTTGCTCGGGGGATCGTTGGTCGAGCTGCAGCATAACGGCACCACGCTGCTCTTCACCGGCGATCTGGGTCGGCCCAATGACCCAATCATGGTAGCGCCGGCTGCGGTTGCGCGCGCCGACTATCTGGTCGCCGAATCCACCTACGGCGACCGGCGCCATGACGTGCACGATCCGAAGCAGCAGTTGGCGGAGATCATCAAGCGCACGGCGCAGCGCGGCGGCGCCGTTATCGTGCCCGCCTTCGCGGTGGGGCGGGCGCAGCTCTTGTTGCACCTCATTCATGCGCTCAAGCAGGCGCGCGCCATTCCGGATATTCCCGTGTTCCTCAACAGCCCGATGGCGGCGGACACCACTCGGCTTTACCACAAGTACCGCGCGGAGCATCGTCTCACCCCGGCGCAATGCGACGCGCTGCACACCATCGCCAAGATCGTGAACAGCGTCGAGGAATCCAAACGCCTGAACGAATTTCGCGGGCCGATGATAATCATCTCGGCCAGCGGCATGGCGACCGGCGGGCGCGTGGTGCATCACTTGAAGACGTTCGCGCCCGACGCGCGCAACACGATTCTGTTCGCCGGCTTCCAGGCCGGCGGCACGCGTGGCGCGGCCATGGTGAACGGCGCCGAGTCGATCAAAATCCACGGCGAGTACGTCCTGGTGCGAGCCGAGGTCGTGAACCTCGATAATCTTTCGGCGCATGCGGACTATGCCGAGATACTGGACTGGCTCGGCCATTTTCAGGCGCCCCCGAGGAAGACGTTCGTCACGCACGGCGAACCATCCGCCGCCGACGCGCTGCGCAAGCGCATCGAGGAAAACCTGCACTGGCGGGTCGATGTGCCCGAGTATCTTCAGTCGGTCACGCTGAATGGCGAATGAGACTCGAGGACTTGATGGATAACCGGACGCATATGCATCCGTCCACGCTGCGCCTGCGGCGTTTGGGTATCGATATCTATCAGGAGGCCGTGATTTACATGCGCCGCGACTGCCATGTGTGTCGCGCCGAGGGTTTCGAGGCACAGTCGCGCGTGCAGATCGCGCACGGGGAGCACTTCATCATCGCGACGCTGAACGTCGTCGATGGCGACCTGCTCGCGCCCGAGGAGGCCGGATTGTCCGAAGCCGCGTGGCGCCTGCTCGGTGCGCAAGAGGGCGATGTCATTACGCTCGCGCATCCGCGGCCGCTCGAATCGCGGAGCCACGTGCGCGCCAAGGTCTACGGACAGCGGCTGAACGGCGCCGATCTGCTGGCGATCATGCGCGACGTCACCGCGGGTTACTACGCGGACATTGACATCGCCGCCTTTATCGCCGCCTGCGCCGGCGATCGCATGGATCTCGATGAAACCGTCGCGTTGACGCGCGCCATGATCGACGTTGGCGAGCGTATCGATTGGGATACGCGTCCGATCGTCGATAAACATTCGGTGGGTGGACTACCCGGTAACCGTACCACGCCGATCGTCGTCGCCATCGTCGCGGCACACGGCCTTACCATGCCCAAGACGTCCTCGCGTGCCATCACGTCCCCGGCCGGAACGGCGGACGTCATGGAAACCATGACCGAGGTGAATCTCGACGTTGCCGCGATCCGCCGCGTCGTGGCACGCGAGGGTGCCTGTCTTGCGTGGGGCGGCGCCGTGCGGCTCAGCCCCGCGGACGACATTCTGATCCGCGTCGAGCGGCCGCTCGATCTCGACAGCGAAGGCCAGCTCGTCGCCTCGGTGCTGTCGAAGAAGGCCGCCGCCGGCTCGACGCACGTCGTGATCGACGTTCCCGTTGGGCCGACCGCCAAAGTACGGACGGAGGCGGCGGCACGCACGCTCTCCGAGCGCCTGATTGCTGTCGGTCGCACGCTCGATCTCACGGTACGCACCGTCGTTTCCGACGGCACGCAGCCGGTCGGCCGCGGTATCGGACCGGCGCTCGAAGCGCACGACGTGCTTGCCGTGCTGCGCCGGGAGATACGCGCGCCGCAGGATCTGCGCGAGCGGGCGGTGCGGCTCGCCGGGTATGTGCTCGAATTCGCTGCCGATGTGCCGCCCGGCGTCGGTTACGCGCATGCAAAGCGCATTCTCGATGACGGACGTGCCCTAAAAAAATTCGAAGCCATCTGCGCCGCACAGGGCGGGCTGCGCGAGCCGCCGCGTGCCGCATACACACAACCGGTGACGGCGCCGCGGGCCGGACGCATTGTAGGCATCGACAATCGGCGCCTCGCCCGGGCGGCCAAGCTCGCGGGCGCGCCGCGCGCAGCGGCCGCGGGCATCGTGCTGCATGCGCCGATCGGAACCGGGGTCGAGCAAGGTCGTCCCCTTTACACGCTGCATGCCGAAACGCCGGGCGAACTTGCCTATGCGCTCGATTACGTAGAGGGCCAGGCGCCAATCGTCGAGGTGGCGCCCGCATGAAACCGCTGCTCTTTGCGTTGCCGGGCAACACCCATCTCGCCGATTCGCTCGTGTCACAACTCGACGCCGAGCGAGGCACGTTGACGTTGCGCGAATTTCCCGACGGAGAATCTTATGTGCGCATCGACTCGCCCGTTGCCGGACGCGAGGTGGTTCTTCTGTGTACGCTCGACCGCCCGAACGCGAAATTGTTACCGCTGTTATTCCTAGCGCGCACCGCACGCGAGCTCGGCGCCACGCGCGTCGGTCTGATCGCGCCCTATCTCGCGTACATGCGTCAGGATCAACGGTTTCATGAGGGCGAGGCGGTCACCTCGCGACACTTCGCCCAAATCGTCTCGCTGTTCGCCGATTGGCTTGTGACTGTCGACCCTCATTTACACCGATTCTCGGATCTCGATGAAATCTACTCGGTACCCAATCGCGTGGTGCACGCCGCGCCGTTGATCTCGCAATGGGTCGCTCGGCTAAACACGCCGGTGCTGATCGGACCGGACGGCGAAAGCGAACAGTGGGTTGCCGCCGTGGCACGCGCGGCGGGCGCGCCGTATCTGGTGCTGCAGAAGATTCGGCGCGGCGATCGGGACGTAGAGGTATCGGTACCGGACATCGAATTACACCGGAGCCGCACGCCGGTACTGGTCGATGACATTATCTCCACCGCGCACACGATGATCGAAACGGTCGGGCAGCTGAAGCGCGCGGGCCTCGCGCCGCCGGTGTGCGTCGGCGTGCATGCGGTATTCGCGGGTTCGGCGTATCGCGATCTCCGTGCTGCCGGCGCGACACGCGTCGTTACTTGCAACACCATCGAACACGAAACGAATGCCATCGATGTCGCGGCGGTTGTTGGGACAGCGGCGCTGGAGTTAATGGACCGTTCGCCGGGTGCGCAACCGGGCGAGGCGGGCAGTGTCTCGTCCATGTAATGACGGAGCAGGAGCATCACTATGCAAACTGAGCTTTTAAAGGTGTCGGGCATGAGCTGCGGCCGTTGCGTCGGCAAGGTAACGCACGCGTTGCAGGCGGTCGATAGCGTGAAAGACATCAACGTGTCGCTCGCGGTGGGCGAGGTAACCGTCCAGTTCGATGAGCAGCGTGCGTCCACGGACCAGATGAAAACGGCGGTCGAGCGCGCGGGTTATGCCGTGGGAGAGGCGCCGCGCCGAAGCGCGGCGGCGGTTGTTGCTGCGGATGATCCTTGGCGCTCCGTTGGGTAGTCGGCCTCCCGGCCATGCCTGTCCTGACCGTTAACGCCGGAAGCTCGTCGATTCGTCTGGCGCGGTGCGCGGACGACGGATCGACGCGTCTCGCGTCGGCGCATTTCGTCGGCGCCGACGCCGGCCGCGATCCGCGTGCATTGCTGCGGGCGTTTCTCGGTGAAGAGCGTGCGCAACCCATCGCTGTCGTGGCGCATCGAATCGTCCACGGCGGCGCGCGACTGACGGAGCCGTGTTTCATCGACGCCGCCGTGATGGCCGAGATCGAGCGGGTCGCGCCGCTTGCGCCGTTGCACAATCCGGTCGCGCTGCGCTGGATCGAAGCGTGCGCCGAGGTGCTTGGAAAAGATGTGCGACAAATAGCGGTTTTCGACACCGCGTTCTACGCAAGGTTGCCCGAGGCAGCGCGGCACTATGCGCTGCCGCGCGCCCTTTGCGAGAAACACGGTTTGCGGCGCTACGGTTTTCACGGCCTGGCGCACGAGTCGATGTGGCGACGCTGGCGCGCCTTGCGTCCCGAGGTTCGCGACGGCGGGCGCGTGATATCACTGCAACTCGGCGGCGGTTGCTCGGTCACCGCCGTACAGGACGGTCGGGCCATCGACACGTCAATGGGTTTCACCCCGCTCGAAGGTCTTGTAATGGCGACCCGTGCGGGCGACCTGGATCCCGGCCTGCTTATGTTTCTTCAGCGCGCCGAGGTGCTAAGCACGGATAGGTTGGAGCGTATGCTGAGACAAGAGTCGGGCTTGCACGGGATGGCGGGCACCGCCGACATGCGAGCGTTGCTCGTGCGCGCGGACGGTGACGCGAAACTTGCGATCGAAGTGTACTGCTATCGAGCGCGCAAGTACGTCGGCGCGTACGTTGCCGCGCTCGGTGGCGTCGACGCGATCCTCTTCGGCGGCGGTGTCGGCGAGCACGCGCCTCTCATCCGTGCCAACATTCTCATCGGCCTCGAAATCTTCGGTATCGAGTTGGACGCTGCGCTCAACGACGGCGCCATCGGCGTGCAAGGGCGCATCAGCCGAGAGGGTAGCTCGGTTGAAGTATGGGTGATGCCCGCCGATGAGGCGTGGATGCTCGCACGAGCGGCGCTCGACTTGATCGGAAAACCAACCACCGCCGCAGGAGCGTTGGACTGATGTCCTCGGCCCTCGCACCGGCAAGCGCAATCCATCATGCGGCCAGCTGTACGCCGGTACTCGCGCGCGCACCCGAAGCGCTCGACCTCTATACCGAAGGCGACGCGCTGTACGACGATATGCTGCGCAGTATCCGTTCAGCGACTCGGAACGTTCGTTTCGAAACGTACATCCTAGTGCCCGATGAAATCGGGTGGGAGTTCGCCAAGGCGTTGGGCGAGCGGGCAAGCCACGGCGTCGCTGTGCGCGCGCAGATCGATGCAGCCGGTTCGCTGTCCTGGCGATTCGGCGCGCTCGGGCGGCATTTGCGAAGCAAAGGCGTGCGCCTGCGCTTTTTTCATCGGTGGCGTTGGCGCGACCCGTGGCGCTACAACCGGCGCAACCATCGCAAGCTGCTCGTCGTAGACGATACCGACGCGTACATCGGCGGCTTTAACCTTCACCGCGAAAGCTCGCGGCGGCTTTACGGCGACAAGCGCTGGCGGGACACGGCGGTATGCATGCGTGGTGAGCTGGCGCGGCAGGCGGCACATCTGTTCGATGCCTTCTGGAATGGCGAACGACGCTGGGAGTGCGAGCCCGCGAACGGTGCGGGGGCGGTGTTGGTGGCGAATAATTCCTTGCGGTGCCAGCACCGATTGTATTGCTGGTATGCGGAGCGTTTCGCCACCGCGCGCCATCGCATCTACGTGACGACGCCGTATCTCGTGCCGAGCCTGCGCGCGCAACACGCGCTCGAAGCAGCCGCGGCGCGCGGTATCGATGTGCGTCTCCTCGTTCCCGGCATTTCCGACGTGGCGATTGTCCAGTGGGCCGCGCAGGCCGTGTTCGCGCCGCTGTTGCGCGCCGGCGTGCGCATCTACGAATACCAGCCGCGCGTGCTGCACGCGAAGACGGCGGTGATCGACGGCGAGTGGAGCACGCTCGGCACCGCCAACATGGACTACCGGAGTTTCTTCACGAACTACGAGGTCAATTTGGTGGCGCGCGATCCAGCGCTTGCGCAAACCTTGGAGCAACAATTCCTGGCCGATCTCAACGAAGCGGCGCCGGTGGAATTGCGCCGCTGGTTGCGCCGAGCCTGGCCGCGGCGCATGCTCGAAAGCATCGGCTGGGTGGTGCGCCGGTGGTTATAGGAGAAACATTTCGTATGGAAGCGACCGGCACGTCGGCGAGCGACACCGTGTTCCTGTTCGATGTGGACAACACGCTGCTCGACAACGACGCTGTGCGGGCTGATCTGCACGAGCACCTCGGCCGCGAGTTTGGATCGGAGGCGTGCGACCGGTATTGGGCCCTGTTCGAAGAGTTGCGCGCAGAGCTGGGGTACGCCGACTACCTCGGCGCTTTGCAGCGTTATCGACGTGAGGCGATGACCGAGCCGCGGCTGCTGCTGATGTCGTCGTATCTCGTGGATTATCCGTTCGCCGAACGGCTCTACCCGGATGCGCTAACGGCGCTCATACATGCGCGCCGCTTCGGCCCGACCGCGATTCTTTCCGACGGCGATGTGGTGTTTCAGCCGCGCAAGGTGCAGCGCTCGGGGCTGTGGGGCGCCGTCGACGGGCGCGTGCTGATTTACATTCACAAGGAACAGATGCTGGCCGATGTCGAACGGCGCTATCCGGCGCGCCGCTATGTGATGATCGATGACAAGCTGCGCATCCTCGCGGCGATGAAACAAAGCTGGGGTGAACGGCTGACGACAGTGTTCGTGCGCCAAGGACATTATGCGCTCGATCCGAAGAATGTCGCTGCCTATCCCGCGGCCGATGTCACGCTCGATCGCATCAGCCACTTAATCGATTACGACCTGTCCGCCTGGCGCCCTTCTGCCGGGAGGCGAGATGCATCGAGCACCGGCAAGGACCGCGCGCAATGACGCAAGTGAAGCAAAGGAGAGTGTGATGAACGAAACGGCAACGGCAACCAAGTCCGCAACCGCCACGCTGTCGACCGAGGAGTTGCAGAGAATCGATGCCTACTGGCGCGCGGCCAATTATCTCTCGGTCGGGCAGATTTACTTACTCGACAATCCTTTATTAAAGGAGCCGTTGCAGCCAGAGCACATTAAGCCGCGCCTGCTTGGCCACTGGGGCACCAGCCCTGGGCTCAATTTCATTTATGCGCACCTGAATCGCCTTATTAATAAGTATGAACTCGACATGATCTACATCGCCGGGCCCGGTCACGGCGGGCCGGCGCTCGTGGCCAACAGTTGGTTGGAGGGCAGCTACAGCGAGCTGTACCCGAACGTCCCACAGGACGCGCAAGGGATGCAGCGTTTGTTCAAACAATTCTCGTTCCCGGGTGGGGTCGGCAGCCACGCGACCGCCGAAACGCCGGGCTCGATCCACGAGGGCGGCGAGCTCGGCTATTCGCTGTCGCACGCCTACGGCGCGGCGTTCGACAATCCCGATCTCATCGTCGCCTGCGTAATCGGCGACGGCGAAGCCGAGACCGGGCCGCTCGCCGCCGCGTGGCACTCGAACAAGTTCCTGAATCCAGCCACCGACGGCGCGGTGTTGCCGATTCTGCATCTGAACGGCTACAAGATCGCGAATCCCACCGTGCTCGCCCGCATTCCGCACGCGGAGCTCGAAAGCCTACTGGTCGGCTTCGGCTACCAGCCGTACTTCGTGGAGGGCGACGATCCCCATGAGATGCACCAGCGCATGGCCGCCACACTGGAAGCCGTGATCGCTGAGATTCGGGACATCCGGTCGCAAGCGCGCTCCGGCAAGCTCAAGGACCGGCCGACCTGGCCGATGATCGTGCTGAAAACGCCGAAAGGCTGGACCGGTCCGAAGCGGGTCGATGGCAAAAAGACCGAAGGAACCTGGCGCTCGCACCAAGTGCCGCTTGCTGATATCGGCACGAATCCCGAGCACCTGAAGGCGCTCGAACAATGGATGAAGAGCTACAAGCCGCAGGAGCTGTTCGACGCGCGCGGCGCGCTAAAGCCATCGATCGCCGCGCTCGCGCCCAAGGGCGATCGGCGCATGGGCGCCAACCCGCACGCGAACGGCGGGCGGTTGCTGAAGGATTTACGCCTTCCGGATTTTCGCGCGTATGCGGTCAGTGTCGCCAAACCCGGTGCGGTGATTGGCGAGGCAACGCGCGTGATGGGCACGTACCTGCGCGACGTGATGAAGCTCAATCTCGAATCGCGCAACTTCCGGGTCGTCGGGCCGGATGAGACGGCGTCGAACCGGCTCGGTGCGCTGTTCGAGGTGACGGACCGTGCATGGGCGGGTGAACACGATCCGGAGGACGAGCATCTATCAGCGGACGGACGCGTGCTCGAGATTCTCTCGGAGCATACTTGCCAGGGCTGGCTCGAAGGTTATCTGCTCACAGGCCGCCATGGGTTCTTCTCCTGCTACGAGGCGTTTATCCACATTGTTGATTCCATGTTCAATCAACACGCAAAGTGGCTGAAGGTGAGCAAGGAAATTCCGTGGCGCCGGCCGATCGCCTCGCTCAACTACCTGCTGACGTCGCACGTCTGGCGCCAGGATCACAACGGTTTCTCGCACCAAGATCCCGGCTTTATAGATCTCGTGATGAACAAGAAAGCCGACATCATTCGCGTTTACCTGCCGCCCGACGCTAACACGCTGCTTTGCATTACCGACTGTTGCCTGCGCTCGCGGAACTTCGTGAATGTGATCGTCGCGGGTAAGCAGCCGGCGCCGCAATGGCTCGACATGGACGCGGCCGTCAAGCATTGCACCGCCGGCATCGGCGTTTTCGACTGGGCCAGCAACGATCAGCAGCAGGAGCCCGATGTCGTGTTGGCTTGCGCGGGTGACGTGCCGACGCTCGAAGTATTGGCAGCCGTCGACATCCTGCGCCAACACGCACCGCAACTTAAAGTGCGCGTCATCAACGTGGTCGATCTCATGACGCTGCAGCCGCGCGAGGAGCATCCGCACGGTCTGTCCGATCGCGACTTCGATATGCTCTTTACCAAGGACAAGCCCATCATCTTCGCCTATCACGGTTACCCCTGGCTGATTCACCGCCTGACCTACCGGCGCGCCAATCACGTTAATCTGCATGTGCGCGGCTACAAAGAGGAGGGCACGACCACGACGCCGTTCGATATGGTGGTTTTGAACGACATGGACCGGTTTCATCTGGTGATGGATGTCGCCGACCGCGTGCCGCGGCTCGGCGGCCACGCGATTTATTTGAAGCAGCTGATGCGCGACAAGCGCGTGGAGCACAAGCAATACATCGAACAGCACGGCGAAGACATGCCGGAGATAAGGGAGTGGAAGTGGCCTTATTGATGTTCAAGGAGGACGTTATGCAAACCGCGATCCAGGCAAACCCCTTGCGGCGGTTGCAGGCGCTGGGGCAGAGCGTGTGGCTCGACGACATCCGTCGCGCCTGGCTCCGTGACGGAACGCTCGCACGGTTGATCGCCGAGGACGGCGTAACCGGCGTCACATCGAACCCCGCGATCTTCCGAAATGCCATCAGCGATACACGCGACTACGACGCGGCCATAGCAGATCTTGCGCGCCGCCGGTTCGATGCCCGGGCAATGTACGAAGCGCTGGTGATCGAGGACATCCAGGGCGCCGCCGATCTGCTGCGCGAGATTTATGAAACGAGCGACGGGCGCGATGGCTACGTCAGTCTCGAAGTGTCACCGCACCTGGCGCACGACACCGAGGCGACCGTCGCCGAAGCGCAGCGCTTGTGGCCCGCGGTCGACCGGGCGAACGTCATGATCAAAGTGCCGGGGACGCGCGCCGGGCTGCTTGCGATCCGCCGCCTGATCGCCGCGGGGATCAACGTCAATGTGACCTTGTTGTTCAGCGTCGAGCGCTATCGGGAGGCAGCGCACGCTTACATCGAGGGGCTTGAAGCGTACGCGAGCGCCGGCAATGCAGTCGAACGCGTGGCATCGGTGGCGAGTTTTTTTCTCAGCCGCATCGACGTCGCGATCGATAAGCGTCTCGACGCGATCGAACGCCCGGTCGCCCGCGCCGCGGCGCAAAAACTGCGCGGGCAAGCGGCGATCGCTTGCGCCCGCATCGCCTATCAGGCGTACAACGAGCTCATCGCCGACGCTCGCTGGGAAGCATTGAGACGGCGCGGGGCGCGGCCGCAGCGCCTTTTGTGGGCGAGCACCGGCACGAAGGATCCGGCCTACAGCGACGTGAAGTATGTCGATGCGTTAATCGCTCCGGACACGGTAAACACTATGCCGTACGAGACGATGATCGCTTATCGCGCGCACGGTGAGCCGGCCGCGTGGTTGACCGACGACATTGAGGCCGCGCTTCGGCTGCCCACGCAACTGGCACCGCTCGGGATCGAACTGCCGTGGATTGCCGAGCGGCTCGAGGAAGAGGGCGTGCAAAAGTTCATCGCATCGTACGACAAGCTGCTCGCTCTGCTCGGGCGCCGCCGGCCCGCCTCGATAGCAGTGCGCGCCGAATGATTCGACGCGTGAGCTGCGGAGAACGGAGGGTAGGTCATGCTTTATGACTTCGTGCACGAGCGACGCATCGCTTACTTTTCGATGGAGATCGCGCTGCGCAGCGAAATTCCGACGTACGCGGGCGGTCTCGGTGTTCTGGCCGGGGACACCTTGCGCGCGGCGGCCGATCTCGCCGTTCCCATGGCCGGTGTCACGCTGGAAGGCCACGCGGCGCTGCTCACGCTCGAGCTGCTGCACCAGCATGCGTACGCGCCCGCGGAATTGCGCCCCGGCGAGCGGCTCTACGACGTCCCCAAAGTGCGAGCGCACTGCATCTTCACGACGCACACGCCGGTCGAGGCCGGATATGACCAGTTTTCCTACGAGCTGGTCGAGCGCCTGCTCGAGAACCGGATCGGCGTCGAAACGCTGGTGCGCCTGGCCGATCCCGCGCGGGCGGTGCGCAGCCGTCTCGCGGTGAACGAAAGCGAAATCGATCTCGACGTGCTGAAGCGCTTCGCCGGAGAAGATCGCCTCAACATGACGCGCCTCGCGCTTAATCTCAGCGACTACGTCAACGGCGTCGCCAAGCGCCACGCCGAGGTATCGCAGCAGATGTTTCCGGGATACCGGGTGCACGCGATCACGAACGGGGTGCATCCAAGTACGTGGACGGCCGCGCCATTCGCCAAGGTCTACGATCAATATCTGCCGGCATGGCGTCACGAGCCGGAGCAATTGGTGCGCGCCGATTGCTGTATTCCGGACGCCGCGATCCTCGCGGCGCATGCGCAGGCGAAGGCGGCGCTGATCGACAAGGTGCGGGCCGACACGGGTGTATCGCTTCGGCCGGACGTGCTACTGCTCGGCTTCGCCCGGCGCATGACGGCGTACAAGCGCCCCGATCTGCTGTTCACTGATCTCGAACGCTTGAAGCGCATCGCGCGCGAGCAGCCGCTCCAAATCGTCCTCGCCGGCAAGGCACACCCGCGCGACGGCGAGGGCAAGCGGCTGATCGAGATGCTGCACGCGCACGCCCGCGCGCTGGCGGGCGCGATTCCGGTCGCGTATCTCCACGACTACGACATGGCGGCGGCGCAGCTCCTGGTTGCGGGAGTGGACGTGTGGGTCAACACCCCGCTGCCCCCGATGGAGGCCTCGGGCACCAGCGGAATGAAGGCCGCTTTCAACGGCGTGCCGTCGCTGTCGGTGCTCGATGGCTGGTGGATCGAGGGCTGTATCGAAGGCGTCACCGGCTGGAGCGTCGGCACGCCCGGCGCGCAGGATGACGCGCGCTCGCTGTACGACAAACTCCAACGCGTTGTCCTGCCGCTGTACCGGGCCGGTACGTCCGGCGGCGACGGTTGGATCAACGTCATGAAAGGTGCGATCAGCAAGAACGCGACGTACTTCAACTCGCATCGCATGATGCGCCGCTACATTGCCGAAGCTTATTTGCGCTGACGATCAGGTACAACCGAGGAGAAGAGCATGATGGGTTACGACGGCGGATGGTTTTGGGGCATGCACGTATTCTGGTGGTTGTTCTGGATCGTGCTCATCGTTATTTTCTTTTCACTCCTCACGCCCGTTCCGCGCACGCGTGCGCGTGAGACGCCGTTGCAGACACTGCAGCGCCGCTACGCGGCGGGCGAGATCTCGACGCAAGAGTACGAGGAGCGCAAGGCGCGCCTCGAGCGCGACGGCGCCTCGCGCGCGCCGTGACGCGGACGCTAGAGCGCAGGCCTCAACGACAGGTGAGCCATGGATAAACAACAACAGTACTCTGTTTGGTATTTCCTCATCGTGTTCCTGTTGATGATCGCTTGGCAGACGTACGTCTCGACCGTCCATACCGAAAATCTAACCTACGACGAGTTCAAGACGCTGCTCAAGGCAGGCAAGCTCGACGACGTCGCCATTTCAGACCAAACAATCAGCGGAATTCTCAAGCCCGATGGACTCGATGCGCTCCTTCCGAAGGAAAAATTAGAGCAGCTCAAACGCGCCGGCGAAGGCAAGCATCGCTTCGAAACAGTGCGGGTCGACGACCCGAATCTGGTGGCGGAATTGGAGGCGGCCAAGATCCGCTTCGCCGGAAGAATCGAAAGCCGCTGGCTCGCGACGCTGCTGTCCTGGATCTTGCCGGCCGCGATCTTCGTCGGGATCTGGATGTTCGTCTTGAAGCGCATGGGCGGTGGCGGGGCGGGCGGGATGCTCGAAATCGGCAAGAGCAAGGCCAAGGTCTACATGGAGAAACAGACCGGCGTCACGTTCGAGGACGTCGCGGGCGTGGATGAAGCCAAGGAGGAATTGAAGGAAGTTGTCGAGTTTCTCAAGGAGCCGGAACGCTACGGCCGGCTTGGCGCGCGTATCCCGAAGGGCGTGTTGCTCGTGGGACCGCCCGGCACCGGCAAGACGCTGCTTGCGCGCGCGGTCGCGGGCGAGGCCGGCGTGCCGTTTCTCTCCATCAACGGCTCGGAATTCGTCGAGATGTTCGTCGGCGTCGGCGCCGCGCGCGTGCGCGATCTGTTCGAGCAGGCGCGCAAGCTCGCGCCCGCGATTATCTTTGTCGATGAGCTCGACGCGCTCGGCCGTGCGCGCGGCGCCTATCCCATGGCCGGCGGGCATGATGAGAAGGAGCAAACCTTGAATCAGTTGCTCTCCGAAATGGACGGCTTCGACCCGAGCAAGGGGCTGATGCTGCTCGCGGCTACAAATCGGCCGGAAATCCTCGACCCCGCGCTGCTGCGCGCCGGGCGTTTCGACCGGCAAGTGCTCGTCGATCGTCCGGATAAGAAGGGACGCATCGATATTCTGAAAGTTCACATAAAAAAGGTGCAGCATGCGCGCGACATCGATATCGAACAAATAGCCGCGCTAACCCCCGGTTTCTCTGGCGCCGATCTCGCCAATCTCGTCAACGAAGCAGCGTTGCTCGCGACGCGCCGCGGGGCGGATTCAGTCACGCTCGATGACTTCAATCACGCAATCGAGCGTATCGTTGCGGGGCTGGAGAAAAAGAATCGCCTGCTCCATCCGAAGGAACGCGAGGTCGTCGCGTTTCACGAAATGGGCCATGCGCTGGTCGCGATGTCGCTGCCCGGTGTCGATCCGGTGCACAAAATCTCCATCATCCCGCGCGGCATCGGCGCGCTCGGCTACACCATCCAGCGCCCGACCGAAGATCGCTATCTCATGACGCGCGAGGAGCTGGAAAACAAGATGGCCGTTTTGCTCGGCGGCCGCGCGGCGGAGCATGTCGTGTTCCAGCATCTCTCCACCGGCGCCGCCGACGATCTCGCCAAGGTGACCGACATCGCGCGCAGCATGGTGATGCGCTACGGCATGGACGAGAAGCTCGGCCACATCGCCTACGAGGAGGACCGGCCGGCGTTCATGCAAGTGCCTGGTATGCCGCCGTCGGCGCGCAGTTTTAGCGAAGAAACATCACGCACCATCGACCACGCCGTGCGCGACATCGTGAACGCGGCATTTGCGAAAGCCGAGGCGGTTTTGACGCAACGCCGCGACACCCTGGAGCGCGGCGCGCGCCGGCTGCTCGAAAAGGAGACGCTCGTGGAGGAGGATCTTCAGGCGCTGCTCGGCCGTCCCGCAAAGAAGAAGCGCGCACCGCTCGCGACGCGGACGGAAACAATCCGGTAAATATACTGCGAGGACACCACTATGAAACGCGCTATTTCCTCCGTCTTGCTGTTCCTTGCCACCGCCGTGCTGGCCAGTTGCGGCACAGCCTACAAGGCGACTCCGGTCGGCTTCGAGCTGCCGGAGCGCTATGCGAACGCACAGCAACTCGCCGGCGCAACCGTGGGAGCCGTGGCTTATGCCGACCGGAAAGCCGCCGGGCAGGCGTTCGGCCTCGACGTGATCGACGCAGGTTTGTTACCGGTGCAGGTGGCGTTCGACCACCGCGGCGCTAACGCGCTCGTGATCAATCCGGCGCAGACGTTTCTCGAGAACGAGGAAGGCAAACTTTGGCCCGTGCTGAACGAGCGATTCGCCTACGAGCGTGTGACGCGCTATGCCGAGACGAAGCAGATTTTCCGCCAGGGCAGCTATGGCGCATTTCTCGGTGGCGCGGCGGGCGCTTTGATCGGCGCCGCCGTGGGAGTCGTGAGCGGCGAGGACGTCGGTCGCGCTGCGGCCAAGGGCGCGGCGGCGGGCGTTGCAGGCGGCGGCGTGATCGGCGGCGGCGTGGGTGCGGCTAAGGCGGATCAAGCGCGTCGCGCCGTCATGGACGATTTCAACGAAAAGTCGCTGCGCAACCGCGCCGTCAAACCGGGCGAGCTCGCGTATGGTTTCATCTTCTTCCCGGCGGAAGCGCGTACGGCGCGTAGTCTGCGTCTGCAACTGATCGATCAGACGTCGAAGCAACCCTATACGGTCACGTTTCAGTTATCCCCGCAGGCGGCTCCGGAGACAAGGAACTAAAAACCCGACGGAGAGATGATGCGTACGGTGACGATAGACGTTGGCGGACTGATCACGCCGCTGAGTGACTTGGGCGTGGAGAAGCAGTTGCGCCGTTTGCCCGGCGTGCGCCGCGCCGACGTTGACTATGCGACGGCGAGCGCCACCGTCGAGTATGACGACCGCGTTATCGATCTCGAAGCCATCAAGGCGCGCGTACGGGAGTGCGGCCATCACTGCACCGGTGCGCGGCTGCCGGCGCACATGTGCAAGCCCGAAGATCCGCCCGGAGAAGGCGTGGCCGCGGTGGTTCATGCGCGCGGCATCCCGTCCCGCAAAGAGGGTCTCCACGCGAAACACGAAGCGCCCGCGCAGGCGGCGCCACCCGTTGCCCACGATGCGATGGCCCACGAAATGGGCCACGGCGCGGGGATGGACACGCAAGAAATGGTGCGCGACATGCGCAACCGCTTTTGGGTCGCGCTTGTCTTTACCGTTCCCATTTTTATTTATTCACCCATGGGTGGAATGTTTACGCCCCCCGGGCCGCCGTTTGGTTTGCCGCTCGACGTCTGGCTGTTTCTGCTGGCGACGGTGGCGGTGGTCTATCCCGCGTGGCCGTTCGTGGTCGCCGCCTACCGCGCGCTTAAGAACGGCGTACTGAATATGGCCGTTTTGGTCGTTCTGTCCGTCGGCACCGGTTATATCTTCAGTATCGGCGCGACGTTCGTTTTTGAAGGCGCGCAGTTTTACGAAGCGGTGGCGGTGCTGCTCGTGTTCATTCTGCTCGGCCACTGGCTGGAGATGCGCGCCCGCGCCGGCGCCTCGGCGGCGATCCGCGCGCTACTCGATCTCGCGCCGCCGATGGCGACCGTGCTGCGCGGCGGCAAGGAAGTGGAAGTTCCGACGGCGGATGTCTTGGCGGGCGATACGGTTGTTATCCGTCCGGGCAACAAGATTCCGGTGGACGGAGAGGTGCTGGAGGGCGAGTCGGCGGTCGATGAATCGATGCTGACGGGCGAATCGATGCCCGTGAACAAGCACCCCGGCGATACGGTGATCGGCGCCACCATTAATAAGAGCGGCACGTTCCGCTACCGCGCGACCAAGGTGGGCGCCGACACGGCGTTGGCACAGATCGTGAAATTGGTCCAGGAGGCGCAGAACTCCAAAGCCCCGGCGCAACTCCTCGCCGATCGCGCGTCGCAGTGGCTGGTGCTGATTGCGGTGGTGATCGGTCTGCTCACGTTCGCGGTCTGGTTCTGGTGGATCGGTCAGCCGCTGCTCTTTGCGCTCACGCTGACGATCACGGTATTCGTCATCGCGTGCCCGGACGCGCTCGGTCTCGCGACGCCGATGGCGGTGATGGTCGGCACCGGTCTTGGCGCCATGAATGGCATTCTTTTCAAGAACGCGTCCGCCCTGGAGGACGCGACCAAGCTCGATGTGATCATCTTCGACAAGACCGGCACGCTGACACTCGGGCAGCCGGAGGTCGTGGAAGTCCGTGCGGCGGCCGGTGCAACACAGGACAATGTCCTCGCGCTCGCCGCCGCGGTCGATCAAGGCTCGGATCATCCCCTTGCACAAGCGATCGCGCGGCGCGCGAAGGACCTGCGTCTTGAGAAACCAGGCGGTTTCGAGAATCTCGAAGGCCGTGGCGCACGGGCGAAGGTCGGCGGGACGACGGTATATCTTGGGAACCGCCGCCTGATGGACGAGCAGAAAATCGCCCTCGGCGAACTCGGCGCCGAGGCGCAGCGCCTGCAAGGCGGCGGCCGTACCGTCGTGCACCTCGCGCGCGACGGTCGCCTCATTGGCCTGATCGCCATCGCCGACGCGCTGCGCCCGTCCGCAATCGCCGCGGTCAAGGCGCTCAAAGCGCGCGGCGTGCAGGTGGCGATGCTGACCGGCGACAACCGCGCCACCGCCGAGCGCATTGCCGGCGAGATCGGCATCGACATCGTGCTGGCCGACGTGCTGCCCGGCCAGAAGGCGGCGAAGGTGAAGGAGCTGCAAGCGAGCGGCAAGAAAGTCGGCATGGTCGGCGACGGCATCAACGACGCGCCCGCGCTGACGCAGGCGGACGTCGGCTTCGCGATCGGCGCCGGCACGGACGTCGCCATGGAAAGTGCCGACGTCGTTCTGATGAAGAGCGATCCCTTCGACGTTGTCGGCGCGGTCGAACTGTCGCGTGCGACGCTGCGCAAGATGCATCAAAATCTTTTTTGGGCCGTGGCCTACAACGTCGTGGCGTTTCCCATGGCCGCCGGCGTTTTCTATCCGTTCACCATCAGTCCGGAAGTCGCGGCGTTGGCGATGTCGGGCAGCTCGGCGCTCGTTGCCGTCAACGCATTGCTGCTCAAGCGCACGCGCCTCGCGGGTATTCACCGCATGACGGCGGCGCCGGCCGCCGCGGGCGCCTGACGGAGCAGGGGAAGAGTATGTCCGGTCGCCGTGGCGGAGGAAATCGAACGGCGCGGCGGCACGGCAGTGAAGCTGCGTGTCGGCAACCCGTTCCACAAGGAGGCGCTGCATCGCGATGACGCCGCGCTCCTCGCCGGCGAATTGTCTGGTCACATCATGTACCGCGAACACTTTGGCATCGACGATCCGCTCTACGCGGCCCTCAAGCTGATCGGCTTTCTTGGGCGCAGCGGCAAGCGCCTCGCCGAGCACTTGCAGCCGCTCGCGCGTTACGCCGGCGGCGGCGAGCAACGCATCGAAACGCGCGAGCCGGCCGCGCTTGTAGAGCTCGCACGCTGGCGCTACGCCGACGCCAGCATCAGTACCGTGGACGGGATTACCGTCGAGTATCCGGATTGGTGGTTCAACCTGCGCCCGTCGAACACCGAGCCCGTGGCAAAGCTCGTCGTCGAGGCGGAAACGCAAGAACAGCTGACTACGCGCGAGGCCGCACTGCTCGCGCTGTTCGGAGTGGACGCGTGACCGCCGGTACCCCGGCTGTTGCCCTTGCGCGAGGTGACTTTGCAGTGCTCCTCGCCGCGGTATTCGGCGTCTCGTTAGGCTACGGCGTAGTGCTGCCGGTGTTGCCGTTCTTTCTCGCACGCGTCGTAGGCGCGAACGCCGATGTGGCGTGGCACACCGGCATGCTCACGGCCGCCTACACCTTCGCGGTATTCGTAGGCGCGCCGCTCTGGGGCCGCTTCGCGGACCGATTCGGGCGCCGCTGCGTGATTCTCATCGGCCTCGCCGGATTCAGCCTCGCGCTTGTCGTCTTCGGTTTTGCGCCGAGTCTGTGGCTGGGCTATACCGCACGCATGGCTGCAGGCGCATTCGCGGGTGCCGTGCTGCCGGTGACGTTCGCCTATGTCGGCGATACATCGGTGGCAACGTCGCGCGCGCGTCGCTTCGCGTGGATGAGCGCGGCATCGGTCTTGGGGTTTCTCGCGGGTCCCGCTCTGGGCGGCTGGCTCGCCGGCTTATCCACGATGCGTGTGCCCGCGACGGCTCTCCCGTTCCTCGTGGCCGCCGGCATAGGGGCGCTGATCGGGCTCGCCGTTTGGCGATGGCTGTCCGAACCGTTACGGCCACGCGCCGCCCCGTCGGATGTTACGCCGGTGCGCTCGACTGGATTATTGCTCATGCTGTCGTTGTTGGTGATGTTCGGTCTCGGCGGATTCGAAGTCGGTATCACCTTGCACGGCCAGCAACGCCTCGGACTCACCCCAGGTCAGCTCGGCCTGATGTTTTTCGAGTGCAGCCTGGTGATGGCCATGGTCGAAGTGTTGCTGTTTGCCCCGCTAGCGCATCACCTCGACAACCGGGCCACCTTGGTCGCCGCCTTCCTGGCGATGGCGCTCGGCCTCGGCTGGCTCGCCACGGCAACGAGTCTCGAGGCGCTGTGGTGGCGTGTCGCGCTGATCGCCGCGAGCTCGGGTCTGCTCATTCCGTTGCTCACATACCAGGTTTCTCTCGCCGCAGGTACCGCGCAAGGGGCGAGGCTCGGGACCCAGACCGCGGCATCAAATCTCGGGCAGGCGCTCGGCTCAGCGGCGGCCGGCTGGTTGTTCGCTGCAGTTAACGAAACGTCGTTCTGGGTGACCGCCGTGCTGCTGCTTGGCGGCGCTGTCCTCGCGCTCGGCACAAGCCGTGTCGCGCCCATACTGCCGGAAGCGCGCGACGCGGCTCGATCACGCTCGCCGGCGCGCAAATCAGGCTAGCGTTTGTAATCCCGCTTGCTCAATGGTTTGTCGTGTGGCTCTTCGTGGTTGCGGCTGCTACGCAGCCGCATACCGATGTGATCAGCGGCTACCCACTACGTGGCTCGCGGCGCTGGAGGAGTTGAAGTGCGCCGCCGCGTCCTTCGCCATTCGCTCCGTGCACCAGCGCGCGTACATCTTCCCGAACAAGTAGCCGAGCCAGCGGGCGGGGGGTTTCGGCGGATAGTCATAGTCGATGTATACGTGCAGCGTCGAAGCGTTTCCGTTCGGCGTCAGCTCGAAACCGAGACGGTAGTCGCCGATCACCAGCAGGTCGGTACTCGTCGTGTTCCAGGACTTGCGAACGGGCGGTTGGCGTTCCGTGACGACCTCTTCCAACGAGAGCGTCAGGCCCATCATCTTTCCATGCAGGCGGACCTTGGAGCCGACGGAGCGGCCGCCGGCGGCATCCATGTCGATGGTCATCTTCGAGCCCATCATCATCCCGGAGGATTGTTCCATGTGCGCCGAAAGCTTTTTGAAGTCATCCAAATACGAAAACGCGACGTCAACGGGGGCGTTGAGCGCCACGGTACTCTCGTTATGTAGGCGAAACATGACGACCTCCTTTGCGGGGTATTCGCGTGACCGCGAATCAATGCCATCTTAGTAGATTTGTGCAGAGCGCGCCTCGACGGGGATCAAGCGTGGCGAACCGTTTCTGGCGCGCGCGGCGATTTATGGACCGCCTCGCGTACCGCTGCAAGGGTTGGTCTGCGTCAAAGGTGTGGCCGACCGGTACTGCTGTGGCTGTTGTCGCTGGCGCTCCGCGGCGCGAAGCGCTGACGAATTGAGACAAGACGGTGGAGTGACACCGTCCGCGCTAACGCTCTCCCGGGAGCTTTTTCCGCCGCGGCGTCGTTCGCTGCGGAGCCGATCGACCAAGAGTTTCCCACCATGGCTCTCACATGGTGCACAAACTGTTGCCGCTCGTGCGGCGCTTCCAGGAATTACATCGTTGGTCGCGCAACCGTCCCGGTCGTCTGCTGGCCACTCATTAGGTGAATGGCACCTGCCATCTCACGGCAGCTGTCGGCGCAGACGCGGCAGATGCGCGCGCACTCGTCCATTTCGCCGAGCCGCTCGCAGCTTTCCGCGCAGGCTTCGCACACTCCGGCACAAACCGCACAGGTTTGCGCGTGCAATGGGGATCCGCTCAACATGAAGTCCGCCGACGTCCGACAGATCTCCGCGCAGCTCAACATCAGCCGAAAGTGCTCCGGTTCCACAAACTTTCCGCCTTTTTCCAGGCAATGGTTCATCGCCGTTTCTTGGCAGCTGCGATAACACGCGAGACAGTTGTCGATGCATTCCTGCATATCGTGCTGGGGCATGTCCTTGCTCCTTTTTGAAGGATGGGTCCCTTTTAGGAGCAGAGCGGGTCGGCTTAGTTCCGGGCGAATAGCCTTATGGTGGCAGATTACGAAAATGTAATTCCAGCGCAGCGTTGCGCCTTCAGTTCTGCACGAGGTTATTAGTGATGCGGCGCAACCACAAACAGTTTCATCCCGACAAGAACGAGAACGATGGCCGTCAGCAACATCGTGCCCAGCACGGTGTATTCGTGCTCGCTCCATGGCTCCCGGCAAGTGGACGCGATGAATCGACGCTTACCTGTCCATCTTGCGGCAACGCCAAGACCGAGACGATGTCGCTCGATGCTTGTCAGTTCTATTATGAGTGCGAAGCGTGCGGGCAGTTGCTCCGTCCGAAGCCTGGCGATTGTTGTGTCTTCTGTTCCTATGGCTCCGTTCCTTGCCCGCAGTTCAACAACAGCGCTTGAACTAGTCTCTGTCTCGCCAAACCCGTCGCACGGTGGTTTAGCCTTACTCATCCGGTAGTCCGTCTCGGTGCACAACGTCGCGAACTGCGTACGTCTACCGCACCGATCTACGCGCTTGACCCGGGAGTATGGTCCAGGGCTTAGGCTTTGCCATGACGGTAAAGGAGCGAGGTATGAAAAGCGCACGGTTACGAATCGAGGGCATGCACTGCGGCGGCTGCGCCGCGGTGATCCAGTCATTGCTCGCCCGTCAAGACGGCGTCAAAGCGGTGGACGTGACTTTCACTGAGCGCCTAGCGCGGATTCAATTCGATCCGCATGCAACCTCGCAAGAGACGTTAGTTGCGGTTATCGAAAAGGCGGGATACCAAGTGACGCCGCTTGCTGCGACAAACGCGTAACGCGACGCCCACCATTTATATGGAGGCACATTATGAGTCACGCTAGCGTCCTACCATGCCCGACCGTTTGGAGCGAGGAGCCGTCGAACCGACCGGATCGCCGACGCATCCGCGCCCGGATCGGCGGACTTCACTGTTCGCTCTGTACCGGCACGATCGAGAAGGCGCTGCGCAAACATCCCGGCGTTGAAAACGTTGCGGTCAGTCTCACGCACGAACAAGCGTTAATTGAATACGACCCAAACCGAACGCGTGCCGAGATACTGCTGCAGACGCTCAAGGACATTGGCTACACCATTTCCGATCCCCGAAAACTTCGTCCCTTCGATGAAGAAGAGGCGGCGCTCGTCCGCGAAAGCTATCGGTTCGTTGCCGCCGTGGCGGCGAGTCTCGCGGCGATCGCGCTGGTCGCAAACCCCGTCGGGTTCTGGTCGACGCTCCTAGCCAGCGTTGTTTTCTTGAGCCTAGTGGTCTTTCTCCTCGCGGTGCTAAAGCCGCGCGGGCTCGTGACCGCGTTGAGCGCCACCGCAGGACTTGTCGCGCTCGGTGCTGTCCTCTATTACGCGCGCTCTTTGAGTTGGCTCGCTGATGCCACGCCCTGGTTAACCGGCGTGCTGGCCCTCGCTGTCGCTGCCGGCGTCGGGCAGCACATCCTCTTTATGGCGCTCCAAGCGCTGCGCCGTGGCATTCTCAATCAGCACGTGTTGCTGGAGGTCGGCGCTTTTGCCGGCATCGCGGGCGGTCTCATTGGTTTAATCCTTAAACCGACTGGCTATCCCACCGCGCCATTTTTTGCCGTCGCCGTGATGGTCGCGACGTATCATATTTTCTCCGAGTGGCTCTCACTCATCGTAAAGACGCGAAGCTCGCAAGCGGTAAAGAAGCTGCTCGACCTGCAGCCGGATCTCGCGCGCGTCGTGCGTAACAACCGGGAAGTCGAGCTCGCGCTCGATCAAGTCCGGCTCGGTGATCGCGTACGCATCCGCCCGGGTGAGCGCATTCCGGTCGATGGCGAAGTCATCGATGGTCGCTCGGCAGTCAACGAGTCGCTCATGACCGGCGAGCCGCTGCCGATCGAAAAGAAAACGGGTGATGCCATTATCGGCGGTTCCATCAACGGGACTGGCACGCTGCTGGTCGAAGTCACGGCCGTGGGTGCCGAGACCTTCTTGCAGCAAGTAATCCGTCACGTCGAAGACGCCCGCGCGCTAAAGCCCGGATTGCTCCACTTAGTAGACCGGGTGCTGCAGGTATACACCCCGACCGTCTTGATCATCGCCGCGGTTGCTGTGGTTGGGTGGCTGCTCGGTTCGTTCCTCGTAATGGGTGAGATGAATCTCGAGCGTGCCGTTTTCGCCGGATTGAGTGTCCTCGTTATGGGCTATCCCTGCGCCGTCGGTATTTCCGCGCCGCTCTCGATCGTGCGCGGCGCCGGCGAAGCGGCCGAGCGCGGCATCTTGATGCGTACCGGCGAGGCGTTCCAAGGACTTCGTCTCGTGAATTGCGTCGTGTTCGATAAAACCGGCACGCTCACCGAAGGGCAGCCCTTGGTACAAGAAATTTTTTCAGTCGGCTCAAACGACGACGAGCTGCTTGCGATTGCGGCGGCGGCGGAAGCGAGCTCGGAGCATCCGCTCGCGCAAGCCGTACTGAACGCCGCCTTCCAGCGTCGCCTCACACCGCCCGATGTCGAGGACTTTGAAGCGGTGCCGGGCCTCGGTGTCGTTGCCCGTATCGACGGCATTGAAGTGCTCGTGGGGCGACCGAGTTTTCTGGTCGATCGCGGCGTGAATATTTCGTCGCTTCTCGCGCAGGTCGATGAGCTCGAGAGCCAGGGACGTACGGTCATCGCCGTCGCCAAGGCGCGCACCGCTCTCGGTCTCATCGCGCTCGGCGATCGCTTGCGCGCCGATGCGGCGGAGACCGTCGCGGCCCTTCAGCGCGCCGAGATCCGGACGGTGCTACTGACCGGCGATAACGAGCGGGCGGCCCGTCGCTTTGCCGCCATGGCGGGCATCGATGAGGTCTACGCCGGCGTGCTGCCTGATCGCAAGGCGGAGATCATCCGGGAACTCCAAAAAACGACCAAGGTCGTGATGGTGGGCGATGGAGTAAATGACGCCCCGGCCTTGATGCAAGCGGACGTCGGCGTTGCCATGGGCAGCGGCACCTCGATCGCGATCGAGTCGGCCGACGTCATTATTTTGAACACGCGCCTCGATGCGCTACTCGCCGCCCGCGACATCAGCCGGCGCAGCTACCGCAAGATGCTGCAAAACGTGGTGCTGGCATTCTCGTTCAATGGGATCGGCATCCCCCTCGCCGCAACCGGCCTCGTCTATCCCGTTTGGGCCATGGCCGCCATGGCGCTGAGTGTAACGGCCATCTTTATCAACTCGCTTTGGGGACGGGCCGGGCTCTTCTTTGGGGCGGTGACGAGTGTCGGGCGGCCACCGCTTGACCTTGGACCTAGTCCCAAGGTGTAGGCTGACTCATACGGAGACGATGCGTGATGACGGGCGCCCTCTGGCGAGGATTCCGCAACCCCTTTCGCAGCGTGACGCGCGCGCTCGTCGTCGTGTCGCTGTTGGCGCTTGTCATTGGTTTTCTTGCGCTGCTACTCCAGGCGACCCGTACCAGCCGCGAGCAGATCGCCGCGATGGAGGGCAAAGTGCGCACTCTGATTGAGTTGCGTGAAGCGGGTGCCTTCGGCACGGGTGGGTTCGGTGGCGATAAGCCGCTCGGCGAGGGGCACTTCTCGACCGGCACATTCGCGAAGATCCGCCAAGTGCCGAACGCGCACCACATCGTCCGGATGGAGGAATACGTGAATCAACCGCAGATCGATCCGTCGAAGAAAAACGCCTATGCCATGGTCATTGGGCTGAAGGCCGGATCCGCCATGCGCGCAATCGGCGAGGTTGACTACGAAAGCGCCCATCTCATCGCCGGTCGCGCGCTCTCTGAAGCGGACCGCGCTTCCCGGGTGGCGGTAGTCGGGCAGCTTTATGCCAAGCAGCGTCTAGCTATCAATACGCCGACGGGGGCGGACCTCGCGGGCAAGCAAATCATCCTGGAAGGCCAGCCGTTTAACGTGGTCGGCGTTTATGCGACGGGAAACGACTTCGGCGATAACCATGTGTTCGTGCCGATTGAAGCGTTCCGCGTCACGTTTCGTCCCGGTGCCAAACTCTCAAAGATCTTTCTAACCGTTGACTCGGTCGCCAACGTCGAGGCCGTGCTCGCGGATCTCAAAGCGGCGCTGCCCGAAGCCGATGTCGTCACGACGCCGGAGGCCGTATCGACTGCGCGAACGACGCTTGGCACGTTAGCGGTAGCAAGCCTGTACGCCGCGATTCTACTCTTTGCGATCGGCGCGGTGCTCATTGTCGCCGTGATGATTCTCAGTACACGCGAGCGCGTGCGCGAGATCGGCACGCTTAAAGCCATTGGCGCCTCCAATCGCGAGATTGTGGTTCAGTTTCTTGCGGAGGCCGGAACGTTGAGCGGACTCGGCAGCGTAGGGGCTATCGTCGTCGCGGCGCTCCTCGCGCACGTGTTGAGCCAAGCGTTCGGATTTTCCATTGCGTTCGATGGCACCGTCGTCGCGCTCATTCTCTTGGGCGCCGTGGTCTTCGCCGCCTTAGGCAGTCTGTACCCCGTGGTTCGTGGCGTGACGCTGAGTCCGGTTGAAGCAATGCGGAGGGGCTAACCGACATGATTCGTCTCGGCTTACGCAATCTCCTACGGAGCAAACCGCGACTCATTCTGGTCGCGCTTCTGATCGGCATACCGTTTTTTCTGCTGCTCGTAATGCAAGCGATCGGCACGGCGGTCGCGCAGCAAACGCGCCTCCTGCAACAGAACGTCGACAACACGCTGCAACTGCGCGCACGGGGTGCCATGGGGCACGTGAACATGGTCGGCAACGAAAATCTGCTGCCGCATGAGTCGTTCAACCAGGTCCGCGCGGTCGAGCACGTCGCCAAGGTGGAGCCCTATCTCCTCGCGATGACACCCACGACCGGACACAACTTCGCCATGATCGTCGGCGTAACGCCCGGAGATACTAAACGCCTCGAATCGCACGGCGAAGCGGGAACCCCGAAGATCATCGCAGGACGCGACTTAACCGACGCCGACCGTGGCCAGAAGGTCGCTGTGATCGGACAGGGCGTGGCGAAGTGGGCGGGCATCACAGTCGAGAACGTCGGCCACGCGATACTGAATCTTGACCTTAAGCGCACACATCCCGTTATCTTCGCGCTTGATCGCCCGCCGGCAACGCTTAAGGTCGTTGGCATTTACGCGAGCGGTTATGTCTTTGGCGATATGCAGCTCTTTATCCCGCTTGATACGTTCCGGGACATCTACGGGTTTCCGCGCGGCATCTCCTGGCTCTTTGTGAAAGCCGACTCAGCAGAATATCTGCCAGCGGTCGAGCAGAAACTGAAAGCGATGCTCGGCGAGGTTGCCGACATCATTGCACCGACGCATGTCGCGGAGTTTCAGAATACCGCCACCCGGGCGGTGCTGCGCTTAGCGCGCGGTGGCATCGTGCTGGCGGCCGTTCTCACGATCATCGTCGTGTTCTTTGTCATGCTCTTGGTCGTGCGCGAGCGCGCCTGGGAGATCGGCACGCTCAAGGCCCTCGGCGCGTCGAATGACGGTATTGTTGTGAGCTTTCTCACGGAAGCGCTCGCACTCTGCGTGTTAGGCGCCTTCCTCGGCTTGCTGCTCTTTGCCGCCTGGGGCGGACCGATCGCACAACATACGTTCGGTGTTGGCATCGCACCATTCTTGCCCGCGCAGTACAAGGACACGCTCGCCACCGCGCTCTCGCTGTCTTCGAGTATTGCGCCGGCGACGCTCGCGCTGTTGACTGGCACCTGCGTCATCGCGGCAGCGGCCGGCAGCGTCTGGAGCATCCGCCAGATTATTCTGCTGTCACCGATGGAGGCGATTCGCCGTGAGTAACTCGACTGTCACAAAAACGGGGGACCGTCTCGTCGTGCTCCATCGCGTCAGTAAGACCTATCGTAAGGGCGACGAGATCATTAAAGCGCTCGACGGTGTCGACGTCACGCTCGCCGAGCACGGGATGGTCGCCATCGTCGGCGTGAGCGGTAGCGGCAAGTCCTCGCTCCTTCACATCATTGGCGCGATGGATCGACCTTCGAGCGGCGAGGTGATGGTGGCCGGTCAGTCGTTGACAGAGCTGCCGGAAAGCGGGCTCATGCGCTATCGCCGGCAGACCGTCGGTTTTGTCTTTCAGAGCTTTAATCTCATTCCTAATTTGAGCGCGCTCGAGAACGTCATGCTGCCGATGGAGTTCAACGGCATTGTCCGCGCCGAGCGCCGGGCACGCGCGCTCGCACTGCTCGATCGCGTTGGCTTACGACAGCGACTGACCCATCGCCCGCGCGAGCTCTCGGGCGGTGAGCAGCAGCGGGTGGCGATCGCCCGCGCGCTCGCCAATAATCCGCCACTCATTCTTGCCGACGAACCGACCGGCAACCTCGACTCCAAAACCGGGCAGATGATTTATGAGCTGTTAAAGGAAATTTCCCGAGAACGGACGGTGATCGTTGTCACGCACGCGGAGGCGCTTGCGCAAATGGCTGATCGTGTCTTGCCCATCAAAGACGGGCGACTGCAGGCGGTGGCTTGGGAAAAGGAGCAAGCGTCTTCGGAAATCCTAGGAGGAAGTCGACATGCGTAGCTTAGTTGTTTCATTGGCGTTTGCGGCCATCATAGGACTTCAAACAATCAGTGCAGCAGCACAAGAAAAAATCGAAGGAACCGTCGTCAGCACCAAAATGACTCTATGCGAATTTAAGCCGGGCGGGTGCGAAGGCGATTTGGTGTTGGAGCGCAAAGGCAGTGGCGGTAAAGCCGAGTCGACGACGATCCGCGTACCGAAAGGAACGCTGATTAAAAAAGGAAATGACTATGCCTACCTGCCGACACTTCGTGGCAGCGTGGTTGCCGTGACGTACGTGACGGAAAAGGGGACGCCGGTCGCTAAGTCGATCGAGGTGCTCAAGGGCCGGCCGTAATCCCACACTTACGTCGGGAACTATCCTTAATAGCACGAGTCCGTAAAGGCATGAGCGCCACGGTAAAGAAACCCACGAGCACGGGCGGCACGGCACTCGCCAGTGGCGGCCTCGCCGCTATTTTGGCCTCCGCGTGTTGTGTCGCGCCCCTTGCGCTGGTGTCGGTTGGCATCGGCGGTGTCTGGATGGGTTTGTTAACTAGGCTCACTCCGTATCAGCCGATTTTTATTGGTATCGCGGTCGTTGCGCTCTTCTTTGCGTATCGACCGATCTTTCGACCACTCGACGCCTGCGAGCCGGCCGCCGTGTGCGCGATTCCGGCGACGCGATCGACTTACCGAATTCTGTTTTGGGTCGTCGCCACGCTGCTCGCGGTTGCGGCGATATTTCCGTATCTCGCCCCACTCTTTTATTAGGAGAAGGTTTGTGAAGCAGGTGTCCAATTTCGCCATCCTCGCCGTCCTAGTCCTTGTGGCAGTACCGGTAACCGCAGCCACCAAGACGGTGACGCTCTCGGTGCCCGGTATGCAATGCCAGGTGTGTCCACTGACGGTGCGAAAGGCGTTGACGCGCGTTGACGGCGTTAGCAAAGCCGATGTGAGCTTCGAGAAGAGGGAAGCGACGGTCACCTTTGACGACGCAAAAACAAACACCGATGCGCTTCGCAAAGCGACCGCCGACGCGGGCTTCCCGTCCACGCTCAAGCCATGAAAGCCAACATCGAACGGCGAGCGTCGAGATCGCGGCCTCTACGGTTGCTAAAGGACCGTCCGCAAGGACCGGAGCCTCTGTTGACGATTGGTAAGATCGCCGAGCTTTCCGAGATAAGCCGTGACACGCTGCGTTACTATGAAGAAGAACGCCTGCTAGCACCGACGAAGAAAAGTGCGGCCGGTTACCGGCTATACAGCAACGACGTGCTGCCGCGCATACGGTTCATTAAACACGCGCAGGAGTGCGGCTTCTCGCTGCGCGAGATCCGCGAGCTGCTCGCGCTCAAGGTGAAAAATGCCGCGTGCTGCCGGGACGTTCGTACCGTCGCGGTCCAAAAGATGCTCGCGCTCGAAACGAAGATTCGGACATTTCAAACGATGTCCGCTGTGCTGAACGAGCTGATACGGATCTGTAACGACACATCGAAGCCGCTCGATGCCTGCCCGATCCTAGCGGCACTCGAAAATACCATGACCAAGCCGCGGAAGAACCGCACCGGTTAGTGATGGCAACAAAGATACGGATCGAGTTGTTCTTCACGCAGGGCTGCAGTAAATGTGCCGTCGTCAAGGATAGCTTGCGCGCCGTCGCCGAGGAGTTCGGTACGGGGAAAGTGCTCTGGCGAGAGGTCGATATTCTGAAAGAGATCGACTATGCCGTCGACCTAGGCGTCACCGCGCCGCCGGCGATCGCACTCGATGGCGAACTTGTTTTCCCGACATTACCTACGGCCGCGAAGCTTCGTAAAGCACTTGAAGCGCGTCTTTCCCGCAGTTAAAGGACTAACGCTTGGATATCGAATCGCTGCGGCAAACCCTCGAGCAAGCGACGTTGCTTTCGCTCGGCGCCGGTTTTTTGCTCGGGTTCGTTTTCAGCTTCAATCCCGTCGCACTCGCCGCTATACCCGTGTCGCTCGCTTATGCGACCAAGGCCCATGCCACAAATCGCGCGGTCCTCTACGGCGGTATGTTTATTCTCGGAATGTTGATCACGCACCTCGTGCTCGGCTTCGCCGCTGGACTTGGCGGCGGCGAGTTGCAGCGCTTGATGGGGCGGGGATGGGGATTGGTGTTAGGACCGCTTCTCATCGTGCTCGGTCTCACGTGGCCGGGGTGGTTGCGCCTACCACTTCCAACGTTACGGATGCGCGCTAAGCCAGCGGCCACTGCATGGGGCGCGTTTGTGCTCGGCGTGCCGTTCTCGGTTGCTATCTGCCCGTTTTGCACGCCAGCACTGGTCGTCGTGTTAGGCGTCGCGGCCGGAATTGGCTCTCCCGTATTTGGTGCCACGCTCACGCTCGCCTTTGCGATCGGCCGCGCTGTGCCGATCCTGATCGGCGCCGTGGCGATTGGGTGGTTGCAAAGCCTACGGTGGCTCGGTCACCGACAGCACGTATTCGAGATCGTCGGAGGATTACTTTTGATACTCTCCGGTCTCTATATGCTGAACGCCTACTTCGTGGTTATTCCAGTGCTTGCGCTTTGACGTGTGATTTCTGCGTGTCAGTGTTCGCGTCCGCGGTCGGCGATTTGTTTCCAGCTCGCGCCGCCGTCTTTGGTGACATAGACGCTGCGGGCAAAGGTGGCGACTGCGTACTCGCCAGGTCGCGCAGGATTCTGCGCGACATAGAGAATGCCATCCCCGGTCATTAAGAAGGGAATCGCTACGTCACGGATTCGCCCACTCGCAAGCTCAAGGCGCTTTAGCGTTCCGCCCTTCGAAAATCCAGAAAACCATAACTCGTTGCCCGAGAGATCGAAGAACACCGTTAACCCTCGGCTGTTTGCCTCGACCGGCACAAACGTCGATCCGGCATCGTTTGAGAGAAACACGCCGCGGTCGGTGGCGACGGCGACGCGGCGTGGATCGCTCGGGTGCACGGCGAGAGCGACGACCTTTCCCTGCAAGCCATTTGCGCCCGCACGTTGCTACTTCTTGCCGTCGTCTTCGGTGTAATAGATGCCAGGCGTCTCCATCGCGGCGTTGCGTCCCGGGTTATAGACATAAACGGTATTGCGGTGGTAGCTCGCCGCCATCACATGAAAATCCGACTGACCCTCGAAGCCGAGCTTCTCCCACGTCTTCCCGCCATCGCGACTTCGAATGAGACCAAACGGATTGACGAGTCCGCTGTCGGGCTCCGGATGGCCGCTGCTATAGGCGTAGTTCTTGGTCGCCGCGAAGCCCATGTAGTCGTGTGCGGGACCCGGCGCTTTCGTCCAGCGCCCGTTGCTGTAGACGGCAAGTCCGAAGTGGGAGGGGATGAGGAGTTGGCCACCATCCGGACTGAAGGCCAATCCATGCACGTGGTGGAGCAGCGGCGGTGCGGCGACGAGAAGCGCCGGAAATGCGAGCAGGCCGAAATACCAGCGCGCGAAGCTGACGAATCGGAACGTGCGTGTCATAGCGTCGTCCTCGGGCCAACATCCGTAAGGCGCGTTACCGTCGCTACCTCATTGGCTGGCGTCTGTCCCATCATTTCGGCGCAATGGCGGAGCATCTGGCCGGCAGGGCCGGCGAAGACCACCGCACCGATGGCGAGCAACAGGACGACCACGCCGATCCATATCCAGCGCTCGCCCTGGCGCGTCATGTTCCCTCCTTAGCAGTGGACTTCTCCGTCGTCTTGTGGCACGACTCCCCGTCACGGCCGCGCATGCAAAGGCCGAGCGCGCACATGGCTAGGCAAGGAAGGAGCGACAGCAACAGCGGCAGCACGCCGAGTGCCGCGAGCGATTCCCAGCCGAGCCAGAGTCCGGCCGCGACGACGAGGGCGGCAATGATCAACAAACGGTAACGGCGATCGAGTCGTTGCCACCAACTAACGGGTGCGAATGTCGTCGTGGTCGTGTTCATCGTGAGTCTCCGTGGCTTTTAAGCGGGATGAAATGCGGTTCCTCCTCTGATTGCGTTGCTATCGTCTTGCGCCAGCGCAAGGCATACCACGCCGGCAGGACAAACAAGGACAGAAGTGGTGCGGTCAACATGCCGCCGACCATCGGCGCGGCGATGCGTTGCATGGCTTCGGAGCCGGCGCCGGTGCCGATCAGGATCGGCACCAAGCCGGCGAGGATGACGGCGACCGTCATCGCCTTCGGCCGCACGCGCAGGGCAGCCCCATCGATCAAGGCTTCATGCACATCCTCTTGCGTCTTCAGACGTCCCATTGCGCGGAAGCGTCCGATCGAATTATCGAGATACACCAGCATCACGACGCCGAACTCGGCCGCGAGCCCGGCGAGCGCAATCACGCCGACGCCGCTCGCGATGGAGAAGTTGTGGCCGAGCAGATAGAGAAACCATACGGCCCCCACGAGCGCGAACGGCAGCGTGCCGAGGATGAGCAGCGTCGGTTCCACGCGTTTGAAGACAAGAAACAGCAGCAAAAAGATAATGCCGATGGTCGCCGGAACCACCCAAGCGAGCCGCTTCGCTGCACGCTCGAAGTACTCGAACTGCCCGGACCACGCGACAGAATAGCCCGCGGGTAATTGCACCTCTTGTCCGACCTTGCTTTGCGCCTCGCGCACGAAGCCGACCAAGTCGCGGTCACGCACGTCGACATACACCCAAAGCGACGGACGTGCGTTCTCGCTCTTAATCATCGGCGGGCCATCGACCGTCTTGATCTCCGCAATCGCTCCCAGCGGCACCGTTGCGCCGCTCTCCGTGACGAGCGGGAGCGAGCGAAGCTTCTCCACCGAATCACGCAGCTCGCGCGGAAAGCGCACGTTGATCGGAAAGCGCGCCAGGTCCTCGAGCTTCTCCCCGATGTTTTCGCCGCCGATCGCGGTCGCCACCACGTCTTGCACGTCCATGACATTGAGCCCATAACGTGCCGCCGCCACGCGGTCGATCGTGAGATCGATGTAGCGCCCGCCGGTCACGCGTTCGGCCAACACCGAGGAGGCGCCCGGCACTGTTTTCACGACGCGCTCGACTTCCTGCCCGAGCTTCTCGAGCGTCTGCAGATTCGCGCCCGCGATCTTGATGCCGACCGGGCTCTTGATGCCGGTCGCAAGCATGTCGATGCGGTTGCGAATCGGCTGCACCCAGACGTTCGCCATGCCCGGAATCTGTAGCCTTGCATCGAGTTCAGCGATGATCTTGTCGGTCGTCATGCCCGCTCGCCATTGGCTTTTCGGTTTGAGCTGCACCGTCGTTTCCAGCATCTCAAGCGGCGCCGGGTCGGTTGCCGTTTCGGCGCGTCCGGCCTTGCCGAAGACGGACTGCACTTCCGGCACCGTCTTAATGAGCCGGTCGGTCAATTGCAGTATCTCCGTCGCCTTTGAGGCCGATAAGCCGGGCAGCGCCGTCGGCATGTAGAGGAGATCGCCTTCCTCAAGCGGCGGCATGAATTCACTGCCGATTCGAAGCAGCGGTACGATCGTGATGGCAATGGCGATGAGCGCCATCGCGAGCGTGGTGCGCGGGCGACGCAATACCCAGGCGAGCGCGGGCTTATAGGCATTGATCAGCCAGCGGTTGAGCGGATTCTGATCTTCGCCGCGGATATGGCCGCGGATGAAGAACGTCATTAGCACCGGCACCAGCGTGACCGAAAGTCCGGCCGCCGCCGCCATGGCATACGTCTTGGTGTAGGCCAGCGGCGCGAACAGCCGCCCTTCCTGGGCTTCCAGCGTGAATACTGGAATGAACGACAACGTGATAATGAGCAGCGAAAAGAAGAGTGCCGGTCCGACCTCAACCGCTGCGTCACCAATGAGGCGCACGTGCTGTGCCGCGGCCGGCTCGCCGTTGTCCTTGCGCCACTGCTCGAGCTTCTTGTGCGCGTTCTCGATCATGACGATGGCGGCGTCGACCATGGCGCCGATGGCGATCGCGATACCGCCGAGCGACATGATGTTGGCGTTGATGCCCTGATAGTGCATGACGATGAAGCTCGCGAGCACGCCGAGCGGCAGCGCAACAATCGCGACGAAGGCGGAGGGCAGGTGCAGCAGGAAGATCATGCACACCAAAGCGACAACGATGAATTCCTCGGCCAACTTGTGCCAGAGGTTCTCCACGGCCCGGTTGATGAGGCTCGAGCGATCATAGACCGTAACCAGCTCAACGCCCGGCGGCAGGCTTTTTTTCAGTGTTTCAAGCTTTGCCTTCACGGCGTCGATGACCTTGAGCGCGTTCTGGCCGGAACGGACCACGATCACACCGCCGACGACCTCACCTTCGCCGTCGAGCTCGGCGATGCCGCGGCGCATTTCGGGTCCCAACTGAACCCGTGCCACATCGCCCAGGAGAATCGGTGTACCGGTCGGCGAGACGCCGAGCGGGATGCGCCGAAAGTCGTCGAGCGACTGCAGATAGCCTTTCGCGCGTACCATGTACTCGGCTTCGGCAAGCTCCAAGACCGACCCGCCCGTCTCGCTGTTCGCCGCCCGGATAGCGCCCGTCACTTTCGCGAGCGACAACCGATAGAGGCGCAGGCGGTCAGGATCGACCTGTACTTGGTATTGCTTCACCATGCCACCGATCGTGGCGACCTCGGCGACGTTCGGGATGGTCTTGAGCTCGTATTTCAGAAACCAATCCTGGAACGCACGCAGTTGGGCAAGATCGTTCTGCCCTGTGCGGTCCACCAACGCGTACTCGTACACCCAGCCGACCCCGGTTGCATCCGGACCGAGCGACGGGGTGGCGCCGCGCGGTAAACGGCCGGCCACTTGGTTCAGATACTCGAGCACGCGCGAGCGCGCCCAGTAGAGATCGGTGCCGTCGTCGAACAAGATGTACACGAACGAATCGCCGAAGAAGGAATAACCGCGTACCGCTTTGACGCCGGGCACCGATAGCATCGTGGTCGTCAGCGGATAGGTGATTTGGTTCTCGACGATCTGCGGCGCTTGCCCGGGATACGTCGTTCGAATAATCACTTGCACGTCCGAGAGATCCGGGATGGCGTCAAGCGGCGTGCGCAGCATGCTGAAAATGCCCCAGGCGGTGATGAGCACCGCGGCGAGCAGCACCAACAGGCGATTGCCGATCGACCAACGAATGAGCGCCGCGATCATTTGCCGGCCTCCTTGATCGACTCGATGACGTAGTCGTCGCCTTCGGGCTGCCGCTTCAACTCGAAGCTGACCTCGGCGCCGGGCTTGAGCGACTGGGCCGCTTTCGGATCGCGCAGCTTGAAGCCCATGGTCATCGCCGGCCACTGCATCGCCGGGATCGGCCCGTGCGAGAGGGTCACGGTGCCTTTGGTAGGATCGACTTCTTTTACGACCGCGGTACTCGACACCGTTGCATTCGCGACGTCCTGCTTCGGTGCGGCAGCGGCCGCCTCTCGCGCACTCAGGCGCGCGAGCACGCCCTTGAGCGAGGCTTCCGAATCGATCAGGAACTGCCCGGACAAGACGACTGCTTCGCCGGTCTTGAGACCCGCAAGGATCTCGGTGCGTCCGTCCGTCTCGACGCCGGTTTTCACGTCGGCCGGTCGAAACGCGCCGTTCTCACGCACGATGACGACTGCCCGCGTGCCTGTCGTGATGACAGCTTCGGAGGGCACGGTTAAGGTCTCTCGCTTCTGGGTCACGAGATTGACCTGCGCGTACATACCAGGATGGAGGACCTCTTTGGGGTTCGGGAGTTGAATGCGGACCTGCCCGGTGCGCGCCGCTTGATCGAGCTTCGGATAGACATATTCCACTTTGCCGCTGAAGGCTGCCTCGGGCAGGGCGGTGAACCGGATCGTCGCGGTCTGGCCCACTCGTACACGCCCGAGCTCGCGCTCCGGCAGATCGACCACTACCCAGACGCGGTTGAGGCCCGCCACTTGCAACAGCGTTTGGCCGGGCATCATTTGGGCGCCTTCGCGCATGCCAAGCTCTTGCACGATGCCCGCGACCGGGGAGTAAACACCGACACTGCGACGTGCTGTGCCAGCCGTTTCAACCGCCGTGATTTCGGCATCGTTCATGCCAAGCAAGCGTAAGCGTTCGCGCGCCGCCGCCTTCAACGCATCGAGATCGGGCACTCCGTTAAGCGTGGTGAGTGCGAGCAACTCGTGTTGGGCGCTTAGCAAGTCCGGTGAATAGACATCGGCCACCTTTTGGCCGGCCTTCACCGTGTCGCCAACCGCGCGCACATAAAGCCGTTCGATAAAGCCGCCTGTGCGCGTTTGCACGGAGCGAATATCGTGCTCATCGAACGTCACCGTTCCGAGTCCTTGCAGATCGTTCCCAAGCGCGGTGATCTCGGCCTTCCCGATCCGCACCCCGAGATTCTGGGCGACGTCCGCGGAAATCTTGATGCCGCTTTCCCCGTTCCCTTCACCGGCGTACTTCGGTACGAGCTGCATGTCCATGAATGGCGACTTGCCGGGTTTGTCGAACTTCTGTCCCGGCACCATCGGGTCATGCCAGTAAAGTACCCGCTTGCCCGAGCCATCCTGCACGACACCGTCAACGTTCTCGCCCTTGGACGGCCCCGCCAAGGAGCCGGCCGGCGCGCCGGCCCAAATAAGCCACGCGCCAATCGCGCCGGCGATAACGAGCGCCGCGACGGCGATTACCGAAATTCCCTTGCGTGTCATTGTTCTTGTCCCCCTAACAGGTACTCGAGCCGCAGCGCGGCACGCAGCAAGTCGCTTCGAATCATCCAGTGTTCCATTTCCGCATCGAGCACACCCCGGCGTGCTTCCCACACGGTCGCCAGCGCGAGCTTCCCGGCGGCATAGCCAGCCCGCGCGGTCTCAAGCCGCGCCCGCGCCGCGGGGATTAATCGTTCGAGATGTTCGCGCTCGCGTGCTTCCGCGGTGTCGCGGTCGGCAAGCGCCGCGGCGAATTCCGCGTTCAACTCACGTTCCCGATCGCGCGTAAGGCCTTGTGCGCGAGCGGCGAGCGCGAGCTTCTCGGCCAGCCGGCGGTCTTGGCGGTTCGCTCGGTTCCATTGCAACGGCAGGGCAAACTGCAACGTCACCAGGTCCGAACGATCGTCTTGGCGCTTGCCATACATAAGCTCCCAACTCCAGTTCGGGCTGCGTTCGGCGCGTGCGCGTTCGACCTCGAAACGGGCGACATCTTCGGTCTTGCGCAGCGCGGCGAGTTGCGGATGTGCAATAAGCGCACCCTCCCCGGATGGAGACGCCTTGGTTTCCGGAAAGCGTGGCTCCGGCAGTTCTTCCGACAACGGCCGAAAGGCGGAGGGGCCGAGCCATCGGGACAACTGCGCTTGCGCCTTACGCGCGGCGTTTTCCGTCGCGAGACGCTTGTCGTTCGTCATCGCGAGCAGGGTGTCGAGTTGAAACAAATCGCGCGTCTCCGCGGCGCCGGACGGAATGCGTTTTAGGGCGATGTTCCGTTCGGCGGCGAGCTCGGTCGCCATGCGCGCGTAGAGCGACGCACGCTTAGCGGCGTCGTAGGCGTCGACCCAGGCGAGCTTGGCATCGCGCACCACGCGGCGCGCTTCGGCCGCACGCTCGGCCTGCAGTTGCTCGCTCTCGGCCTGCATGCGGTTTGCGGCCGCGGCTCGCACCGGCTGGCGCACGATTTCCTGCATGACACCGACCGCGACCATGGTCATGTCTTCGCGATTTAAGCGATACGCGCCTTCGCCGTTAACGGGGACGTTTTGCACTCCGAACTTCAGCTGCGGATCCGGCAGCTTCGATTCGGCCACCGCCGCTTCGCGTGCCGCATCGGACGCTTTTGCATAGGCGTCGAGGTTAGGCTGGTGTTCGAGCGCGAGCCCCGCCACCTCTTCGAGCGTGAGCGGTTCCGTATTAGGTTCAGACGAGATCGCGGCAGAGCACAGGACGTAAGTCAGTCCTGCGCCGGCGAGGAGCACGGTAGTACGCATGATTCACCTCTCGGCAGCCGACGTCGCCCTACCGTAAATCGGTAAAGCGACATCGTCTGCGCCAGTCACTTATTTGGCCTTCGTGAGTTGAGTCACGACGTACTTGCCGTTGCGCTCCACGAACCGGACCGACACGCTGTCGCCCGGCTTTACGTCCTTCGCCAAGTTGGGCGAGGCAAGTCCGAAGTCCATCGACATGGCCGGCCACTTGAGCGCCGGCACCGGCTCGTGGGCGATGGCGATACCGGAATCTTTAACCGCGACGACCTTACCTTTGGTCGAATATTCCTGTCCGGCCTTCTTCTTGTTGCCCATGTCCATGCCTTTGGGCATGTCGTCCATTTTTTTGTTATCGTCCATGCCCATTCCCTGGTGCATGTTGTCCATCTTGGAACTATCCGACATCATTGGGCAGGGGTGTTTGCAGTCGCCCATCTCGGACTTCGAGTCGGCGGCATAGGCGAACGTAACAATGGAAAGGGCGGCAAACGCCCACAGCAAAAGCTTGGTGTGCATAACAACCTCCAGGCGGAAAAAATAGGTAAACGAAAGTTATCCGGGCAAACGCCCGGTCTGACGTTTCGCTAGGCGATTGGAGGTCGGAAGGGCGGCGGGCCGTCCACCGACGTCATACCATCGGCGGTGTACAGGGGCACAGAGGACGCGGGAGGAATGCAGTGAGACAAGAGCGATTGCGGCAGCACGAGCACGGCCAAGGCACAGCCGGCCGACGCCGGACAGCTCAATCCGCCGTGCTGCGACGCCGGCTGCTTTCCGCCGGCGCCGAAGTGTTCGTTCGTAGCGCTGTCCTGGGATGCAGTCGAAGCATCGTGCGAGTGCGACTCGTGTCCGTCCTGACCACAAGCCGGTAACGACGCGGATATAGCGCAAACGCCTGCCCAGGCCGGCTGTACCGCCATCATGAGCGAAATCGCCAACACCAGGCCAATGCGCGCTTGCTTACTATTCTTCTTCATATTCCGCTATACAAACCGGAGCGTAATACGCTTCCGCGCTACGGTACGGTAACCTCATTATCGTTCGATTGTCGGTATACTAGCGTGGTTAGAGCGGCATATGAATAGTAGGTTCCCCGAACGTTGGGATGACAGCCAAGGGCGACATCAGAATAGTTCATTCTGGGAATTCGATCTCTTTTAAAATGCCGATCGGCATGGAGCAAGTTGCTTCGACGAGTTATCGGCCGTTATCCTTGATCGGAGGCCGTCCTAACGCGATAGAGGAACTGCCAACCCCTCGCGGCAAGCCGCTGATACAGCTAGAACGCATAGCCCGCCGTCGCCAGCGCACGCCAGTCCGTCTCGATGTGACCTGCTCCGGCCTGTTGGCTTACGGGCACGCCGAGCGACAACGCCGCCGTCCAACCGCTGTTTCCGGTAGCCCGCAAGCCGGGAGCCAGATATACGATGCGCTCGCTCCCGCCTTCCGCCATGCCGCCGATCCGCTGCGGCCGCTGGTATTCGCCGTTGAGCTCGAGCAACAGATCCCACTGCAGGTGTTCATCGTCTTGGTGATGGTGGTCGCTTGCACCCGGCCCATGTTCGTGGGGCGCCGGTTGTTCGGTTGTCCCCGTGAGCCGATAGCTGAGCGCCACGCCGTAATCGATCCTATCCCCCAAGTCCGTCTCTTGCGCGCCTTCCGTCGCCCAGGTGTAACGCAGGTGAGCGTGCCATCCGAGCGCGGCCAGCTCGCGGCTAACCGTCACGCCGGCAAAGGGCCGCCAGGCGCCGCTGCCCGGTTGGTGCTCGGTGCCGAGGCGCTCGCCTTCTTCGTCGCGCTCGTCCGTCGCGCCCGTCGGCAGAAAGGTGCCGAAACTCAACGCGGCCGCGCTGCCACGGCGGTTCTCCCAGAAGCGCCAGTACCCGGTAAGGCTGATATCCCCGAGTCCCGCCGAGTCGCCCAGTTCATGCACCCCGGTGGTTCCGCTGGCGTGTACGTGGGCCTCTTGGAGACCGCTTCGCTTCACATAGGGCAACGCAGCCGCCAGCGTAACGCGATCATCGAGCCCGTAGGAGACGGCGAGCGAGGGCGACCAAAGATCGCGCAGGCTGTGCACGTGACCGCCCTCCGCGGCGGCTTGTGCCTGTAGCGCATTTCGGTTTGGCGTATCGAAACGTCGATATTCGTTGTAGATACCGAGACTCCAGTTGCCGGCGGGCAGTGTATTCGCCGTCGGCGTTACCACCGGACCGCCTGCGCTTGGGCCGAAAACCCCGACCCGATGATCCGCCCAGGTGATCGCCGGCAGCAGCGCGAGCGCCGCTACGCAAGCCAACTGCCGTTTAGAAATGACGAGCAGCACCATCGTTCACCTCCGTCTTAGAGTTGGAAAAAGCGGATGAGTATTGTTACGCAATGGGTGTAGCGAGGCGTGCGGCGTTTTGTCGCACCTTATTACAGGTCCGGCAGCACGCCGCCAGCCATCGCTACTCACAGCGTTGCTGCACGAAGCGGCTGATCTCCGCCGGGTTCGCGAATACGATCGAGGCGCGGTCGCCGCGCATGCCGGCGCCGGTCAGTACCGGCTTGCCTTTCGCCGGACCATTCGCGCTCGAGTCCGTTTTCAGGCGCAAGTTGAATTCCCAGTACGGTAAGACTTTGCCGGTTGCGACCGTGACGAAATAGGAATCGCGACAATAGCGTATCGCCTTGACCTGATTTTCGGCGGGAGCCTGCTTGAGGTGTGGCAGGTCCGGCGTCTGCCTCTTTCCCTCCGCCGGTGCGCCGGCGGTTCCGCCTTTGGCTCCGGCGTTCTTGAGGAACGCCACGAGATCGGCGCGTGCCTGCGCATCCGGGATTCCGGGAAACGGCATCAGGTTCTCGGGGATCAGCGCGTCCGGCTTCTTGATCCAGGCATCGAGCGTTTTCTCATCCCAGACGATCTTCGATTGTTTAAGGGCTTTCGAATACCGTACGAACCCTTCCACCGTTCCCGCCTTGCGGCCGTAGATGCGCGCGAGGCTCGGGCCGCTCAAGTGTCGACCGGGTTCGAGCGCGTGGCATCCGGCGCAAACACCGTAGGCTTGCGCGCCTTTCTCGGGATCGCCGGCGGCGGATACCGGCGACGCCATAAGAAAAGCGGACGCGAGAAGAATGTGCTGCCAGGAGCGGGTCATCCTATCCTCCTTCGTGTCGTGGTGCCGCCGTGGCGCGGATGCGCAGCAGCAGGTGCGGCCGGCTTGAGCGCCATGCCGCACTTCGGCAGGGCGCAGCCGTATCCTTGCGGAATTTGGCGGCGCAACCTGCACCGCAAAAATGACGGGTGACGCCGGCGTGTTCCGCGCGCTGCGCGGCCGTTGACGGATTCACCGTCATGCCGCAAACAGGATCGCTTGCCGTGGTCAGAACCGCCGCGTTTTTCATGCCGATGTCCCTCCCGCGTCCTTGGGCCAGAACTGTTCGGGGGTCGCCTCGGCGCGCGTGCGGATCAAAAAGAACTTTTCTACCGGGACGACGGCGACGACGCCGTCGCCGGGCGCACCCGTATGCGCGCCGTCCATGATCGCCGCCGTGATACGGTCGACTTCGTCCTGCCACGTGAAGATGTCCATTCTCACTTCGTCGACCATACAGTCCCGCGTGTAGAAATTGCGATACTCGCCGTATCCCCTGACCTTGCAGACATCGACGCGCTCGACATTGATCCGCTGCAGCCTTTGCTCGACCGCCTCGAGCCGATCGCGCGGGAAGATGGCAATGACATGCTTGATATCCATGACAACCTCCACAGTTCGAAACGTCTACCCCAAACAAAACCTCCCTGTGCACGCCGGTCGCCGATGAACGCGTTGCGCGTCCCAAGGCCCGCTCCGGTTCGGCACGAGACCCATTTCGTGCTAGGGTTTTCGCAAACGTGATGCCACTGGCCGGGCCTGATTGATGGCCCCCTCGCCAAAGCGCCGAGCGCTCAGCTTCGCACGATCGACCATCTCCGCTGCAGTGCGTGACCGGCTCCGCGAGGCCTCACGTATCGCGCGGTGAAGCCCGCTTCCCATGCGTAGCGCCGGTATGGCAGCGCTTATCCGCTGCATTTTTTCTCGATGTATCTACTGATGTCGCCGGGATCCGAGAAAATCAAAAACGCCCGATCGCCCATCATGCCGGCCGGCAGCAGCGCCGGCGCGCCACGGCGCGGCCCCTGGTCGCCGGCGTCGGTTTTGAAGCGCAGGTCGAAATCCCTGAACTCCAACACATCGCCGGCCGTGTTAGTGACGAAGTATTTGCGGTCGCAGTAGCGTACCGACTTCACCAGCCGCTCGGCTGGCAGCTCCTTGAGGTTCGGCATGCGGCGCTGTCCCTGCCCCATCATCCCGCCCTGGCCCATCATCCCACCTTGCCCCATCATGCCGTCCTGCCCCCGCGGGCGATCCTGCTGCGCCGGGCGGTCCTGCTCCATAGGACGGTCCTGGGCAGCGGCGCCAGCGACGCCGAATGCGACGGCGGCAAGCAAGATTACAAGTGCTTTCATCTTCATCTGCTTCTCCTTCGTTGCGGTTGTTCAACTCACACGGATAACACCCATTAACCCGGTCTGCATGTGCTCCAGGATATGACAGTGGATCATCCAGTCGCCGGGATTGTCGGCGACGAACGCGATCTCGACTTTCTCGTCGGGATCCATGAACACGGTGTCCTGCCACTCGCGGAACCGGGTCGGGCGGCCGTTGCGCGCCATCACGCGAAACGTATATCCATGAAGGTGAATCGGGTGATGCCAGGCGGTGTTGTTGTGCATCGCCAGCACGTAGGACTTTCCGCGCTTGAGGCGCAGAAAGGGCTCATGCGCATGACCGCTCGCGCTTTTGCCGTTGACCGTCCAGATACCGCCGCCGTCCGCGCCGCCCATCATGCCGCCGCCGAAGGCGATCGTGTGCCGCTCGGCCTTCTCGACAGCGGGCTCCGGGATCGGGTTCGGCGGGAGGCGCGGCGGCGGCCCCGGCGGGCGCTGCCGCCGCGGTGGCTCGTCGGCGTAAACGATCTCGCCCACGCTGTAAGCCCGCATGGGGTAGAACGTGTCGCGCACCGCGAACCGCTCGCCCGGAGCGCCGGTCATGTCCAGCATGAGATCGACCCGCATCGCGGGACCCAAGATGATTCTGCCGTTCGCCGGCGCGTGCGGCTCAACCGGCTGTCCGTCGATTGCGATGACGAGCGGCCGGTGACCGCGGAAGACCAGACCGAAAATGCGCGCATTGGCGGAGTTGTACAGCCGCAACCGCACGCGCTCGCCGGCGCGCACCCGCAGCGGCGCCGCGGATCGGCCGTTGATGGTCACCAGGTTGCCGATGCGCCCGGCCATGCCGGCGTCCATGCGGTTGTCGAAGTCGTCGACGATTTGCGCCTCGCGATCGAGCCGCCAGTCGCCGAGCAGCCAGGCGATATCGCGATCGAACGGTACCGGATCGCGCTCTTCGACGATCAGCAGCCCGTACAGGCCGCGGCCCGCCTGCTCGTAGCTGCGAAAATGCGGGTGATACCAGTACGAGCCCGCGTCCGGCACGTCGAACTCGTAGCGGAACGTCGCGCCGCGCGCAATCGGCTTCTGCGTCAAGTACGGCACGCCGTCCATGGCGTTCGGGACGCGTATACCGTGCCAGTGAACCGTCGTCTCCTCGGGCAGCCGGTTCTCGACCTGGATACGAACGCGGTCGCCCTGGCGCACGCGGATTTCCGGACCGGGCACTTGTCCGCTATACGCCCACACCGCAGTTTGCGGATGGCCGGCGCCGAGCAGCGGCGCGTGGCCCGGCGCGGCGCGGAGTCGGAATTCGCGAACCTTGCTCCGTGTCTCGGCTCCCAAGGGCCAGGGATGCGCGGCGGCGGACAAACCGATGCCGGCGGCGGCGCGCAGAAACGTTCGGCGTGAGATATTCATAGTCATTCACGCAGCTTTTCGATCAGCGGCAGGATCTTATTGTTCAGCACGTCGGGATTCACCGGGCCGATATGTTTATACGCGATGCGTCCCGCGCGATCGATGACGAAGGTCTCCGGCACGCCGTAGACGCCCCAATCGATGGCGACGCGCCCGTCGAGGTCGGCACCGGTGCGGGTGTAGGGGTCGCCCATCTCGTTGAGCCAGCGCTCGGCGTCCGCCGGCCGGTCCTTGTAGTTGAGCCCGTGAATCGGCACCACGCGGTCGCGCGCGAGCTGCATGAACAGCGGATGCTCCTCGCGGCACGCGACACACCAGGACGCAAACACGTTGACGAGCGATACCTCGACCTTGAGGTCGCGGCTGGCGAGGCCGAGCGACCGCCCCTGCACAGGCGGCAAATCGAACGCGGGAACCGGCCGGCCAATCAGCGGCGACGGGATCAGGCGGGGATCGCGCCCCAGGCCCACGGCGAGGAACGCCGCGAGCGCGATCAACGCGAAGAGCGGGATGGCGAACACGAGCCGTTGGCCGCGCCGTCGGACCGCGGCATCGCGGCTCGGGGCCGCGTCGGTTTCGTGTTTCAATTTCACGATTCTCGATCCGTAGTACGCATCGCTATCCGGTTGCAAGCTTGGTCATGGGTTCACTCAAAGCTCTCGGTCCGCTGCGTGCGTGCGCTTCGCCACGGAAGCCGCGGGATGAACGCCGGCACGCGGGCGGCATAGCGGTGAAAATGGTTGCCGAAGCGGTGTTCGAGCCGCCGGTCCTCGCGGCGCGCCTGGCGCACGTACATGACGATGAGCACCGGGGCCATCGGCAATGTCAGAATCGTCGGCCACTGGATATTGAACGCGACGATCACGAGGATCAGCCCGAGGTACTGCGGGTGACGCACGATGCGGTAGATACCCGTCGTCACCAGCCAGTAGCGCCGCCCGTACACCTGCGCCCAGCCGACCGCGACCAGCGCCATGCCGACAGCGATCAGGGCGACGCTGGTCGTCATGACCCAGTAGACACCGCGGTCGATCGGCAGGGCGTGCGCGCGATCGAGCAGATAAGCCCACAGGTGGCTCTCATTCAGGCCGAACGCGAACACGGGAACGTCGAGGAGCGGCGCCACCAGAAAGATCGTCAGCGGAACGCCGAACATCTCCACAAACAGCGAGATCAGGAACGCGGAGTACATGCCGGCATTGCGCCACTCAGCCGGCCCGCGGGGCCAGACCAGCCCCAAAACGAACGCGAGGAAAACCGCGCTCGCGATAGCCGCTTCCCGCCAGTGCCCGTACCATGCGTCGAAGGGTAGGCTGTAGCTCATTCGCGGCATCGACACTTGCGCCAGGAACAGCCACCCCCAGAAACCGATCACCGCGAGAACGATCAGCCAGCGGAACGCCGCTCCTGCTTGTGCCGCCGCGCGGGGCCACGGGCCCGCGCTTTCCGCCGGTGCGCTCGCTGACTTCCCTCGCCGGTGTTCCATCAGTGTTCCTCCTCCAATAGCGCCCTTACGTGGTTCACTAATAAGGTATTGAGCGGCGGGGCGCCTTCAAAGCTCGTGGAGAGGTACCAGCGCCGCTGTCCCGCCTGATCGATGACAAACACCGTCGGCGAGTGCTGCAGCTCATCGGGTTTGCCCGGCTTCGGATCGCCCGAAGCGTGCATGCCATAGGCGGCCCATACCGCCTTCAGCGCCGCGGGCGTGCCGGTTAGAAAATACCATTCCGAAACCTGTTCCATGGCCCACTTCTTGGTCGCCGCCATCACGTCGTCGACCGTGGTTTTCTTGTTATTCGCGTTGAATGCCACGAAGGCGACTTTGACGGCGTCGGCGCCCAGCGCCTGATGCGCCAGGCGGAACTGGTAGGCGTAGAGGGGGCAGATATCGGTGCAGTCGGGATCGAGCAAGGTGAGCACGACCACTTTACCCCGGAGGTGCGCGAGCGAAACAGACATCCCACGCTGGTCGGTCAAACGAAAATCGGCGGCCGGTTTAGCGTCGAGCCTGCTGCCTTGATAGCTCGAGCCCGACGACGCATCTTCGGAGGTCGCGACGCCGCGCGTTTGATAGCGGATCAACAGGCCGGCGACCAGCACGAGCAGCGCGCCAGCCGCGAAACCGACCCCGACGGAACGTAAGCGCGTTCGAATCGCTCGGTTCGACGGTTCGGTCATGTCGTGCGACTCCTCGGGCGAACGGAACTCGAGCTTGAACCTGCCCGCTCCGACAAGGTCAAGGACGAAAGCGGGGGATGAAAACGAGAGTTCCCCGCAGCTTCGCTGCGCCGGCGGGAAGGCTCGACCCGGGCTCCGCCGCGCACCGGGCGTAGCAGGCGGTGGAGATCGAACCGGGTGAGCGGCGGCAAATCCATTCGAGTCACGTCCAGCTTATGGGAGCGTCGGATATGGTGGGGCATGCGCATTACCCGATTCGTCCGAGAACCGGAAACAAGTTCAACAGCCAGTACGCGAGCGCCGTCAGTCGGCCGGTGACCATGAGAATGCCGACGAGCACCAGCAGGACGCCGCTGCCGATGTAGATCGGCCGGCTCCAACGTCGCAAGGTTTTGAGATGTGCGAGAAAGTGATCGACGAAAAGCGCGGTCAGCAGAAACGGCAGACCGAGCCCGAGCGAATAAACCGCGAGCAGACCGATGCCGCTTGTTACATCGGCATGGGACGCGCTGACCGTGAGAATGCTGCCGAGAATCGGGCCGATGCACGGCGTCCAACCGAAGGCGAAGGCGAGTCCCAGAACATACGCGGATAGCGGGCCGCCCCCGGTCCCTTTGAGTCGATGCAGCCAGCGCAGATCGAGGTGCAGCCAGCGCAAATTGAGCAGGCCGGTCATGAAGAGACCGAACACGATAACGATGGCGCCGCCGATGATGTTCGCTTCTTGCTTATAGGCGAGCAGCAGTCGGCCGACGGCGGTGGCGCTGGCGCCAAGCGTGATGAACACGGTCGAGAAGCCGAGCACGAAGGCGAGACTCAGGCCGAGCGCGGCCAGCCGTTCGTGCCCGCGGCGGGCCTGCAGCTCATCGATCGAGCGTCCGGCGATAAAGGACACGTAACCCGGTACGAGCGGCAAAACGCAGGGCGACAGGAACGAGACGGCGCCGGCGAGCAGCGCCGTTGCGAGCCCAATGTTCGCGATCTCGAACACTATGGTGGGCTCGGTCGATCAGGCGGCGCGCCGTCCTGCATCATGCTGTCGCTCATCATTGCCTGACACATCGTCACATCCGCCCCGCCGGCCCGAGCAGCAAAATGGTGCCGATCACAACCGGGGCCGGAACGACGCCGATCCATATCCGCGTTCCGTTGTCCGTGTCATGTCTTCCCCTGATGACCCGTAGGATTTGCCGCGGGTTGCTCGCACGACCCGCTGGCGCCGCCGCGCATGCAGAGCCCGAGCGCGCACATCGCGAGACAGGGCGCGAGCGCGACCAAGACGGGCAGGGCGCCGATCGCCGCCAGCCAGTCCCAACCGAGCCATAAGCCGGCGATCACCACCGCGACACCGATGACAAACCACCGGCGCCGGCCTTGGAACCATCGACGCCACGCTGACTGTGGCGGTGAAGCGGCAACATTCGTACTGTCGGTCATGGTTTATCTCCTTGGGTCCGTTTAACAACGTCTTGTAAGAAATCGATCATCTTCGGGCTGTCCCACGTTGCCGCGCCGATGAGCCGGCCGAGCTCGCGACCCTGCCGGTCGACCAGCAGCGTTGTCGGAAGACCGAGGATATCGAGCACGTTTAAGGTCTGCGCCGTCGGGTCGATGTACAGCCGCAGGTGTTTGACGCCGACTTCCTTGAAAAACTTGCGTACGACTTCCGGCCCGGCCTGATCGATGGACAAGGTCAGCACTTCAAGATCGGGCCCGCCCAGCTTCGCCTGCAGGTTGTCGAGGGTTGGCATTTCTTCGCGGCACGGACCGCACCACGTGGCCCAGATGTTCAACACCACCACCTTGCCGCGAAATTTATCCAAACCGAGCGGCTGCCCGTCGCTGCCTTGAAAGGCGAGCGCTGGTACGGACCGCGGCGCGTCCCACAATACAAAACCGCTTGCGTGCCGCGTGGTCTTGGCGTGCGCGGCGGGCACGAAGGTGATGTCGGCGACCGTTGGCTGCGCCGGCTTGTCGCAGGCGCTCAACGCCGGCAATAGCGCCAGGGGCAATAGCAACCGTGCGATGGAATGCGCGCGTCGCATGGGGTCAGTACGTCGCGTAAATTTTGGGCGGGGTATCATTCGAGATGTAGTAGACGTGCAGCGGTCCCTTCTTCGGGCCCGGCATGCCCGGCGCGCCCGCCGGCATGCCGGGAAGCGTGAGCCCCTTGATGAGCGGCCGTTCCGCCAGCACGCGCTTCACGCTGTCGACGGGGATGAGCCCATCGAAGATGTACGGGCCGATCTTCATGATGTGGCAGCCGGCCAGCCGCTCGGGCACCCCGTTTTGCTCCTGCATCTGCGCCAGGTTGTGCACGGGAATCTCGGTGACCGCGATGCCGTGGGCGCGCAGATATTTCGCGTATTCGCCGCAGCAGCCGCAATTCGGATTCATGTAGAGCTGCGCGGACGTGCCGGCGGCGAACGCCGGGAAGGCCAGGCCGAGCAAGAGCGCAAGCAGCGGTGCTTTCGATAGACGCATGGTTGGTTTTCTCCTCAGGTTGATCGATTCGTGACCGCCGGTTCCCGGCGATCGGGCGCGCCGGTGCTCGCGGCCGGGCAGATCGCCGATTCGGCGATGTTGCGGCTCACGAACCCCAGCGAAACCGCGAGCAGCGCGACGCTCAAGAGGCCGAATTCGGCGCCCTTCAGCGGCAGCACGGCGAGCGCGCCCGCGCCGCCGACGAACGCCGCCGCGGTTCCCCCGATCAGTGAACCGCAGGCGGCGCAGCCGATGCCGAGCAGCCCGCTCGCCAGGCCGCCCGCGCCGATCGCGATAGGCGACGACGCTGCCGCGCGCTTTCGGTTGAACGAGTACACGCTCATCGCCGCGTTAACGCCGAAGAGAACCGCGATCGCGACGGTGTAGGCCGCGGACAGCGCGCTGAAGTTCGTTGCGATGCCGCCGAGCAGGCTGAGCGCGAGGTTGAGCTTGGCGGTGAACGGAACGTCCGTGCTGCCGAACACGTCGACGATGAGCCCGAGGTTCGGCAGCCAGAGCGCCAGCAGCAGCGCGACGAGGGCGAGCAGTGCCGCCGCCGCGACGTACGACGCACGGGCGAACACCAGGCCCGATGCGATGCGCAGACAGTGCAAGTAGCGCTTCATGGCTCACTTTTCCCTCAGCGCAAGATCCACGAGTTGCTTGACGGCGGCGTAGGGCTGCGCGCCCGAGAGCGGATATTGCTTACCGCGTTTCGACACAATGATGCTCCACGGCGTGCCGTTGCCGCCGGAATTCACGGCGTTCTGGCGGTCTGCTTCGATGCGCCGGTCGTGCCGCCCGCTCGCCAGGCACGCGGCAAATTGCTTTGCGTCGAGCCCGATCTCGCGGGCGATTTGCGGCAGCACCGTGTCGGTATCGGTTCGGTTGTTCGAGGGCGTCAGCTCGTAGAACCGGTCCGCGAACTTCCAGAACGCTTCGTTGCCGCCGAGCTCGGCCGCGCATTCCGACGCCGCCGCTTCCTTGCGCGCCTTCGAGTGCAGCTCGTCGATCGGAAAGTGGCGGTAGATCCACTTCACCTGGCCGTTGGATTCGTTGACCACCTGCTTGGCCGTCGCATGGAAGCGTTTGCAGAACGGACATTCGAAGTCGGAGTATTCGATCAGCGCGACCGGGGCGTTGGGGTTGCCGCGGATGTGATCATCTTTGCCGACCGGCCGGGCGGCTTGCGCAAGCCGGTTGGGCCGCTCGCGCTCGGCGCGCTGTTGTTTCTCGACGAAGGTGACGATGCCTTTCTCGATGCGGGCGTCGAGTGCCCGGTCGGACAGGGCCGCGCTCTTAGTACCGGGCAGCCGTTCCTCGATGAGCGCAATCACTCTCGCTTCATCGAGCGGCGCGGCTCCGCGTTGCGTTTCGGCCAGTCGCTCGTCGATCAGCCGCAAGACCCGCGTTTCATCCGGGCGGTCGCTAAGCCGTACGGCCATAACGAGCGCCGCCGCCGCAACGACGACGGCCGCGACGACCACCGCCACCGCCACCTTGTTTAGCGTTTCTGTCTTCATCGTGTTTTCATCTCCCGTGCTCGTGGGGTGGCCGATCGTCGGCGGGTCGTGTGGTTCGGTTTGTCTGCGGCGGAAACGGTTCCTTGCGGCTCTCCTCCCACTGAAAGCGCCGTTGTTCGGGCTTCCAGAGCGTTTTTAAGAACGTAATGACCGCACGCGTTTCGCGCGGCGAGAGGACGTCGCGAAACGCCGGCATGGTGAGCCGCTTCGTCTTGTTGAACGGATCGCGCCAGCCTTCGCGTACGATTCGATACAACATCGCATCCGAATGCTTCCACGTGTGGCCTTGCGGTCCGTGGGGCGGCGCAGGAAGCTCGCCCTGCGCGTTGCGCGCCTGCCAATGGGGCGCACCTTCGCCTTGCGGGCCGTGGCAGGATGCGCACTGGTGCGCGTAGATGGAACGGCCTTGCGCGGCGAGCGCCGGATCGAGCGGTGGCAGAGCCTCTTTAGCGGCGTGGGCCGTAACGGCAACGCCGGCAAACACCATCGCGCTCGCCAACAATGCGCTACGCATCGACTCGCTCCCAGGTTTGCCCGCCGTCGGTGCTGCGGAACAGCTTACTGCCGCTCGCGGCGTATACCGTCCCCGACCGTGCAACCGCGAGCGCCGTCACGCTGCCCGCGGGCGCTTGCGCGCGCCGCCATTCCTCGCCGCCGTTCACGCTCACGAACAACCCCTTTTCCGTCGCCGCGTACACGCGTTGCGGCTGGTTCGGCGCGTAAGCGACGGCGTGGACTTTGGCGTTCAACCCGCCGGCGTCGTACCACCCGCAAAAGCAATCCATGGAACGGGCGACCCCGGTCCGTGTCGCCGCAAAGAGCCAACCGCTCTGCATGCTGCCCGGCATGTTCGAATGAACGAACTGGGTCAGCGCCGCGCGTGGCCCCCCGTCCATCTGCTTCCAGTGCTTCCCGGCGTCTTCGCTGCGAAAGATCCCGTTGCCGGCGAGATAGGCGTAAACCGTCTCCGGCCGATCGGCGTGCGCGGTCACGGCGATTGCCTCGCGGCTGGGCAGCCCATCATTGCGCGCCTCCCAATCGCGGCCGCCATTGTCGCTGCGCCATACGCCCAAGCCTTGGCCGGCCAGGTACAGCACGTCGCTGCTTTTCGCGACCGCCGCGATCGCTGTGATGCGAGAGGGCGCGACCGCCCGGGGCAGCGGTACTTGCGCCCAAGCGCCGTCGGCGGCCGCACGGCGATAAAGTTTGTCGGCACGCATCTCAAGGAGCGTGGTTCCATCGCCGCCCACCGCGAGCGCGAGGATTTGCGGTGGCGCGCGATCTTTCGTGTTGACCATGACAGCGCCGAACACCGCGAACGGGCCGAGCAACAGCAGCAGGGCGATGCGCTTATCAAAAACGACGGACCGAAGGTGGCGCACTGCCCTCACCGCGTGCCCCCTTGGTCGTCCTTAACTTTATTGGCGTACTTGGCGACGATTTCGCCGACGCGCTGCATGATTTCCGCCTGCATCTGCAGTTGCAGCTTGTCATTGCCGGGCGGGAGCTGCGGCGTCATGCCGTGGCCCATCGTGCCGCCGCTCATCATCCGGTGGCACTGATCCATCATGCCCATCATGTTCATCATGCCCCCGCCCATCATTGCGCGCCCCATCATGCCGTCTTGCATCGGCATGCGGTTTTGCCCGAGCCTATCTCCTGGCGGCGCGCTCGATTCTTTCTCGGACGCGAAGGCCACGCCGTTGCCGATAAGCAGCGTGGCGACCAAAAGTATGGCGTTCGTGCATTTGCGTTGCATGTCAGCTCTCCTTAGTTGATGGGAAAAGTTGCGTTTCATGGTGCACTAGTGCTTGCTGTGATCATCGTTGACCAACGCGTTCACATAGGACACCAAGTGCACCGGCTCGAACTTGAGCCCGTGAAAGCGGGCGCGGAGCCTTCCGCTCTGATCGATGACATGGGTCGCAACTCCATGCATCTGCATGCCTTTGCCCGCGGGCGTGAATTCCAGTCCGTAGGCCCGGGCGATCTGGCGCGTCGTGGCGGGCGGCTGCGCGTTCGTGCGGTAAAGGAACTGCCAGTTGCGCGTATCGAGGCCGTAGGACTTGGCATAGCCGGCCATGATGGCGCGCGTCGATTGCACGTCCTCTTCGTCGGTGGCGATCGTGACGAACCGCACCGGGTCCCGCATGCCCGCCGTGTTGACCATGGACTGGAGCTTGGCGATCAAGACCATGTGCAAGGGACAGACGTCTTGGCAGCGGGAGTAAACAAAATTCAGCACCACGACCTTTCCTTTGAAATCGACGAGGCTGATGGCTCTGTCGGCCGAATCGGCCAGACTAAAGCCGGGGGCTTGGACGTCGACGAATTGGGCGTAGCGCTCCTCCTTGTGCAGCGCCGACTCGACCGCTTTGAGCGGGTGGGCGTGCGCCCACGTGGCAACAGTCGCGAGTACGAGGGCGGTAATGATCTTCACGACGGGTGCTCCGGCGGGTTTTGCAGCTTGAAAAAGGTGTACGAGAAGCTCGCCACGTGGTGCTCGGGCGGAAGCTCGGGCGACAGCGAAAAGGCGAGCGTAAACACGCGCTCCTCGCCGGGCGCGAATTTTTGTTTTTCGAAACAGAAGCAGGCGATGGTTTTGACGTAGCGGGCGAGCGCGCCCGGCGCGACGCTGTGGACCGCCTGTGCCCAGAGCACCTGGTCGGAAAGATTGCGCGCGCGGTAGGTCACTTCCATCACCGCACCGGGATGCAGCGCGCGCACGGCCGGGCGCGGCGCCTCGAATTGCAACGGCGTGCCCTGATAAACGCTCGCGAAAAACTCAACGCGCATCTCGCGGCGGCGATCCGGCGCGGTGGCAATGGCCGGTGTGGCGTTGAGCGTCTTGCCGTTGAGACCGAGCAGCCGGCAAGCCGCGTCGTAGAGCGGCGGCAGCACGAAAACGGCGAACGCGAACATGAGAACGCCCGCGACGCCGAGCTTCCACGCTAGACGGTTTACGGCGCCTCGCGAATCAGGCGTACCCATGGCCGGCCGCCCTCGAAACGCCAATGGGTTTTGGACACAGGAGTCGCGCCAAAAGCGGCGGAGCGCAGGCGCGTACGGAATGCGTCGATCGGGCGTTAACTACGCGCGCGAACCAACAGCGACAGCAAAGACAAACAAACATCACGACCTCCAGTTCGAAATGGCCAAAGAGCTAGGCGCGTTCGAACCGGTCGATCAAATACGCAGGGCGTAGAACTTTAAGGTGCGTGGTCGCTTCGGCAGCAGCGGCAGTGGGGGGATAGGAACGCGCTTCGGGAAATTAACGGCGAGCAGCGCGCTGACCAGGACAAGCGCGAGTACGGACCACAGTTTCGGGCTAGCGGGAATGACGCCGAGATCGTCCAGCGATCTCGACTCGGTTCCCATGGTGCAGGCGGCGCACGGCGCCATGCTGGCGACCGCCGGTTCGGAGCCCATATCGACCATGGCCGCGTTAGCGGCCGGTGACGCAGCCGGCATATCGAAAAGACAGCGTACGAGGGCTGCCCCGAGCCAGATCATCATGACGCCGAGCATTAGCAGCGCGAAGCCGCGCCGGTGTTGGCGCAGTAACTGAAGCGGGCGGATGTGTCGGACCGTACCCATAAGGCGATTCTAGCCCCCAGCCATAACCGGAACAACTGCAAACGGTAGCTGTTGCGCGGTAACAGCAGCCGCCGCGCGAGCAGTAGGTGCAGAGACTATGCCGCCGCTCAAGCCTGCTTCCTCAACGCGCGGCTGACGATGAATACGACCCGATGTGGGACGCCGCCACAGCACAGAGGCGAGCTGCAAGCACTCCATCACAGCATGTATCCGAGGTCCGAGGCAGCGGTGGGATAGGCGAACATCGTTGTCTTGAGCTGCGCGGTTGTAAGGCCATGACGAATGGCGAGCGCGAAGATATTGATGGTCTCGTCCGCATGCGGCCCGACCAGGTGTGCGCCGAGCACGCGGTCGCTCGCCTCGTCGATCAGCACCTTAAAGCCGTACGTCGGTTCCGCGGCTTGCCGCGCGGTAAACCAACCGGATGCCTGCTCGCTTTTGACACGGAACTTGATCCCCTGGCGACGCGCCTGCGCCTCGCTTATGCCGACAGCCGAGATCGGTGGAATAGTAAACGCGACACTCGGCACCCCGCTGTAGTCGGGCTTGTGACGGTTGCCCTCGAGCAGATTGGCGGCGACCACCTTGGCGTCGTGGCTCGATACCGGCGTTAGCGGGGGCCCCATCTGGGCGGCGTCGCCCGCGGCATACACGGCCGGGTTGGAGACGCTCTGCAAATACTCGTTGAGCTTGAGGCGGCCGCGCTCGACCGCCACGCCGGCGGCGTCGAGCTCGAGGGTTTCGAGGGCAGGCGCTCGGCCCGCTGCATGGACGATGCAATCGGCGTCGACGTCAACGTCGCGGCCTTCGCTGGTCGCGCGCACCCGGTAGCCGGTCTCGGTTCGTTCGATCGCTTCGACCGTCGTGCGCGTGCGCATGTCGATGCCGAGCGCCCGAAATTTCTCCATGAGCCAATCGACCAGGTCCGGGTCGAAGTGCTTTAACAGGCGCTCGCCGTGCTGCAGGATCGTTACCTTCGCGCCGGCGCGTGCGGCGATGTGGGAAAACTCGGCCGCGATGTAGCCGCCGCCGACCAATACGATGCGATGCGGCAGTGTTTCGAGGCTCAGAAACTCCTCGTTCGTGATCAAGTGCTCCTCGCCGGGAATGCCGAGCTTGGCCGCCTCGGCGCCGGTAGCGATCACGATATGCTCGGCTTCCAATATGTGGCCGTCGTCCACGGTGAGCGTGTGACGCCCGGTAAACCGCGCTCGGCCGTGATACGTATCGATGCCTTTCTCCCTGTAGCGCTCCTCATGCTTTTCCGGGATAGGATCGGTGAAGCCACGCGTGAAAGCGATGAGCGCCGGCCAGTCGATATGGAATTCGCCGGCGACGCCCTTGCCGCGCATGCGGCGTGCATGATCCACTGCCGTCGCTCCGCCGACGAGCATCTTTTTCAGATCGCAGCCGCGCAGCGCACACGTGCCGCCGAACGGGCGAAAATCAACGACCGCGACGCGCCAGCCGGCGGTGCGCACGCGCGTCGCGGCGACCATCGCCGCGGTCCCGGTTCCGATAACGACAAGCTGATACGTTGTTGCCATGGCTCGCTCCTTGGCCGGCACGTGCGTTCATGGGCAGCATGCGGCAGCGTCGGTTGTCCCCTCCGTGAATGCCGCGTAAGCCTTCAGCGCCCACATCTCGCCCACGCACCCGCCCATGGTGCTCGCGATGGCGAGGAACTCGCCGACTTCCTCGTCCGTCGCGCCGAGTGCTTTGGCCTTGCCGGCGTAGTAGTTGATGCACGGCTCGCACCGGGCCGAGATGCTCCAGAGCATTGCCGCCAGCACCTTGGTCTTCGCGGTGAAGTGGCCATCGGTGTAGAGCGCGGTTTCGCGCATTCTGCTAATGCTCGCCGTCGTGCCCTTGGTCACCTTCGCGAAAGGCGCGAGCAAGCCGAGCGCGGGATCGATTTCCGTCAGCTTCGCGTCCGCCGCCATTACGGCTTCACCGTCGAAGGGTAGCCCGCGTTCGCCGTGGCGTTTCGCAGCGCCTCGACGTTGGTCTTGGTATCGTCGAAGGTGACCGTCGCTTCGTGCTTCTCGACGCTGACATCGACCTTGGCGACACCGTTTACCCGGCTTAGCGCCTTCTTGATGGTGATCGGACAGACAGGACAATCCATGCCGGGAACCGACAGCGTCACGGTTCGTGGGGCGGCGGGCGCCGACAAGGGCAGGGCGGCTACGAGCAATACGGCAAGAACGACTTTACGCATGGCGGTATCTCAATAAAAGAGCGGCGCGAGGTACGGAAATCCAAACGCCACCGCGATGAGCGCGGCGACGAGCCAGAAGATAATTCGGTAGGCGATCCGAACACGCGGGATCGCACATATATCGCCCGGCGCACACGCGGCCGCCGGCCGAAAGACGCGCCGGTAGGCAACCGCGAGCGCGCTCAGCGCAACGCCAATGAAGACCGGACGATAGGGTTCCAGCGCCTGAAGATTGCTCAGCCACGCGCCGCCGAGCCCTATCGACACGAGGACGAGCGGACCGATGCAGCAGGCCGAGGCGAGCAGCGCGGCGAGGCCCGCGCCGGCCAGCATCGGGCCACCGTTCCTCTTTTCATTCATCGCGGTTCTTTCCACATTTCACATCACCGCGCTAAGCTTAGCGCCGTACTTAAGTACGGAGTCAAGCGGAATGAAGATGGAATTTGCCATGACTATCGGTGCGCTCGCGCGCGCGGCGACCGTCACTGTGGAGACGATTCGCTTCTACCAGCGGCGCGGATTGCTCGGGACACCGCGCAAACCCGCGGGTGGCATACGCCGGTATGGAGAGGAGGATCTCGCCCGTGTGCGCTTCATCAAGACCGCTCAGGCGCTCGGCTTTCGTCTCGATGAAGTTGCGCTGTTCTTGAAGCTCGATGACGGGTTGCATTGTGCGGATGCGCGTGTCATCGCGGAGCAGAAACTGAAGGACGTGCGCCGGCGTCTCTCGGAGCTGCAACGCATCGAAAGCACGTTGGCCGCGCTCGTGCGAGAGTGCCACACGCGTCGGCGACGCATTTCCTGTCCGTTGATTGCGTCGTTGCAGAGGGTCTAGCGATCTGTGCACCAGCGGAACTTTTACATATTTTAGATATGGCCGCCGGGCGCTATTACGCCGATTTTGCCTTCCGACGGGGTGCGTGCGCCCGATGCACATGCCCGACCAGCGCCTTCCGGCGCCGTGAGCCGGCCGCCCCTTTTGAGAGGCCCTCCAGTATCCCGCAGTGTTTAGCCGCTTGCGTGTCCTGGCACAGCCGGCGCAGGTTCTTAAGCTCTTTTTCCAGTCGTCTGAGCTCGGCTATGCGATCTGCCACATGACTGATGTGCTCCTCGAGCAGAGCGTTGACGTCACCACAGTTCCTTTCGGGCGCATCGCAAAAACGCAGTAACGTGCGAATCTCCAGGAGCGTCATGTCCAGGGAACGGCAACGACGGATCAGCGCCAGGCGTTCAACTTGGGAATCTCCGTAGAGTCGGAAATTTCCGTCCGAGCGGGCGGGTTTAGGCAATAGCCCTGCTTGCTCGTAGTACCGGATAGTGGCGACGTCACATCCCGTGTGCTTGGCGAGTTCACCGATTTTAAGCGCGTTTCGCATAAGAGCCTCAGGATTCTTGACTCTAGAGTAACTAGAGGGTTTCTAATGTGCAAACATAGTTTCGTTGACGGGGCGAGCCATGAGTAAACAAGAAGCGCAAGACTGTAGTTGTGGCGGCGCGGCGGCGGTGGTCACGCCTACCGTGGCAGTAAGACACCCGGCTGCTGCGGTCTACCGTATCGACAATATGGACTGCCCGACGGAAGAGGCGCTCATCCGCGACAAACTCTCTCGCATCGGCGGCATAGACGAGCTGACATTCAATCTGGTTCAACGCACGCTGACGGTGTCGCATTCCCTGCCGTCACTAGGGCCGGTGGACGAGGCGCTCGCCGCGATCGGCATGCGGGCCGTGCGTCAAACGGGGCCGACGACCGGCGAGCGGACCGTCCTCGCCATCGCCAAGATGGATTGCCCGACCGAGGAAGCGCTGATCCGAAACAAGCTTAGCGGCATGGCGGACGTCAGCGGGCTTGAGTTCAACCTGGTCCAGCGCACCTTGACGCTCGAGCATAGGCCGGGCGCATTGCTTGCCGTGCTCGCGGCGTTGAAATCGCTCGGATTTGACGTCGAGAAGCGCCCCGCGGCGAACGACGCGACCGCGCCGCTGCATGCGGAAGTGGAGAGCGAAACGACGCAGACAAACTGGTGGCCGATGGCTGTCTCCGGTGCCGCTGCCGTGATGTCCGAAGCGGTTTACTGGTTTATCGGGGGCAACCACTGGACAGTCATCGCGCTGGCATTGCTCGCTATCTTCACCGGGGGTCTCCCCACTTATAAGAAAGGCTGGATCGCGCTAAAGAACCGCAACCTCAACATGAACGCGCTCATGTCGATTGCGGTGACGGGCGGGATGCTGATTGGCCAGTGGCCAGAGGCGGCGATGGTGATGTTCCTGTTCGCGCTCGCCGAGGTTATCGAGGCGAAGTCACTCGACCGCGCACGCAATGCCATCCGCGGGTTGCTCGATCTTGCGCCCGATACCGCGACGGTGAAGCAGGAGGACGGCGGCTGGGCCGAGGTGGACACGAATACTGTCCGGCTGGGGGCCGTCGTTCGGGTGAAGCCGGGCGAGCGCATCGCGCTTGACGGGCAAATCGTGGCTGGGCGCTCGACCGTCGACCAGGCGCCGATCACCGGCGAGAGCCTGCCCGTAGAGAAAGCCGGGGGCGATCCGGTATTCGCCGGAACGATCAATCAGGCGGGCTCATTTGAGTATCGGGTAACTGCCTTGGCTACCGACTCCACGCTCGCCCGCATCATCCATGCGGTCGAAGCGGCGCAAGGTAGCCGCGCGCCCACGCAACGGTTCGTCGATGCGTTCGCGCGCATCTATACGCCGGTTGTATTTGCCATCGCGCTCGCGGTCATGATCGTACCGCCGCTGGCGTTCGGCGGCGCTTGGTTGGATTGGATCTATCGGGCGCTGGTGCTGCTCGTGATTGCCTGCCCCTGCGCGCTCGTGATTTCCACACCGGTGACGATTGTCAGCGGACTGGCTGCCGCTGCACGCAAGGGTATTCTTATTAAAGGTGGCGTATATCTGGAAGAAGGTCGCCGTCTGATCCTGCTCGCGCTCGACAAGACCGGCACGATCACGCACGGCCGCCCGGCGCGCACCGACTTCATGGTGCTCGATGACGGTTCCCCGGAAACTGCCAAGCGCGTTGCCGCGAGTCTCGCGGCGCGCTCGGACCATCCCGTGTCGGTAGCCATCACAAAGGCTGCGCAGGCCGAGGGAACCACGCTCGCCGAAGTCGACGACTTCGAGGCGCTCCCTGGCCGTGGCGTCGCCGGCCGAGTGAACGGTGTCGGGTATGTTCTTGGCAATCATCGCCTGATAGAGGAACGCGGTCAGTGCTCGACGGATCTCGAGGCGAGGTTCAATCGGCTTGAGCGCCAGGGCAAAACGGCGGTGATGCTCGCAAGCGATAAGCGCGTGCACGCGCTTATCGCGGTTGCCGACACGGTGAAGGAGTCGAGCCGCCAAGCGATCGCCGATCTGCATGCGCTCGGCGTACGGACCGTCATGCTCACCGGCGATAACGTACACACCGCCGAGGCGATTGCCAAAGAAGTCGGCATCGATGAAGCGCGCGGCAACTTGCTGCCGCAGGACAAGCTTACGACGATCGAGCAGCTGGCGAGGAGCGGCCGTGTTGGGATGGTGGGTGATGGGATTAACGATGCGCCCGCGCTCGCCAAGGCCGACATCGGCTTCGCCATGGGCGCCGCCGGCACCGACACGGCAATAGAAACCGCGGACGTCGCGCTCATGGACGATGACCTGCGTAAGATCCCGAGCTTCATCCGGCTATCGCAAAAGACTGCGGCGGTGCTCAAGCAAAACATTACGCTCGCGCTCGGCATCAAGGCGGTGTTCCTCGGCCTCACGGTTGTCGGCATGGCGACCATGTGGATGGCGGTATTCGCGGACATGGGCGCAAGTCTGATCGTCGTTGCGAACGGTCTGCGCCTGCTGCGGCAATAATGAAAGCAATCCTCTACGACTGGTTCGGATGGAACCAGCAGTTGCTTCTGGCGCTCAACGGGTTCGATGCCCCGGTGCTCGATACCATCGCGCGTGTACTCGGCATCGCAGGCGACTACCGCTCGTTTCCGCTGTACGTGGCCGTCGGATTGTTTCTCGTCTGGAAGGAGCAGCGAGCCGGGCAGGCGCCACGGGCGCAGGAGCTACGCTGGGCGCTCTGGTCCTTCTCGCTCGGGTATGCGATCGGCGTCGTGCTGATCGGCGATCTCAAGGTCGCGTTAGATTTCCCCCGTCCGTCCGCTGTCTTTGGCCCGCAAGCGATCCATTTGTTACCGGGTAGCGAGCCGCGTTACAGCCTGCCGAGTGGTCACGCCGCCTTTGCCGCCTTGCTGGCGACATCGCTTTGGCCCTTGTCTGGAACGCGTATGCGCTCCGCACTTGTTCTCTTCGCACTCGCCGTCGGGTGGTCGCGCGTCTGGTCGGGCATTCACTTCCCGGCCGATGTAGTTGCCGGCTATGGATGCGGTCTGGCGGCTGGCTGGCTGGCGCAGCGACTGTTTCGGATCGCAGAGCAGGATCGTGTCGCCGGTCTCGCGCTCTTCGGCGCGCTGGCGGTATTTGTGTTGGATCAAGCGAGCAAGAGCGCAGTAGTGCTCGCCTTACCTTTGCACGATACGGTCGCAGTTACCGATTTCTTCAATCTGGTTTACTGGCAAAACACCGGCGCGGCATTCGGTCTGCTAAGTCGGGAGAGCGGTTGGCAAAGTCCGCTTTTCATGATAATCGGTATCGCGGCATCTTATGTGCTGGTGCGGTTGATTCGGTCCGTGCGGTCCATGGCGATGGAAAAAGCCGCGTTTGCGCTCATTCTCGGCGGCGCGCTCGGCAACGTATTTGATCGCGTGGTGCGCGGAGCGGTGGTCGATTGGCTCGATTTTCACTGGGGCAACGCCCATTGGCCGGCGTTCAACTTGGCGGATGCCGGTATCAGCGTAGGTGCTGTACTCCTGCTCTTTCTCGCGTTTCGCCGCCACCCGGCAGCGGAAGCGCCGCATCGGCCGTAAATGAGCAGCGACGAAGATGAATTGGATTATGTGCCGAAATCGGAGGCGGAACGCCAGGCGCTGCGTTGGGCATTTGCGCTGAACGTTGGCCTGGCGGCCGGTCTTGCGATTACGGGCCTGGTCGCGGATTCCAGCGCACTCATTGCGAACGCACTGGATAACACGTCAGACGCCTTGGTCTATGCCATCAGCCTCTACGCCGCTACCCGCGGCACCCGGTGGAAAGTGCGTGCGGCGCGCCTCTCCGGCTCGATGTTGCTCGTCCTTGCCGCCGGCATTTTGATCGATGTTGTCAGACGATGGTTCGGAACGCCGGAGCCAGTTGGCCCGCTGATAATCACCATGGCAGTCATCGCCGCCGTCGTGAACATCCTTTGTCTGAGAATCCTCAAGAGCCACCGTGCGGGGGACGTCAACCTTCGCGCCGTCTGGACATTTAGCATCAACGACATGCTGTCGAATTTCGGCGTCCTGCTCGCCGGCTTGCTCGTGATGTGGCTCGGACGGGCATGGCCCGACTTAGTCGTCGGTCTCGCGATCGCGGCTGTGGCCGCGAAAGGTGGGGTAGAAATACTTTTGGATGTTCAGCGCATGCATCGTCAGGCCCCGGACGCTACGGAGTGAGCGCAATGCGCTACGCAGCGGATAGCACAATAACATTTGTTTCCCGGATGGTTGCTTCATATACTTAGTGCATGCACCCTTTCGTTCGCCACCGAAGCCGTCGATTGACGTTAGTGCTCTGTATCGCACTTGCTGTGCTTCTTGCACAAGGGTGGCGCATATGTGTGCATCCATGGGCAAGCGCAGGCACCAGCGACGCGGCGGTTACGGATCAGCTCACCCATTTAGAAAGCGTTCCGCACACCGATGACAGCGCAGGCGATACCAATCCCCATGTGCCGTTGTTCCCCACGCTCGTTAAGTTCACTTCGGATGTTCCATTTGTCTTCCTCGTCACGGTGCTGTTTCTTTTCGGCGTCGTTCGGCGGCCTACCTATCTTCGACACAAACTCGACGTTTCCCTGGTAACGAACGGCTCGTGCTCCTTGCGACCGCCGTTACGTGCTCCGCCACTCTGATCCTTCCCGATCGATAGTGCATTGATCCGCACCTGTAGGTGTGGGTCGCGATCGTACCGCTGCGCCGGCACGTGGCCGGCGCGGGAAGGAGTGAAGCGATGGTTTCCGATTGTAATTCTGTATGGCGCGCCCTGGTCCTAGCGGCGCTCTCGTTGCCGTGGTCGCTTGCCGCTGCAGCCGAGTGGACGCTCGAAGCGGCGATCCGCCGCGGTTTGGAAGTGGCGCCCGAAGCGCGCGCGGCAGAAGCCGACGTAGCGGTGCGTGCCGGTGAGCTCAAGCAAGCCGGCACATGGCCGAATCCCACCGTTGAGGCGCGTGCCGACAATAGGCTCGGCCTAGAAGACCGCCGCGGTGGAACGGATCTGACCCAGCTCGTTTTCAGCCAGCCACTGCCGTTGCGACGCTTGGAGCGCGAGCGCCGCGTTGCCGAAGGACGGCTCGCGAGCAGCGAGGAAAGCCGCCGCTTTCGGCTGCTGCAGATCGAGCGGGAAACGGCCGAGGCGTTCTTCGAGGTCCAGCTCGCCCAAGCGAAATTAAATCTCGCACGCCAGCGCCAATCCGAGGTCTATCCCGACACCGTTTCCGAGCGCGGTCGCGACCGGCTGGTACGGTATCTCGCACCGTTCGATCGCGCGCGTCTTACGCTTCTGCGCGAAGAAACGAATCAAGCGGTGGCGATCGCCGAGCGCGAGCAAGCACAGGCTCTCGCCGCACTGCGTACGCGCCTTGCATTGCCGCCCGAGAGCTCGGCAGAGGTCGCCCCGCTGACACTTCCGAGCGCGCCCACGGGGCTGGAAGCGTTGACGCAGGCGCTCGAGAGCCACCCGGCCGTCGCGGCGGCACGCCGGGCGCACGAGGCGGCGACGGCACAGATCGCCGCGGCGCAATCGCAGCGCCTCGCGGACCCCGCGCTCAATCTCTTCCACGAACGCGATGTATTGAACGACGCCCGCCGTAACGTCATCGGGGTCGGCATCAGCGTGCAAATTCCGCTTTGGAGCGCCAACACCGGTCCGGTCGATCGAGCGCGGGCGGAAGCGACCCGCGCGCAAGCGGAGCTCGACGCGCAGCGCCGCGATGTGCTGGTGCGCCTGCAGCGCAGCTATGTCGAGTTGACGCGCCTGCGCGAGCAGACGGGGCGCGTGCAAGAGAACCTGATCGAGCCGGCGCGCAAGCTGCATGAACTGGCACGGCGCAGCTTTAACACCGGCGAGGTGAATGTGCTGGCGCTGGTCGATGCCGCGAACACATATTACGACGCGCAGGCGCGTTACCTCGAACTGCTTCGTCAAGCGCAAATCGCCGACGCGGAATTGCGCCTTGCCACGGGACGCTCCCTGATAGCAAGTCCAGAGGAGCAGCGCTAATGGACGCACTCATTCGCTTTTCGCTCGTTCAGCGGCTGACCGTCTTACTCGCCGCCGCCGCTCTCATCGCGGGCGGCGTGTGGGCCTTTCGCACGTTGCCGATCGACGCATTTCCGGATATTTCTCCGCCTCAAGTCCAAGTGCTGGTAAAGGCGCCAGGGCTTGCACCGGAGGAGATCGAGGCGCGCGTGGCGTTTCCAATCGAAATGGAAATGCAAGGCATTCCGCGCCAGCAGCTGATGCGTTCAACCGTCAAGTTTGCCCTCGCCAATATCATTATCGATTTCGAGGACGGCACCGACATTTACTGGGCACGCGCTCAGGTCGCTGAACGTTTGAACGAAGTGCGCAATGAATTGCCGTCGGGCGCCACGGTAGTGCTCGCACCGGTGTCGACGCCGCTAAGCGATATCTATATGTACCGGGTCAAGGGCGAAGGCTATAGCACGAGCGACTTGCGCCTGATTCAGGATTGGACCATTCGCCCGCGGCTGCGGAGTGTAGAGGGCGTGGCCGACATCAATTCGCTCGGCGGTTTAGTACGCGCCTTTGAAGTCGTGCCCGATCCCGCTCGCCTCGCCGCACAAGGTCTCACGGTGGAGGACGTCGAGCGCGCGATTGCAGCGAATAACCGCAACGCCGGTGGCGACCGCGTGAACCGCGAAGACAAAATGCTGCTCGTGCGCACGGTCGGCCAGTTGCGTAGCGTCGCCGACATTGAACGCATTACGGTCGTCACCCGTAGTGGTGTGCCAGTACGTGTGGCAGATGTCGCTAAAGTGCAGGTCGGCGCAGTCCCACGCTATGGCGGCGTGACGGCGGACGGGCAGGGTGAAGTGGTAACGGGCCTCGTGTTGCTGCGCGTCGGGGCCAACAGCCGTATCGTCGTCGAAGCGGTAAAAAAGGAAATCGCCCGCCTGGCACCTACGCTTCCTAAGGGCGTCACCATCGAACCGTTCTACGATCGTGCCGATCTCATTACCACTGCCGTCAACACCGTGCAGAAAGCGTTGGGGGAGGCGGTCATCCTCGTCGTGCTGGTTCTGATCTTTCTGCTCGGCAACTTGCGTGCCGCGCTTACCGTGGCGCTGATTCTGCCGCTCTCGGTGCTCGCGACGTTTGTTCTAATGCGTACCTTCGGTGTCACGGCGAATCTGATGTCGCTCGGCGGTCTCGCCATCGCGATCGGCATCCTTGTCGATGCTGCCGTCGTCGTTGTAGAGAACATTCATACGCAGCTGGCGCAGGCACCGAACGGCGTAAGTCGCCTCCATGTCGTCTACCGGGCGACGAGCGAGGTGGCGACGCCGGTTATCTCCGGCATCCTCATTATCGCTATCGTATTTTTGCCGCTCTTTAGTCTGACGGGACTCGAAGGCCGCATGTTCGCGCCGCTCGCGGTGACCATTTGTTTCGCGCTGCTCGGATCGCTGCTGCTTTCACTGACCGTCATCCCGGTGCTCGCGAGTTACCTCATGCGCTCGGGCGCGCACAAGGAGGAGCGGTTACTCACCTGGCTCAAACGCGGCTACGCCCCGGTCGTACGTTTCGCGTTACGCCGGCGCATATGGGCAGTAGGGACAGCGGTCCTGTTGCTTATCGTAGCTGCCGCGCTTTTTCCCTATATCGGCCGGGAATTCCTCCCGGCGATGGACGAGGGCACGCCGGTGGTCAATTTGGAGAAGGCGTCCGATATTTCGCTCGAAGCGTCGCTCGCGCTCGACCAACCGGTTCAACAGGCAATTCTTAAGATTCCCGAAGTGAAGGGAGTCGTCTGCCGCAGTGGCGCCGATGAGCTGCAGCTCGACCCCATGGGCTTTTACCAGACCGACTGTTTCCTGCAGACCAAACCGCGCGATGAATGGAGCGTGGATCTAGAGGGCCTGCATAGGAAGCTGCGTGAGACGCTTGAGCCCTTTAAGGAGAAAGTCGAGGCGGGTTTTAGCCAGCCGATCGATATGCGTGTCTCGGAAATGTTGACCGGTGTACGCGCGGCGGTCGCCGTAAAGCTCTTCGGCGACGATCTCGCCGTGCTGGAGGAGAAGTCGAATCAGATCGAGGAAATCGTCAAAGCGACGCCGGGCGCGTCCGATGTTTTCCGTGCGCGCCTTTCGGGTCAAGGCTACTTAAGAATCGCCGTGCGCTCGCAAGATCTGGCGCGCTACGGGCTGAACAGTGAGGACGTGAATCACGTGGTTGAGACCGCCGTCGGCGGCAAGGTAGCTACCGAGATTATCGAAGGCAACCGCCGTACCAGTGTGCTCGTGCGCTATCCGCAGAACGCGCGGACGTCGGCTGACGCCATTCGGCGGTTGACGCTCAAGACCGGTGGCGGGGCGTTAGTGCCGGTCGGTAACGTCGCCGACATCGACGTTGTCGATGGGCCCGTCCAGATAGGCCGAGAGTCGGCCCGACGTTTCGTCGCTGTCCGCAGCAACGTCGAAGGCCGCGATGTCGTCAGCTTCGTCGAGGAGCTTAAAGCCGCGATCGAACAGAAAGTGCAGCTTCCAGCCGGCTACCAGATCGTTTACGGCGGACAGTTCGAGAACGAGCAGCGCGCCGCCGCCCGTCTCGCCGTCGTCGTGCCAGTTTCGATCGCGCTTATTTTCTTCATGTTGTTCTCGACGTTCCGGTCGCTGCGCCAAGCTGGGCTAATTCTGCTCAACATCCCGTTCGCGCTCATCGGCGGTGTGGTGAGTCTCTTTCTCTCCGGCCTCTACCTATCAGTGCCGGCATCGGTCGGATTCATCACGCTGTTTGGCGTCGCGGTACTGAACGGCGTCGTAATGGTTGCGTACTTCAATCAGCTGCGGGACGCCGGTTACGACGTCCTCGACGCGGTTAAGGAGGGGGCGGCACGGCGACTGCGGCCCGTACTAATGACGGCACTTATCGCGAGCCTCGGTCTCGTGCCGATGATGCTTGCCACTGGCCCGGGCTCGGAGCTGCAACGACCGCTTGCCGTGGTCGTCATCGGCGGACTTTTCACGTCCACGCTATTAACGCTCGTGCTGCTGCCGACGTTGTACGCCTGGTTTGAAACGCGGGCGGAACGTCCAGGCCAAGCACGTGAGAGGAAAGCTGCATGAAGAATCTGACGCTTATCGTTCACGCCGACACCGAACAAGCGCTTGCAGATTTTTTGCGCGGCTTACCGCAAGTGTCGGGATTTACCTTCACCCAAGTCGAGGAACACGGGTCGCAGGATGAGCGCAATTCCGAACTCTCCGCCCGCGATTTAGTGGTCGGCTATACGCCGCATGCGCGCGTCGATTTGATCCTCAGGGAAAAGGATGTGGAGGCCGTACTTAGTGCATTGCGCGAGAGTCACCTCGGTATCGCCGGTCGTAGCCAGTACTGGGTCACTAGCGTGGAGGCCGGCACGCTGTAACGAGGCAGACATGAGCTTCACCTCTCTGCGAGCACTGGCTCGACGATACCGGGCAAAGGTGTTCATCGCTGCGGTTGCCTCTCTTGGCTTGTTCGCATCGACGGAACCGGGGCTACGCGCACAGAACCAGCCAACGCTACAGCCGCTCCCGCCGTTGTTGCGTCAAGTAAGCGATGCCGTGGGCGTAATGTCGATAGCAGAGGGACGCGTCTTGTCGAACTTGCTGGCCGAGATCGAAGAAAAGACACGCACGAAGATCATCGTGGTCATTATGCCTACGGTGGCTCCGGAGAGTGTTGAGGACTATGCGCAGCGTTTAGCGGACCGTTGGCTAAACAGCGGTCGGATTCAGGAAGGAGGGCGCTTCGTGTTTGTTGTAATTGCCAAGGAAGACAGGGCGCTACGCGTGTTGCCGAGCCGAAAGTTGGTCCGGCTGCTCAAGCCGCTGGAAAATAGCGAGACAGTGCGCGAAGTGCCACGACTGTTACGGGAAGATCGGTATTACGAGGCACTAACCGCGATTGCTCGAAAAGTGTCTGATCTCGTCGCGGAAAGCACCGTGTAAAAACGGAAAATTTGCGAGGCGATCTTTAGCAATGAGCACAGATCATCACCGTCATACTCATGGGATTGTGTCAGGCAGCAACGAGCGCCGCCTGTGGTTAACCTTAGGCTTGACCGCCGGCTTCGTAGTCGTCGAAGTGGTCGGCGGGTTGCTCACGCACAGTCTGGCGTTGCTCTTCCGATGCGGCGCATATGTTTACCGATGCAGCGGCGCTTGCCGTTTCGCTCGCGGCCCTACGTATTGCGAAACGGGCGGCCGATCGCAAACGCACCTTCGGCTATTATCGTTTCGAAATTCTCGCTGCCACGTTCAACGCCTCGGTGCTCTTCCTGGTCGCCGGTTATATTCTGTACGAAGCGTACCAACGGTTTTTGACGCCGCCGGAGGTGCAGTCAATCGGAATGCTTGTGATCGCGAGTCTTGGACTCGCCGTTAATATTATTGGAATGTCGTTACTCCGTGCCGGCAGCACGACTAGTCTGAACGTCAAAGGCGCGTACCTCGAGGTCTGGAGCGATATGCTGGGCTCGGTCGGCGTGATCGTGGCGGCCGTTCTCATCTATTTTACCGGTTGGGCATGGGTCGATCCGCTTGTCGCCGTTGCGATCGGTCTTTGGGTGTTGCCACGTACCTGGACGCTGCTCAAGGCGAGCATCAATATCCTATTGGAGGGCGTGCCGGAGGGTTTGCAGCTCGATGAGATCGAACAGGCGCTGCTTGCTGTCCCGGGCGTCACGGCGCTGCACGATCTGCACGTCTGGGCGTTCACGAGCGGCAAGAACAGCCTCTCGGCGCATGTAGTGGCAGCGCCAAATTCTAAGGAGCAGGACGTGCTCCGCGCCGCTTCCGACATGGTGGCTTCCCGTTTCGGCATCACCCATACCACCGTCCAGATCGAGATCGAGCAGTGCAGGCAGGCAAGCTGCGATGACAGAGAAAATCATTTTTCACCGAATCCCGATAGTTGATAGACGCCCGCTCCTCGAATGGAATGGTGCGAGGTGGGAATCTGGCGGAAGCAGGAATCGCGAAACGCTACCCTGTTAGTTTCTATTAGGACAACGTGAAAGTGCGCCCGGTTTCGGTGACTATGGAGCGTCGCCACCGACGCACGCTTCCAATCGACTAAGTCCATCGCTCCGTCCGGATACCATCAACGTCTACCCCGATTGATTCTATACCTAGGTACTGGGGATACCCTCTTCCCTTACATTACCGATGACAGCTCACAACCTGCCCGCGAACTGGGCAGAAGCTGGTACGTTCTCAAGTCATCATAGGCGCACGATGTCATGACAACCCGTGTACTCGAAGGGCAAAGGACCTTGGTTACCGGGGCAAGCTCCGGTATCGCAAGGCGATCGCGCAGGGCTTGGGCGAAGCGGGCGCCAGCGTCGTGGTCAATTACCGCTCCGATCAATCCTCCGCCGAGCAACTCGTCGCCTCGCTCAAGAACCGTGGCGGACAGGCATTCGCTTACCAGGCCGACGTTTCCAAGCCTGATGATTGCGCGGGCCTGTTCGACGCCGTGGCGGAACACTTCGGCGGCGTCGATATCGTCGTCGCTGATGCCGGCATCCAGCGCGACAAGCCGTTTACCGAGATGAGTCTCGCCGAATGGCAACAAGTGCTCGAGGTGAACCTCACGGGTCAGTTCGTGTGTGCGCAAGCGGCGGTGCGTTGTTTCCGCCGGCAAGGACATGACCCAGGCCGTTCAAAGGCGCTCGGGAAAGTCATCTTCACGAGCTCGGTCCATCAGGAAATCCCGTGGGCCGGCCACGCGAACTATGCCGTCGCGAAGAGCGGTCTCAAAATGCTGATGCAGACGATGGCGCAAGAGCTGGCGCCCGAGAAGATTCGGGTGAACGCCATCGCCCCCGGGGCGATCAAAACCGATATCAATCGCGCGGCCTGGGAGACGCCCGCGGCGAGCGCCAAGCTTCTCAAACTGATTCCTTACGGGCGCATCGGGGAACCGGAGGACGTGGCGCAAGCCGCGGTGTGGCTCGCATCCGATGCTTCGGATTACGTCGTCGGCACGACGCTTTTCGTCGACGGCGGGATGATGCTCTATCCCAAGTTCCGAGAGGGCGGTTGATACGACTTTCGTGGATGGCGGAATCGGCCTTATCCGACATCCGCATTGGGCATGGCTTCAGCCTTATGATGCCACTCTGATCGCACTGCTCAGCATCTGCATAGGAAGTCGCCAGCGAAGGAGCGTCGATGGCCGATGATCAATCCGGAACCGACCGTGGCGCCGCATTTGCGCTGTTTGTGGTTCTGCACCTTCTCTGTTGCGGGATCCCGCTCCTGCTGCTATCCGGCGTTTCGCTTGCGTTTCTCGCTCCCGCTTGGCCGCTGCTAGGTGGCGTTCTAGCCGTGCTGGGGATTGTGGGGTTCGTCTGGCATCTCAAACGCGGCTGTCCGACCTGCCCGCGCAATGAAGCCTGCCGGTTGCGGCCGGCGAGTAAGTCGATCGGGGACGGTCGCCGCGGATGAAGTCACCGCAATGGCTGCCCACGAAGAATTCGGTGTACGCCCCTCGGTACGAGGCGTCCAGCATGACCGCGAGAGCCGCCCCTACCGGCCGATCCGCGATTATGCTGATCGGCGACTGTCATGGTGCCGCGCTGGTCGCCACGGACGGCAGTGTCGATTGGTGTTGTCTCAGCCGCTTCGACGCCGATCCCGTCTTCTGGCGCCTTCTCGACGCCGCGAAAGGCGGGTTCTTTCAGATTCATCCGGAGAGCGAATACGAGGTGAAGCTCGCCTATTTGCCAGATACGAATATTCTTCGCACGACGTTCCGGACCGCGCACGGGCAGGTTGCGCTCACGGACTTCATGCCGGTGGGCCGGATGCCCGGCGCGCCAGCCGACGATTACGCCAACCTCAATGCGCCGAGCTGGTTGGTGCGAATCGTCCAGGGCCTTGAAGGCCGTGTATCTCTGCGGGTGCGGTTCAAATCGGCTGCCGCCGAGTTTGCGCCGACGTCCCGCGGAACCCGGCCGCATGGTGCAGCGGTTGAAGCGGGACTTATCATCGATCGCGCCGATGTCGTCGGTACGTTAGATTCCTCGATCGAAATCGCCGCTGGCGGCACCCAGAATTTCATCGTTTCGACAAAGGCAAGTGAGCACGCATTCGCAATCGGCGAAGTGGCCGCGCTGCTCTCGACTACGCGCGCGTTTTGGGAAGAGTGGCTGAAGCTTTGCTGCTACGACGGGCCGTACCACGACGCTGTTCATCGCAGCGCCTTGATGCTCAAGCTCTCGACCTTCGCGCCGAGCGGCGCCATCGTCGCGGCGCCGACGACGTCGCTCCCCGAAGCGCCGGGCGGCGAGCGCAACTGGGACTACCGCTTCAGCTGGCTGCGCGACTCGAGCCTCGTCCTCAACGCGCTCGCGCCGCTCGGCTACAGCGCAGAGGCCCGCCGGTTCTGCGAGTTCCAGCGGCTGTGCTGCATCGGCACGCTCCCCAGTCTTCGGATCATGTACGGTATCGGGGGCGAAACCGAGCTGCCGGAGCGAACCCTCGATCACGTCGAAGGCTATCTAAAGAGCCGGCCTGTGCGGATAGGCAATGCCGCCTACCGCCAGCGCCAGATCGACGTTTATGGCGAGGTTCTCGACTGGCTTTTCATGCTGCGCCAGCTCGGCGCGCCAAGCGATGCGACCCAGGAGCGGATGACCCGCGAGATCGCGGACTATGTGGTCCTGCACTGGAAGGAACCCGACCAGGGGCTTTGGGAAATGCGCTGCGAGCCGCGCCATCATCTGCACAGCAAGATCATGTGCTGGGTCGCGCTCGATCGAGCGCTTCGGCTGAGCGGCGCGAACGGGATCTGGTCGAAGACGCGGGATGCGATCCTTGCCGCCATTAGGGAACGAGGCGTCGATCGGGCAGGCGGCTACCTGACGCAGGCTTTCGGATTCAAGGAAACGGATGCTTCGCTTTTGCTCACATGTGCCCTGGATCTTCCGATCGAAAAGGAGGTCATTAGGCGCACGCTCGAGGCGGTAGAACGAGAGCTGCGCGTGGTCGATTACGTCCGGCGCTACCTGACCCATGACGGCCTGCCGGGCGCGGAGGGGGCGTTCCTCATCTGCAGCTTCTGGCTAGTCGATGCGCTTGCTTTCGCCGGGCGTGCCGATGAGGGGCGCGCCCTGTTCGAACGTCTAATCGCGAAAAGCAATGACGTGGGGGTTGTACGCGGAAGAAATCGATCCGGCGACCGAGGCCTTTCTCGGCAATTTTCCGCAGGGCTTCACTCACCTTGCACTGATCAATAGCGCCATTAGGTTGTTGCTGCACGAAAAGGGCGGCGCAGCCGCGCTTTCCGGCACGCACGGCGAGCGCGCGACGCGCGCGGCGGAAGTCACCGGCGGCGCGCGAACGCTGAATGGGGAGCCACCCAGGCGCGGTCGTGAACGCCGGCCGTCGTCCGCGGCGTCGATCCTGCCGGCGTTCTGGGATGCATAGCGTTTTCGAGAAACATTCGTTGCCGCCCTTCCCGGGCGATGGAGCTGAGCCATGGCAAAGAAATACGACCTCGTGATCGTCGGAACCGGCACCGCCGCGATGGTCGCCGCCATGCGCGTGCGCGCCGCCGGTTGGAGCGTCGCGGTGATCGACTTCCGGCCGTTCGGTGGCACCTGCGCGCTGCGCGGATGCGATCCCAAGAAAATGCTGGTCTCCGGTGCGGAGGCCATTGACTGGGCGTCGCGGATGCGGAAACACGGTGTCGCCGGAAAATTGGACATCGACTGGCCGGAGTTGATCGCGTTCAAGCGCAGCTTCACCGACCCTATCCCTGAGAAGCACGAGCGGATGTACGCCGAGAAAGGCATCGATACCTTCCACGGGCAGGCGCGCTTCGCCGGACCGAACACGATGAAAGTCGATGGTGCGGACCTCGAAGGCCGCCATTTCCTGCTCGCGGCCGGGGCGGAGCCGGTCAAAATGGGAATCCCCGGCGAAGAACATCTAGTGACCAACGAGGATTTTCTCAACCTGGAGAGGTTGCCGCGCCGCATGGTGCTGGTCGGCGGCGGCTACATCGCCGCGGAGTTCTCGCATATCGCCGCCCGCGCTGGAGCGCAGGTCACGATCCTGCAGCGGGGCGAGCGCATGCTGACACACTTCGATCCGGATCTGGTCGACTGGCTCATGGAGAAGTTCCGCCGAATCGGCGTCGACGTGCGCACGCGAACCACGGTCGAGGCGATAGAAAAGACCGGCAACGCGTTTTCCGTCCGCGCCTCCTCCCAGGGGAAATCGAGCACGATTGAAGCGGATCTGGTCGTTCATGCCGCCGGCCGCGCCCCCAATTTCGAGCCGTTGAATCTTGCCGCGGCGAACGTGACGGTGAAGAAGGGCCGGCTGGAGCTGAACGATTATCTGCAGAGCGTCTCGAACCCCGCCGTCTATGCAGCCGGCGACGCGGCGCAAATGGGCCCGCCGCTCACGCCCGTATCAAGTTACGACGCGAAGATCGTGGCGGCGAACCTGCTCCACGGCAACACGCGCAAGCCGGACTATACCGGCGTGCCGAGCGTTGCCTTCACCGTCCCGCCGATTGCGGCGGTCGGCTTAAGCGAGGCGCAAGCGCGCGAGCGCGGGCTCGAATTTCGTATGAAGTCACAAAAGGCGTCCGACTGGTACACCGCCCGCCGCGTTGCCGAGCCGACCTACGGGTTCAAGGTATTAGTCGATAAGGAAACCGACCGGGTGCTGGGGGCGCACCTCGTCGGTCCGCACGTAGATGAAGTGATCAATATTTTCGCCCTGGTCATACGGCAAGGACTGACCGCCGACGCTGTTAGGACGACGATGTTCGGCTACCCGACCGGTGCCTCCGACATCGGTTATATGGTGTGAGCCGCATGCCGCCCGCCATCGTCATTATCCCGGCGTGTCACCCGTTCTGGCTTATCGTCCGGCGTTATATTGGACCACGCTGAGAGCTTGACCGAGGGCGTACGCATCGTCCAAGGAGAGGAGGAACGCTTCGGGGTGCGCTGATAACCATTGGGCGGCTCGGCTACCGCGGGTAAGCTGAAAAAGTGCACGAAGTGGCAGAAGTGGCCGACAATGTTTTCTCGGACGCGAATCCCGTCTGGGATCAAGAACGATACGACGGTATCTACCGGCTCGCGGTGCATGACACCCTCGGGTGCCACGGTGAGCCGAATGGGAACCTTCGTGGCATGACGAAGGGATTCCACCGACTCAGCATGCCCTCGATCTGGTTAAGCGGCATGCCGAGTAACATGGCCGCGTCTTTCGGGTTGACCGGCCTCCCTTGGGCCAGCAATTGATACAGCGTGACGGCGACTCTCTGCTCCTGCGCATCCAGCTCGGGAAGCAGTCGCTTCACAGTAGTAGCAAGCTCAGCGATATTGGCAGCAGACGTTGCGCTCGCCGCGTTCGAACTCGCTAATGGAGTCATTGAAACGACTCTCCTTGTTCCATGCAGCACGAGGCTGCTTCCTATCCTTTATTACGAGGAGCCCGCTAAGGTTTAGCTGAGGCGGGATCAAAAAAAGATTTCACGAGGGTCGTCTGCTCGGGAGTTAAGATGCCGCGCGCTTCTTCAAGTATTCGCGCCTGTCCGTCTTGCACCTGCTTATTATAGCGGCGTACTGCGGCGATCCATTGTTCACGCTTGACGCCTTCCAGCTTCAATAAGTCGGCAGTGCCGTGAGTGCACAACTGCCCTGGCGATTTGACTGGGCAGAAGGCAGATATGGTGTCGGGATCGGTCATTCGCGCTTTGTCGCGGGTCTCAGCACCAGCGGCGGGTAGGTTGAGCAAGAGTGCCAGAGCAAGGACAAGCACGCGACCACTCGAAGTATTCATCATACCGTCTCCTCTGAAGGTTCATCGATATCGCCTAACCGGCGCAGCACGACAGCTGCTTCACATCCTTAAAGAACGTCTGGGCACAAAGCTTCAGTCCTTCCACCATCGTCAGATAGGGAAAGAGTTGATCCGCCAGGTCCCGTACGGTCATGCCGTTACGTATCGCCAGCGCCGCGGTTTGAATCATTTCCCCGGCCTCGGCCGCGAGGATTTGCGCGCCCAAAAGCCGGCCCGTTTTCCGTTCCGCCACCAGCTTGATAAAACCTGTGGTGTCGAAGTTCGCGAGCGCTCGTGGAACTTCGCGCAACGAAAGCGTGCGGCTCTCGGCGTCCAGGCCCTGCGCTTGCGCCGCCGTTTCGCTAAGCCCAACCGTGGCCACTTGGGGATCGGTAAAGATCACTGCCGGCATGGTGCTTAAATTCAACGCCGTATCTCCGCCGAGCATATTGCTCGCCACGCGCGTTCCCGCCGCGGCGGCGACGTAAACGTACTGCGGCCGAGTGGTGCAATCGCCGGCGGCGTAAATATGGGGCACGGAGGTGCGAAGGTCATCGTCAACAACGATCGCCCCGTTCTTATCAACGCGAACTCCAACCGTCGCTAGGCCCAACCCCTCAGTGTTGGGTCGGCGTCCGGTAGCCACGAGCAGCCGATCACCCTCGATGCGGCCGTTGTTGGTGTCGACCGCGAACCTCGTGCCGTCGTGATCGACCCGCTGCGTGGCCGTATGCGTCAAAATCCGCATGCCTTCGGCTTCGAGCGCCGCTTGCAGGCCGGCGCCGATCGCCGGGTCTTCTTTGGAGAGCACCGCGGAGCGAGCGATCATCGTTACTTGCGCGCCCAGGCGCAGGAACGCCTGCGCGAGCTCGACGGCCACGACTGACGCACCGAGAACGACGAGGTGCTTCGGCAGTTGCTCGGCGATGAGTGCCTCGGTCGACGTCCAGTACGGCGTCTGCAAAAGGCCGGGCACCGGCGGAATCACGGGGCTCGCCCCCGTCGCGATGAGCGCCCGGTCGAAACCGATATCCTGTTCGCCGCCCGCTGCCGACGTCACCGTAAGTGTGTGCGCATCCTTGAAGCGCGCTCCGCCGCGCACGAGCGTGATGGCCGGGTTTTCCTGCAGCACGCGTTCGTACTTGGCGCCGCGTAATTCATCGACGCGCGCCTGCTGTTGCCCTACCAACCGGTCGCGGTGCACGACGAAGGATGCGGCAGGCAGCCCGGCATCGAACGGACTGTACCGGCGCAAATGCGCGATGTGGGCCGCGCGGATCATGATCTTGGACGGTACGCAGCCTACATTGACGCAGGTGCCGCCGGTTGTACCGCGCTCGATCAGCGTCACACGCGCACCGCCCTCGGCCGCCTTCAAGGCGGCCGCCATCGCCGCCGCGCCGCTGCCGATGATCGCGACGTGCAGGTTCGTATTGGGGTTCGCCCTGCGTTGTGAGCCGGCGCCCACCCAGTCGAGCACCTTGTCTACCAAGCCGCCCTCGTGGTTCGTAGCCGGCATCTTCTTCAGCAGGGCGGTGTAACCGGCCGTCTTCACCGCGCCGAACAGTGTCGTCGCATCGAGGGTAGGCTCACTCTTCACGCGGGCCAGTCCTTCGGCGTAGGACACTTCGGCATGATGTACCCCTGGCACTTGGAGCAGTGCGCGTTTGACGTGATCCGCGCAGCTGTGGCAGGTCATTCCGATAATCTGCAATACCAAACTGCTCATCTCATATCTCCGTCTGAGCGAGGTCTACCCTGCGTACACCCAAAGTAAGAGCGCGCCGGAACCGGCCTACTTCTTCACCTCGGACGGATAACCCGCATCGGCCGTCGCTTTGCGCAGCGCTTCCACATTGGTCTTGCTGTCATCGAACGTCACGACCGCTTCCTTTGGTTCGTACGTGACCTTCACGCTGGCTACGCCTGGTACTCTTTCCAGCGCTTTCTTGACCGTGATCGGACACGCCGCGCAATTCATGCCCGGTACCGATAAGGTTGCCGTTTTCACTGCGGCTAGTGCGGTTCCTGCCAAACCGAGAACCGTCAGTAACGCGAGCAGTCGTAGATAAGCGGAGGTTCGAAACATAGCGATCTCCTAATAGAAGAGAGGGACGAGGTACGGAAATACTATGGCCAACAGCACCAATGCGGATACCGACCAGAACAAAAGTTTGTAGCCGCGCTGTACGCGGGTCGTCGTGCACATGGTCCCAGGTGCACAGTCGTCGGCCTTCGCTTGGTAAATGCGACGATAGGCAAGCCCAAGGAACACGAGGGCCACGCCGATAAAGATCGGCCGATAGGGTTCAAACGCTGTGAGGTTCCCGACCCAGGCACCACCGATGCCGAGCATGACCAGCACGAGCGGGCCCAAGCAGCAGACCGAGGCGGCAAGCGCCGCCAGCGTGCCGCCAGTGAGCGCAGCCGTTCCCGATTTGGGTTGCACGAACTCTCTCGACACGCTATCCGACCTAGCCACGATATAATAATGAGGTGTGTACCATAGTACCGGGTCAAGTCGTACAGGTTTGCGGCAAGAGAGGATCCCATGAATAGCTCGCTGACCATTGGACAGGTCGCCCGCCGCGCGGACGTAAATATCCAAACGATCCGCTTCTACCACCGTCGTGGGCTTTTGGAACAGCCCAAGAAGCCGCCGAATGGGTTTAGACGCTACAGCGAGGACGCGGTAGCCCGCGTTCGGTTTATCAAACGCGCCCAACAGCTTGGATTTACACTCCAAGAGGTTGGTCGGTTGCTCATGCTCGAAGACGGAAGGAGCTGCGAAAAGACCCGCTCGTTGGCGACGGAGAAGCTAGCGCTCGTCGAAGCACGCCTCGCCGACCTTAACCGGCTGCGTCGAGTACTCAAAGAGTTAATCGGAAAGTGTGACGTCACCAAGGGGAACAGAGCCGTTGCGTGCCCCATCATTACGACACTTGCTGCCCGGGAAGATTGATGCCGGACATTTCGCCGCCGGCAGGGCGGGGGTCTCTTGCTTACCGGGCGCTTACTGAGAGTTACAGCGTACGGAGGGCTCGATGCAACTCTTTGATTGTTTGGTGGCCAGGGGCGGAATTGAACCGCCGTCACGCAGATTTTCAGTTCACCGCCGTATAACGTCGCCTTTAGTCGCGGTTTCTCATGCCCCAAGGATTGCCCCGGGCGTCAACGAGCCCGCCAGGCATCATAGGCGATCCTGTCGCAGGATTAATTTCATCGGGGCTAGCCTCCGGTAGCGGTGCGGGTTTCGCGTGTCTGAGTTTTGCGCGCAGCACCACAGCGATGCCGATCAGGACGGCGAAAATAACTCCGCCGACGCCTAGCGTGATACCAAGAATTACCGTGGCGGCTATCAGTACGAGCGCGACGGCTGCTTTGCGAAACCAACTAGTCTGAGTATTCATAATTCCCCTTGCCGGAGGTCGATTGGAATGCAGACACGGCAACACTTTGCTGGCTGAAATCCAGTAGACATAACCGATCCATATTAATGATACGAGCGGAAAGAGTAGAGCCCCGCTCAAGCCAAGAGCGAGGGCGAACAAAAGCCCACCAGCCGCGAGCGTCCCATGCAGCGCCACAGGGAAAATCTTCCTGCCGTATCGGGCCGGCCTCCCGCGCGATTTACGGGCTTCGGCGAGTACGCTGTCACACCAATTGGCAAGTCCCCGGCGGTTTAAACTGGTCCGCTTTCCGGACGCAATTGCCTCCAGGACAACCTGTATTCCGCGGAGCTTCTCGGTGATACCCGGAGTGACCTGTGTCTGATGCAACCGTTTAAAGATCCGACGACCAGGCGCACCGGGACGGTCGTGCAGCAGCGTACTGATCTCGGCGAGATATCGTCGCGCTGCTTCTCGTTCCGCGAAGCTCGGCATTGTGTCCCTGGTGTCCCTGGTGTCCCTGGTAGTCATAAACGCTCTTAAATCCGTCGTCCGAACCAAACCACTCGCCCGATGATTGAAAAACGAGGTCCCCCGCCATCTTGGCGGTCCAAATCCAGTTCGACGTCTCGGTAGGCACTATTGTCACTTTTAAGGAGGATGCGTTTCTGTCCCATCCACTGGACACGTTTCGGAAGAATGACGTCATCTAGTCTAACGATATAGATGCCATCTACCGGCAGACCTGTGGAAGCAGTACGATCGATGAGGACGAGGTCGCCCGGGCAAATAGTGGGCGCCATAGCTTCGCCTTCGACGCGCCACTGGCTGATGTGTTCGGGTTTGATTTTAAGCTCCGACGCAAGCCAGTCCGTGCTAAATATCACGTGCTCTTGATTCGTAGGTTTTGATCCGAAAGCGCTCTTCGACATCACTTCAGACACTTGGGTATACGCTCCCGCTGTCGTGCCGATACCAGTTTCGGAAGTCCAGTCCTTCAACTCGATCAGGGCAATGCGGGGTAGAAGGCGGTTCAGGTCCTTTGCATCCTTCACAGTCCCGCCGTTGTATTCGGCTACGAAGCGGCGCTTGGATTTGATCGAATCGGTCACGGAATGCTCAACGCAGAAATTCCGATAGGCCTGGAGAACGCTGTGGACCAATATCGGAGGTAGTTCTCGCATCGGTCCCGTTCCTTCCCCTAGCCACTCGAAGCGCACGCCCGCGGCACGCGCGAGCCGCGAAAGAATTTCGCGATTCGGGTCGCTTCCGGCGAAATAATTCCGGATACCCGATTGACTGATACCGGCCGCACTGGCGAGCGCGTTCACGCTACCTACCAATTCAGAGCACAAGTACATCCTCTGCTTAAAATCAACGGCGCTATCAATTTCCGCAAGCCAGTTCCTTTTTG
>JAJPKH010000102.1 GCA_021323795.1 Acidiferrobacteraceae bacterium | reverse complement strand
TCCGCTTTCAGGAGCGCTGCGGCGTTGGGCGGAGAAGCGCCGGCTGGTCGAGAAACTGAACGTCGGCATGCATGTCCGTACCACGAGCGTTACCGGTTTTATGCTGTTGCGGCTGCTCGCCGCCATGCGGCCATTGCGCCGGTTCACCGCGCGCTGGCACGAGGAGCAAGCGCTCATCGAGCGCTGGCTGCGAAGCGTGGGCGATGTTGCGGAGCGCGATTCCGCGCTCGCGCTCGAAGTCGCCGAGCTGGGCCGGCTCATCAAAGGCTACGGCGAGACGCATCGGCGCGGCAAAAGCAACTTCTTGCTTATCCTCGAGATGCTTGTCGAAGGCAATCCCACGCTCGCCGCGAGCGAGCGCGCCGCCGCGATCCGGGCGGCCCGCGAGGCGGCGCTCGCCGACTCTGAAGGCCAAGCGTTGGCAAAAACGCTGGAAGCGCGCGGAATCGCGCCGGCGATGAGCGTAAAGCCGGTGAAATTTACCCCCCGGCCCAGATCGGAAGAAAAGCAGCGCACGCCGTCGGACGCTCGCCGTTGAGCGTCCGCTTGATTCTGGTAAGTGACTCATTAATCATACGCGCGCACGCATCCGGCGCACTTTAAGATTGCACCAAGGTAGAGCGAAGATGCGCGCGCCATGCACGCCGGGTCATTAACAACACGAAAAGGGGGACCGCGATGCGACTCGTTACCGCCGTAATCAAGCCGTACAAGCTCGACGACGTCCGCTCGGCGCTCGCCGAGATCGGCGTGCAAGGGATGACCGTGACGGAAGTAAAAGGCTTTGGCCGGCAGAAAGGCCATACCGAGCTTTATCGCGGCGCCGAGTACGTCATCGATTTCCTGCCCAAGATGAAGATAGAGATTGCTATCGAGGCCGGCCAGATGGATCAAGTGATCGAGACGATCACGCGCGCCGCCCGCACCGGCAAGATCGGCGACGGAAAGATTTTTGTGACGCGGCTCGAGGAAGTCGTGCGTGTGCGTACCGGGGAAACCGGTAAAGCCGCTCTGTAACGCCATAACAATAGTCGGAGGAAACCATGCGCCTTCATCGCTTGCTCGCCGTTGTCCTATCGGCCGCTCCGCTATCGGTATTCGCCGCCGATGCGCCTGCCCTAAGCCCCGCCGATACGGCGTGGATGCTGACATCGACGGCGTTGGTGTTATTCATGACGTTGCCCGGGCTCGCGCTTTTTTACGGCGGCTTGGTGCGAACCAAGAACGTGTTGTCGGTGCTGATGCAGTGTTTTGCGATCACCGCCGTGGTGTCGATCGCGTGGGTGCTGCTCGCTTATAGCCTCGCCTTCGGCGACGGTGGAAGTCACAACGCGTGGCTCGGCGGCGCGGCCAAGGCGTTTCTCGCCGGCATCAAGGCGGATACGATCAAGGGGACGATTCCCGAGACGGTGTTTGTCATCTACCAAATGACGTTCGCCATCATCACCCCGGCGCTCGTCGTCGGCGGCTTCGCCGAGCGCATGAAGTTCTCCTCGATGCTGCTCTTCAGTCTGCTGTGGCTGCTGGTGGTATATGTGCCCATCGCGCACTGGGTGTGGGGAGACGGTTGGTTACAAAAAATGGGCCTGCTCGATTTCGCCGGCGGCACCGTGGTGCATATTAACGCCGGTATCGCGGCGCTGGTGGCGGCGCTGGTACTGGGCGCGCGCCGCGGATTTCCCCAAACCCCCATGCTGCCGCACAACCTGACGATGACGGTCAGCGGCGCCGGCATGCTCTGGGTCGGCTGGTTCGGCTTCAACGCGGGGAGCGCCTTGAGCGCGGGTGGATCGGCGGGAATGGCCATGCTGGTGACGCACATCGGCGCGGCGGCCGGTGTCTTGGCTTGGTCATTCTTCGAGTGGATCCGTTTTCAGAAACCGAGCATGCTCGGCGCGGCGACGGGCATGGTGGCCGGTCTAGGAACCATTACGCCGGCGTCCGGCTATGTCGGCCCGATGGGTGCCCTGATCATCGGTCTCGCCGCCGGAACCGTGTGTTTCTTCGCCACGCAGTTCATTAAGCGGGTGGCGCGTATCGACGATTCCCTCGACGTCTTCTCCGTTCACGGGGTGGGCGGGGTTCTTGGCACGCTGTCGGCCGGTATTTTTGCGGGTGCCCTCGGCGGCGTCGGCTATGCCGAAGGGATGTCGATGGGTAAACAGGTGGGGGTGCAGTTGATCGGTGTCGTCGCGACACTGCTCTGGTCGGGAGTTCTGACCTGGGTACTGCTAAAGCTAACGGATGCATTATTGGGACTGCGGGTTACCACCGAGCAGGAAACCGAGGGGCTGGATACGGTGCTCCATAACGAGACCGGGTATAACCTATAAAGTGTGTGGTTCTTTGCCCGACCTTCCAGCGCCAGGTTCCATCGGCTCGGTTCCTGCGGCTAGCGCTAAGGTTTGCCAAAAAATCAACGACATTTGTTGACAAAATACCAGTTGGTCGCGCAAAATTCGCGGCTTCCATTTTTGCGGCGCAAGAACGCACTAGCATTGCGGGTGCGAGACGCGCAGGAGCGATGCGGAGGGGTTCCCGAGCGGCCAAAGGGATCAGACTGTAAATCTGACGGCTCTGCCTTCGGAGGTTCGAATCCTCCCCCCTCCACCAGACGGAGCGGCGGTTCGGGCGAGGTTACCAGGGCTTTTACGAACGAGACGCTTACATCCCCGTTCGTGTGCGGGTGTAGTTCAATGGTAGAACCTCAGCCTTCCAAGCTGATGATGTGGGTTCGATTCCCATCACCCGCTCCAAATAGGGCGAGAGCCGGAGCCGGTGTAGGCAGCGGC
>JAJPKH010000214.1 GCA_021323795.1 Acidiferrobacteraceae bacterium | reverse complement strand
TACGCCTTCGGCCCGATGTGGTTTTGCGCGAGCGCGAGCCAGCAGTCGACGGGAAAATCCGTTTGCAGCTCGGTGAGGGCGAGGAGCGTGCCGAGCGCCACGGCGCTGCCCTGCATGTCTTCGTGCATGCCGTGCATGTGCTTGGCGCTTTTCAGGTTGGTGCCGCCGGTGTCGAAGCAGATGCCCTTGCCGACCAGCGCGACCGCCGCGGCCTTCGATTTCTTGCGCGGTGTGTAACGCAGATGCAGGATGCCGGCGTCTTCTTCCGGACTTCCCTGCGCGACCGCGGCGAACGCGCCGGCGCCGAGGCGCCGCAGTTTTTTCAGATCCAGGAACTCGGTTTGCCAGCGATTTGCCTTCGCCAGTCGCTCGACGCGACGCCGATAGGTGCCGGGCGTCAGCTCGTTCGGGGGCAGCGCCGTGAGATAGCGCGCCAAGTTGTTGCCGCGCGCGCCGGCGATGGCCGGTGCGAGCAGCGCTTCAGGCAGGTGGCCGTGCACCGTGATCTCCTCGACGGCGCGCTGCTTTTCTTTCCCGCTCTTGAAATCGGGCAGCGCGAAATCGGCGGCGAGCGCCGCGGAAAGGAGCGCTTCGAGCGCCCCGGCGCTGCCGGCGGCATCGAGCCCCACGGCGGCTAACACGAGGCGCGGCGGTCGCTGCTCCATCAGCGTGCCGATCAGTCGGCGCGCCAGCGTGAGGCGCTCGAACGCGTTCGTTCCGGACTTCAACCCCGCGATGGCGAGGCGCGTGCCGCGCGGGTTCGGCAGGTCGGTGATGAAAGGTTTGCTCTCGCCGAGCTTGTAGCCCGCCCGGTGCATGCGCGCTTCGACAGCTTCGCCGTACGGCAGGGCCTTGAGAGGCGAGCCGGCAGCCGCGATCAGGGCCGCGTGCGTTGCCGCGTCGAGATCCTTGGCCGCGATCGGTCCCGCGAGGGTTCGTATTTTTGGTAGGCGAAGCGAGGGCAATTCGTCGTGTGACATGTGCGTTCGTCGTCGTGAATCGTGTATTAACAGCCTTGATTTATTGAATTAAAGAAACGATCATACCGCGCGCGGGCGAGCCGGAGCATCCACGCGCGGTTCGCGTGCCGACGCGTACTATTTCTTCGACTTACGCATATTAGGAGCTTCATGAACGCTGCGGACCAGAAACGGCTATTGCGCGAGATGACTTTCTTTCGCCGCTTCGAGGAGCGCGCGTTCGAGGCGTACATGGAGCATAAAATCGGCGGTTTCCTGCACCTATATATAGGACAGGAGGCGGTCGCCACGGGCGTGCTGGAAATGGCGCGCCGCGGCCATGACTACGTCATCACCGGCTACCGCGATCACGTGCACGCGATGAAGGCGGGCGCGCCGCCGCGCGAAGTGATGGCCGAGCTCTACGGCAAGGAAACCGGTTCGTCGCGCGGGCGCGGCGGTTCCATGCACATCTTCGATCCCAACGCCAAATTCATGGGCGGCTACGCGCTGGTCGGCGAGCCGTTCCCGCTCGCCGCGGGTCTCGCGCTCGCCTGCAAGTACAAGAAGACGGACCAGATCGCCATCTGTTTCCTCGGCGACGGCGCGAACAACCAGGGTACGTTCCACGAGACGATGAACATGGCGTCACTGTGGAAGCTGCCGGTGCTCTTCGTGTGCGAGAACAACCTGTACGCCATCGGCACGCGCATCGACCGTTCGACCGCCGTGACCGATCAGTACAAGCGCGTGTGCGGCTACAACATCCCCTCGAGCCAGCACGACGGCCAGGACATTGAAATCGTCATGGATTCGGCCAAGAAGGCGGTTGATCACGTGCGCAGCGGCAAGGGCCCTTACTTCATCGAGTACTTGACGTACCGGCTGCGCGGCCACTCGATGTCGGATAAAACCGCGGCCTATCGCACCAAGGAAGAAGAGCAGCAGTGGCAGCGGCGCGATCCGCTCAAGGTCTACGCCGACAAGCTCAAGAAGGCGAAGGTCCTCACGGATGACGACATCAAAGAGATGGAGCGCGAGATTCACGAGGAGATCGAGAACGAGGTGATCAAGTTCGCCGAGAATAGCCCGGCGCCGCGGGTCGAAGAGCTCAACAAGTACGTGCTCGACGACAACCCCGACCCGCGCTGGATCGGGCCGCTGCAGAACACATACCAATAAGGAGCCGCAAGGGGTCACATGGCAGAGATGTACTACTGGGAGGCGATTCGGCGCGCCCATGACGAAGAACTGGCGAACGATATAAACGTCATCGTGATGGGCGAGGACGTCGGCGTCGTCGGCGGCACCTACAAGGCGACGCTCGGGCTCTATCAGAAGTACGGCGAGAACCGCGTGATCGACACGCCGATTTCGGAGAACTCGTTTTGCGGCATCGGCATCGGCGCCTCCATGGCGGGGCTGCGGCCGATCGTCGAGATCATGTCGATCAACTTCGCGCTGCTCGCGCTCGACACGCTGATCAACGCCGCCGCCAAAATCCGTTACATGTCGGGCGGGCGCGTCAGCTGCCCGATGGTGATGCGCACGCCGGGCGGCACGGCGCATCAGCTCGCGGCGCAGCACTCGGCGCGCTTGGCGCGACTCTTTATGAGCACCTCCGGCTTGCGCGTGGTGACGCCGCGCAGCCCGTTGGACGCCTATGGCATGTTGAAATCGGCGGTGCGTTGCAACGACCCCGTGATCTTTATCGAGCACGAGCGCATGTACAACATGCGCGAGGAAGTGCCGGACAAGGAATTCTTCCGCCCGCTCGAAGGCGCCGAAGTCGTGCGCCGGGGCACCGACATCACCCTGATCGGCTATAACCTGAGCCTGCAACTCTGCCTGGAAGCGGCGAAGCGGCTCGAGAAGGACGGCGTCAGCGCCGAAGTGATCGATCTGCGGTCGTTGAAACCGCTCGATCGCGAAACCATTCGCCGCTCGGTCGAGAAAACGCATCGCGTGCTCGTCGCCGAGGAGGACGAGGCGTCCGTCGGCGTGGGTTCGGAAATCATCACCACGGTGATCGAGGAATGTTTCTTCGCCCTCGACGCGCAACCGATGCGCATCCACGCGGCCGATGTCCCGGTGCCGTACGCGGAAAATCTGGAGAAAGCGGCGATTCCCGACGCGGACGACGTTTACCGGGGCGCGCTCAGCATGCTGGGGCGTGCCTAGCCGGACCGGCTAGGTGGTTGACTGTCATGCCCGCGAAAGCGGGCATCCGGTTTCCGGATTCCCGTGTGCGCGGGAATGACAACACAGATCAATCTCGGTGTTTCAAGGAATCTTGCCATGGCCGAACCCTACGTTATCAAGATGCCCAAGCTCTCGGACACGATGACCGAGGGCACGGTGGTCACCTGGGAGAAGCAGCCGGGTGACAAGATCGAGCGCGGCACCATCATCGCCACCGTCGAAACCGACAAGGCGATCATGGACGTCGAGGTGTTCCGCGAAGGCTACTTGTCGGGCCCGATCGTTCCGACGAACAGCGTGGTTCCCGTCGGCCAGCCGATCGCTTATCTGGTGTCGGGCAAAGACGAAGTGAAGGGCGGCGAAGCGCGCGCCCCGCAAGCCGCGGCCGAGTCCGCGGAAGCCGAAGCGGCGATTGCGGAGCCGGCCCGCTTCGATCCGTACGGCACCCAAAAGGCCAAGACGCGCATTCCCGCCATGCCGCACGGCGCCACGCCCGCGCCGCGTCCGCGCAAAGGGCGCGCCACGCCGTACGCCCGCCAACTCGCGGGCGCGCACGGCATCGACATCAACAGTCTGATCGGCAGCGGCCCTCAGGCGCTCATCGTCGCGGAAGATGTGCTCGCGCCGCGCACGCCGCCCGGCATGGTGAAACGCATCTACCAGGTGCCGGGCGCGGGCCGGCCGATGGACGCGATGGAGAAGGCGGTCGCGCACAACATGGAATACGCGGTGTCGATGCCGCTGTTTCATGTCACCGTCGATATCAATCCGGATCGCTTGACCGCGGCGGCGAAGAAAGAAGGCTACTCGCTGACGGTCGCGCTCGCGAAAGCCGCGGGCCACGCGATTCAGAAATTCCCGCGCGTCAACGCCGCGTACCAGCACGAGGACCGCATCGTCGAGCGCGAGCAGATCGACGTCGGCCTTGCCGTCGAGACCGAAGGCATGGGTCTCGTCGTGCCGGTGCTGCGCGACGTGATGCACAAGACGCTGAAGCAGTTGAACGACGAGTGGAAGGATCTCGTCGCGCGTGCGCGCATCAAGCGGCTCAAGCCGCAGGAGTACTCGAACCCGACGTTCTCGATCTCGAACATGGGCATGCTCGGCGTCACGCATTTCGACGCGCTGCCGTCCCCCGGCACTTCCGCGATCTTCGCGATCGCGACGCGCGGCGCGAACGGCATGATGCCGGTCACGATCACCGCGGATCACCGCATCGTCAACGGCGCGGACGCGGCGAAGTTCCTTAATTATTTTAGAACCGTCGTCGAGAATCCCGATTCGTGGTTCGCCGGCGGGCAACCGGCGGCCGGCGGCGCAACGGCGGGGGCGATCGTGCCCGGCAAGTGGGATTACGACGTCGTCGTGATCGGCGGCGGACCGGGCGGCGAGGACTGCGCGCGCGATCTCGCCGATCACGGCAAGAAAGTATTGATGGTGAACGACGCGCCGCTGCCGGGCGGCGAATGTCTGTGGCGCGGCTGCATTCCGTCGAAGGCGTGGCGCGCGGGCGCCGATCGCCTGCGCGATCGCGCGCACGATGCGCTCCTCGGCGTGCTCGGCACCAATAAGCCGCGCCTCGATTTCAAAGCGCTCGAAAAACACCGCCGCGGCGTGCTGCAAGCGCGCGGCGACATGGCATTCAAAACCGACAAGGGCATGAAGATCGAGATCCGCCAGGGCTTCGCGCGCTTCGACAGCCCGAACAGCATCACCATCGACGCCGGCGGCAACATCAAAGATCCGTTCGTGCGCGCCAAGATACCCGGCGACGCACAGGGAAGCGCCGGGGCCGCGGGAGGCAGGATGCTACACAGGGACGTGTTAATGCCGCGAGCGCAGGATGCGCAGGAGCGGCTGGCGGGAGCGGCCGCGCACGACAGAATCGAACGCGTAACGTTCGGTGCATGTGTCATCGCGACCGGCGCGCCGCCGTTCGTGCCGCCGATTCCCGGCGCCGATTCCAAGGGTGTGCTGACGTCGGACACCGTGTGGGACCTCAAGGGTCCGCCAAAACGCCTCGGCATCATTGGAGCCGGCGCGATCGGTCTCGAAATGGCGCAGATTTTCGCCGACTTCGGAACGCAGGTGACCGTGGTCGAAATGCAGGACCGCGTGCTGCCGGAGATGGACGCCGAGATCTCGAGGAATCTCGCGGAGCTGCTCAAGCAACAGAAGAATTTGACGGTCACGATATCCGCCAAAGTCAGCAAGCTTGCCGGTAAGCCCGGCGCAATGACATTGACCTATGCCGACGCCGCCGGGAAAACGTTCAACTACAAATGCGATTACGTGCTGGTCGCGACCGGCAAACGCCCGGTGCTTGGGCCGCTGGGGCTCGACAAAGCCGGGGTCGTCGCGGAGCGCGGCGTCATCAAGGTGAGTCAAACGTGCCGCACCAACGTACCGCACATCTACGCCGTCGGCGACGTCAACGGCGGCTTGATGCTCGCGCACACCGCCGCGGCGCAGGGCCGCGTCGCCGCGCAATCGATCCTCGGCGAGCGCGCGGTCTACAACCAGGACAAGGATTGCGGCGTCATCTTCACCCGCCCGCAGGCGGCGTTCGTCGGGTTAACGGTGGAGCAGGCGAAGGCCAAGGGTCTCGACGCGCTCGAAGTGAAAATGCCGATGAACATCGACGCCAAGGCGATGATGACCGGCGAAACCGACGGCTTCATCAAGCTCGTCGCCGACAAGAATTCCCATCGCATCGTCGGCGTGCATTTCCTGACCGACCACGCCGACACGCTGATCGGCGAAGCCGTGATGATGGTTTCCGGCGACATGACGCTCGAGCAGGTCGGAACGGCGATCCATCCGCACCCGACGCAGACCGAGCTCTTCGGCGAAATGGCGCGGCGGCTGCTGGCGCGGCTGCGGCGCTCGGCGAAAGTGGCAGCGAAATAGCCATACGCCGATCGTCGTTGCGAGGAGCGGTTTTTTGCGGCGACGCAATCTCATCCAGGTTGCTTCGACCGCCACGCGGCCTCGCAATGACAACCGGGAGCCGAGCCGTTCCGTAAATGGCGCGTGTCACGCTCTTCCCGTGCCCTGTCCGAAAGGCCGCATCGGGGATAACATGGCGCCGGATCAGCCACGCGCGTGCCGCGCTCGTCTAGACTGTTAGCAGCTAGTCTTCAGCAATACTTGGGCGTTATCCTCCAGAGACAATGAACCGTCCGGCGATATTGATCCTCGGCAACTATTGCCAGACGCTCACGGCTATCCGCTCGTTGGCCCGCGCCGGCTACCACGTCATTGCCGAGCGCGACGACAAGCGCGCCTTTACGCAGTACTCGCGCTACACCGGCGAAGTCTGGCGCCACCCGAATATCGAGAAATCCGAAAACGATTTCGTGGCCGCGTTGCAGCGCTTCCTCACCGCGCGCAAGGACGTTACCTTGATTCTCCCCATCGGCGAAGTCGAGATTCGCTGCCTCATGCGCAACGCACATGCCGTCCCATCGTCCGTGGCGGTGGTGATGCCCGACGCCCCGACCATCACGGCGTGTCTCGATAAGGTTCATATGTACGAAATAGCCGGCGAACTCGGAATTCCGCACATGGAATTCCACCGGGTTTCGAATTATGCCGAGCTGCAATCGACGGTCGGGCGCTTGGGCTATCCCTGCGTCATCAAGCCGAACGATTCACTGACGCCGTTTTTAGGCCTGAAGGCGATGATTTTGCGGACGGCGGCGGATTTGCACGGAATGTTGCCCGCCTGGCCGGAGGGAAACCGATTCCTGATTCTGCAGAAGTTCGCGCGCGGCTATCGGCACAATTGCCATTTCGTGGCCGACCGCGGACGGTTGCTCGCTTATTTCGAGCAACGCGTGCTGCGCACCGACATGCAGGACGGCACCGGTTATGGCGTGCACGGCATGTCGTACGCGCCGAGCGCGCAGCTCAGGGAATATTGCGGCTTGCTGGCGCGGAAGCTCGACTACTCGGGGGCCGGCTGCGCGCAGTTCCTGGTGGACGACGCCGGCGGGGCGGTGAGCTTTCTCGAGATCAATCCGCGCCTCGATGCGACCTGCGCCGTGCCGTTTCATTGCGGCTACGATTTTCCGCGCATGGCCGTGTCGTACGCCGAGTATCGGCGCGGCGCGCTGTCGCAACCCCCGACGAACATCTCGCCGTATCCGATCGGGAGAGAAGGGGTGTCGCTATGGCGCGATATTCTCGGGTGGCACGAGGCGCTCAAAAGGAAGGAGCTGGATAGAAAGAGCTCGCGCGCCTGGCTGAAGAACTCGGCACTGACGTTTCTCCGCGGCGACTTTCATCTCACCTGGAGCTGGAACGACCCGCTGCCCACCTGTTACCGGTACGCGCAGCTGATAGCCTCACGTTTGTTGCCGCCGTGATTGCGGTTCTCGCAACAGAGGATGGTAAATGTAGGGTGCAATAAGCGCAGTGCATTGCACCAAAGTATTCATCGCGATATCTCCCTTTACGCCTTTTTCTGGATGCCCGCTTGCGCGGGGATGACGATCCCGGGAGCCGCGGCAGTCCATCCGGCCGACGTGGCGATGCGCTGCTGCGCGCGGCCGAGCCACACGGCGAGCGCCGCCCACACCAACGCGAGCGGCACGGCGACGCTGGTCAGCGCGACCAAACCCATGGCGAGCCGCCCGAGCAGTCCCTCGAGTTGCGCGCCCAGCACGTCGCCGCCGCGGTAGACGAAGGTATCGATGAACGCCTTTGACTTGTACTTGTCCTCGCGCGCGACCACGGTGTACAGCGTTTCGCGCGCCGGGCGCATGAAGGCCCGTTGCACCGCGCGAAAGAACGCCTCGAACACGATCAAGGCCGCGAGCGTGCCGACGACGGTGAGGCCGACAAAACCGAGCGCCGTCGTGAACGGCAGCAGCGCCATCGTGACCGGCACGCCGACGCGCTTCATCAGCCGCCCGGCGATCAGCGCCTGCAGCACCAGCGTCGCGATCTGCGTGATCATGTCGATTTGCGCGAAGAGCGTCGTGCGCTGATCGAGGCCCTGGCCCAGCGCTGCGACCATCTGCAAGCGCGTGAAGTAAATGAAGGTCGCCATGACGGCGGTGACGACCGCGTAGGCCGCGATGCCGAGCAGGTAGCGCGAACGGAACACCGCGCGCAGCCCTTCCCATGCGCTGCCGCCGATGCGGCTGCGCTCATCGACGGCGCGCGCCGCTTCCGCACTTCCGCCGGAACGGCTCGGGGTCTGATGCGGCTTAAGCCGCGCGACACCCCAGGCGGCCGCGAGCGCCAGCAGCAGAAAGGCGACCGATATCAGCAGCAGCGCCGGCGTGCCGAGCGGGCGCGCGAGCAGCGAGGCGAGCCACGGCCCGAAGATCGCGCCGCAGGTGCCGCCGACCGAGATCACGCCGAAGAAGCGTTTGCTCTGTTCGAGCGTGAAGCGATCCGCCATCAGCGCCCAGAACAGCATCGTCGCGAACAGATTGAAGACGCTGAACCAGACGTAAAACACCTCGCCGGTCGTGACGCCGATGGCCCCCGGCGCAAGCACCATTATTAAGTAAAAGGCGAGCAGGCTCCCGGCGAAGAATAGGTACGTCGCGCTGATGAATTGCAGGCGCGGGAACCGGCTGACCAGCCAGCCGAACAGGGGGTTGACCAGCAGGGTGACGACCGCGGTGCCGATGAAGAGCCAGCGCACCGCCTCGATGCCGCGCTGCATGCCGAGCGCCTCGCGCGCGGGGCGCAGCACCATGAGCGCCGTCAGCACGCAGAAGAAGAACAGCACCGCGAGGCCGACCGGCAGCGCTTCTTCGCGACGGACGTTGAACAGGCGTTGCAGAACGTTTTTCATGCGCGCTAGAACATCGTATTGGAATTCGCCGCCCGCGCCGGCACCACTTGCAGCACGTCCCAGTGTTCCACGATCTTTCCGTTGTCGTCCAAGCGGAAGATGTCGATGCCGGCCCAATCACGGTCCTTGTAAGTCGGCCACTCCTGATGGCAGTGCAGCACCACGTAATTGCCTTCGGCCACTACGCGCTTGAAGTGCACGCGTTTCCCCGGATATTCCTTGGCCATGCGTTCGAAGTAATCGATGAACGCTTCTTTCCCATCGGCCACTTCCGGGTTGTGTTGTATGTACGTGTCGCCAACGTAGCGCTCGATCGCTTCGCGCGGCTTACATTGGTTGAACATCACATCGTAGAACGCGGTAACGGTTTGCTTGTTGCGTTCCAGTTGGTTCATGGCTTACC
>JAJPKH010000252.1 GCA_021323795.1 Acidiferrobacteraceae bacterium | reverse complement strand
TCGATGGGCCGGTTAGAACGCACTACTCCCACCTCAATGCGCCATTGTGCGCGGTTGTGGTGAACGGGTTCTCTGCGCCACTCAATGTACAGAACGACTCGATCGCCCCTTTCACGGTTTCACGCGCCCAGTCCACAATTTCGGTTCTTGTAAAATTCGTGACCCAGCCGGCATTCAGAACTTCAAGCTTCGTTCGCTGAAGCGCATGCTCTAGTCGAGCGGGCCAGAAGATGTGTTCAATGAACGCTGGGTTGTAGTGAATCGCAGAGTTTCTGAGTTCCTTCAGTGCAAGAAGATTCTGAAACTCAGGCGAGTTTGTGTCGATGCCGACTCCCTTCGGATCGAAGAGGCGGTAGATTTCCTTGATCCAGTCCTTAAAGTCTTGATACGCCGCGCGCTGTGCCTTCAGAGCGTCGATGGTGGCTAGAACAGCCACGGTATTCGGGTCAGTTGACTCCCCGATGCGCGCCCTGGTGAATGTGAGCATCTCTTGCAGAAACGCTTCGAAGGAGGCCATGTAAATCACTACCGCAGGAAATACGTAGTAGTGGTCGGGCCACTTCGCCCCACGGTGAGCGGTATCGCGCAGTTCATTCGCTACTCGGAAGTAGTTCGGTGCAAGGCTTGTGAACGACTTGAGTGAATCACGGCCAGCCAGAGGCCGCGGCATGAATGTGTTCGGCGGAACCGTCACGGGCATTTTGTGCATTCTAACGCTCTCTTAACCGGCGGGCCGCTGTCTGGCCCGTCCGGTTGAAGGGATTGTTGGGCTACTTTTTGTCTTTGATTTGAAATCCTTTCAGAATTTATTCGAGCGCTTGTTCGTCTTCGGGCGCACGAATTAGCCCCATGATGTTTATCCATACCTTGGCGTTGTCTTTCGTAAAAAGGGCATCGTAGTTACGGATATTGATCGTCTTGTCTTCAATCTTCCGCGTCTGGAAATATTTAACAACCGAAAAGCCATTTACCTCCAACATGCTTACATCGGTTGGCGCTGAACCAGACATCTTCATTACGAAACTTGCCATTTTCCAATGTTCGGTTCGACATTGCTCTGAGGTCTTGCACGATTTGGCCGGCTCAAACTCAAGGGAAAGCTGCGTAACGCTTTTGCGGGAAGAATCAAACGTATATATAGGTTCCTCCCTTTTCATTATTTTTCTTTAGTTCCCAACCATCTTTTGGAAACTGCAATTCCCACGTGGCTTCCGGACTGAAGGCGGTAACGACAGTGCCTTTATCAGATACATCGGCAACAGCCGGCACTGACAGGCAAAACATGGTTACGATCAATAAGAATTTCATTTTCATTGTGGCAGGTCTCTCGTTGTTAAGTGGCCCAACACAGAGTTAACCGGCGCGCGCCGTAGTTGCGCGCGTCCGAGTTGAGCGACGTGTTATGCCAGACGTTCAATATTCCTTTTCCAGATTCCGAATTGCTTCTAATGAAGCGTTTACAAGCGCATGACTCCGGGTGCTACAGACACCCGCTTTCTCAAAGACCGCCTGTTTTTGGCTTTCTATTCTTCTTTCAATCTGTGTTATAAATTCTTCGCCGTTCTTTTGTTTCATGTTCTTTCTGATTTTCTCAAAGACGGAAAGCACATCAGGCCGTATATCGGCTGGAAGATGTGAGCACTTCTGTTCGATTTGCATGGCGATATAAACAAATTCATATCGTCTCTCCGCCGTATCGCCGGATTGTTTGTCCGGTGAATAAGCTTCGCCCGTCAGTTCATAACTAACAGTCTTGGCCAACTTAAAGGAGCCTAAAACCACTTCTTTGGCTTTGTCTCCACATGCCGCATAGGGTTCTGAAGACGCTACTTTGCCGCTGGAAAGTTGCAGATTTCTCAAAAAGGCAAAATCCACTTCCTTCATCATCGACACATTAATTTTCTCTACGTACCAATTGAACTCTTTCCTTTCAGGTGTGTTCAGTATTTGGCATCGCGAATCCAGGTGCCACGCACCAGCTATCGTGGCATATTGATTCAGCAACCTACCCAACTCAGCGTTCGCTGGTGGACCTTCTGGATGGGAGGTCCCAGGGAACGTGAGCAGTACGAAAAAGGTTAATAAAGTAGTTAAAGGAAATTGTCTGCGCATGTGTGTAAATTTTGGTCTCTGGCATAACGTGTTGGTGTGCCGCGCCGGCCGTGGACGCAACAGGGAACACGGTGCGCTGTCCCCGGCGTCGGCACGACCAACGAGTTAGGTGCTGTATGTTTAGAACGAAATGCTTGAGAGCGATCCATATTCAATACCAGCCGCGGTACACGCTAGCTTCAGAATATGCGGAACATCACGCCAGGGTATGTTTGTAACGACGTAATGACCAGCCACTTTCTCAGCATGTTTCCGAAGGTGCGGGCTTTCGATGTACAGGAGGTCCGGACTCTCCGCGATGTACCTTCTGGTACGGAGTGTCTTTGACATGAAATTCTTGTCGTCGAGTTTTGCAGCTTTTGCAATGGCCCCCGGGACTGCCTTCTCGATTTTTTCGAGACTGATCTTTAGGGCTTCACGAATATCCCAAGGTCTAAGGGACTCGAAGGTTTCCCAACGGCCTTCCTTGTAACGGAGAACTATGCGTTTCTCTTTCGAGACGCGACTATGCAGCGCAACAAGTTTTCGGTTAGCTATTGTCATCTTCTGCACCTAACTTTGATTATGCCGCATAGTACCTAGTACCATTCCTATACCTAGTACCAGTTTCATGCGACCTCTCAGCGAACGATCCGCTTATCGAGTCCGATCTTTCGCACGTACTCTTCCGGTGCGTACCAGAGTTTCTTTGCCGGCTCCCACGTGCCACCGATCGCTTTGATCTGACGCCGCAGTTCTTTTTCGTGATAGCGGATGCGCACGGGAACGCGCGGGGTGTAACGGTGTTTAACGGCGGATGGCGCATCATCGACGCGGGCGGCCGGTTCGGGAATCCAGGATTCCTCGGCGATGATTAGCTCGACGGTTTTGTAACGCTTGAGCTTTTGCGGATCGTATCGGTAGCGCACGCGGACCAGACGCTCGCCGTACTGATCAACGAGCCGCTGCGTGCCGCGTTCTCCGGGTTTGCGCACCGTGCGGACTTGCATGGACCCCCTCCCTTGGGTGGTGCGCTCAAAACCTACTCTAGCTTTGCGGGCTTGGCAAGCGCCGGGACCGAACGTCTTCCCTCTTCTTGACTGTCCGGAGATAACCAAATTGCATGGGCCACTTCCATAGCGTGCGGCCACGAAGTCGGCGCGCGCGCCTCCGCCGCCCCTAAACCACGCCAGCGTTCTGATAGATATGCTTGATCTCGACGAAGTCGATCAGCGCATCGTAGCCGTGCAGACGGCCGAGGCCGCTGCGGCGATAGCCGCCGGTCTCGGCTTCGGCGAAGAGCTTGTTGTGATCGTTGATCCACACGGTGCCGTTACGCAGCGCTCGCGCGACGCGCAGCGCACGCGCGCCGTCCTGCGTCCACACGCTCGCCGAGAGCCCGTACTCGGTATGGTTCGCCCTGGCCACCGCTTCCTTTTCGCTCTCGAATTTTTCCAACACCACCAGCGGGCCGAAAATTTCTTCCTGGCAGAAGAAGGCCGAGGTGTCGCCATGGGCGACGAGCGTCGGCGACAGAAAGAAGCCGTCGGCAAGATCGCCGTCGAGGCGGCGGCCGCGCACGATGACTTCATCGCAGGTATCGAGCGTTTCCTCGATGCGGCTGCCGACGCGCTTCAGCGCCGCCGCGTCGATGAGCGGGCCCATCTGCGCGCCCGCTTGCGTGCCGGGACCGATGACGATCTTCTCGAACGCCATTCTCAACGCGGCTTTCATTTCGTCGTAGCGCGACGCGTGTACCAGCACGCGCCGCGCGGCCGTGCATTGTTGGCCGGAAATAATAGTGGCCGCGGCCGCGAGTTGCGGCGCGACGCGCGCGATATCGACATCGGGAAAAACGACACAGCAGGATTTGCCACCGAGCTCGAGCGACAGCTTCTTCATGGTCGGCGCGGCGGCGGCCATGATCTTCTTGCCGGTGTCGCTCGATCCTGTGAAGCTGATCACGTCCACCTCGGGCGAAGCCACCAGCGTCTGGGCGATTTCGTGCCCGGTTTCCGCGACCAGATTCACCACCCCTTTGGGCAGGCCGCTCACGCCGTGCAGCTCGCGGATGATTTCCGCCGTGATCAACGCCGTCTGCGGCGCCGGCTTGATGACGACGGTGCAGCCGGCGGCGAGCGCCGGGGTGAGCGATCGGATGAGGAGGATCGCGGGGGCGTTCCAGGGGATGATGAGACCGGCCACGCCCGCCGGCTCTTTGAGCAACGTCGAGTAGACGCCCGGCTCGACCTCGAACACATGCCCGGGAATATAGCGCGTGAGCCCGGCGTAGTAACGGATCTCGGACACGCTGCCGGCGATCTCGCCGCGCGATTGCCCGATGACCTTGCCGTTTTCGCGCGTGAGCAGCTGCGCCAGCTCCTCGGTTCGGCGTTCCAGCCGGTCGGCCCACGCGAGCATCACGTTCTGGCGCAAGCGCGGATTCTGCGCCCAGCTCGGCTGCTCGAATGCGCGCCGCGCGGCGGCGATCGCCATGTCGGCGTCGGCGGCGTCGGCGGCGGCGAACGTGCCGATGATTTCCTGATTCGCCGGGTTGACGCTGTTTGCGATGCGGCCGCTCAGCGCCGGCCGCCATTCGCCATCGATGAGATTGAGTGCGTTGAAAGTCGTCATGTGATTCGCGATGAAGAGGGAGTAGATCAGTGCATGACCGAACCGCCGTCGACGACGATCACCTGTCCGGTGACGAAGTCGCTGTCGGCTGAGCACAGGTAGATCAGCGTGCCGAGCAGATCGTCCGGCGTCGCTTCGCGCTTGATGGCGCGGCTCGCGATGTTGTTCTGCACCACCGCGCCTTTCCAGGCGGGATTGGCGAGCACGTTGTCGCTCATCGTCAGCCCCGGGGCCAGGGTGTTGACGCGAATGCCGTCGTCGCCGAGCTCGCGCGCGAGGCAACGCGTCATCGCGACGATCGCGCCTTTCGACGTGACGTAGTGCAGCATCATCGGTGTGCCTTTGAACACGGTGCCGGAGGCGATGTTGATGATCTTGCCGTACTTGCGCCGGCGCATCGCCGGCGCGACCGCCTTGACGCATTCGAACACGCCGCGCACGTTGACCGCCATCACTTTATCCCACTCGGCGCTGTCGATGTCCTCGAAACGCTTGAGGGCAAGATTGCCGAATAGCGCGGCGTTGTTGATCAATATATCGACGGCTCCGAAGCGCTCGACCGTCGCCGCCACCATGTCGCGCACCGCGGCGGCGTCGGTCACGTCGGTGCGCAAGGCCAGCGCTTGTCCGCCCGCGCCGGTGATGGCCGCGGCCGTCGCAGCGGCGTCGAGCAGATCGGACACGCACACCGCCGCACCCTGCGCCGCCAGCGCTTGGGCATAGTGCGCGCCGATGCCTTGCGCGGCGCCGGTCACGATGGCGACGCGCCCTTGCAGTCTTCCTTCCTGTTTCATGCGTTTCTCCGTGTTACGCCGTCACCGTCGGGGCCGAGCGCTTCTCCATTTTCCCCTGCTCCAGCTTGACGCGGTCTTCCTCGCGCATGGCGTCGTTCGACATGCCGTTGAAGAGCGTGCCCCACAAGCCCTTGTTCAAGTCGCTGGTGCCGAACAGCGCGTCGCAGATCGGGAAGGTGAGATTGAAATTACGCGTGTGCATGAAGTCCGGATGGTGATGCAGCACATGCATGCGCCTGACCGTATTCACCAGCGGCAACGCGTCGAGGAAGCGGTTGTCCGTGACGTGCGACAGCGTGTGCAGCCCTTCGTACATTAAATAATACCCCGCCATCGTCACCATGACGATGTAACCCGCGTTGGCCGACCACAGCAGCCCGAGCAACAGCGCAAACGGCAGGGCGGACAGCACGAACAGGATCGGGGCGAACGGCGGAAACAGCAGCGCGCGCCAATCGCGCTGCCCCTTGTAAGACAGCGTCTGGTGCGTGAAGAACTGGTGATGCACGGAGACGTGACGCTTGTACGCCATTTTCAGATACTTGGTCGGGCGGTGCAGCAGGTAACGATGGCCCGCCCATTCCGCCCAGTTGCCGAACAGGAACATCGGAATCACCAGCAGCCACTCGGCCCAGGTGGCGTTCCTGACGTGCATCAGCGAATACAACAGTATGCCGCCGGCGAAGGTCAACGTGAACGCCAGGTGGTACTCGCCGCGATACCAGCTCGGCGTCGCGTCGCGGTATTCCTGCCGAAAGGCGTTGGAACGTGCAGCGATGTCTGTTTCCCGAGTCATGTGCTCTCTCCTATTCGAGGCCAAGAAATTTGTTGCTGAACGTCGGATCGTTGAGGAGCGCGTCGCGGTCGCCCGCGAGCACGGTCCGGCCGTTCTCCAGCACGTAGGCGCGCTCGACGAAATCGAGCGCGCGATGAATGTTTTGCTCGACCAGCAGCATGGTCACGCCGGTGCGGGCGATCCGGTTCAGGGCTTCGATGATTTCCTCGACCAGGCGCGGCGCGACGCCGATGAAGGGCTCATCGAGCAGGAGCAGCCGCGGATTCGACATGAGCGCGCGGCCGATCGCCACCATTTGCTGCTGCCCGCCGCTCAACTCGCCGGCGTTCTGCTTGTGCTTCTGCTTCAAAATCGGAAACAGCGCGAACACGTTGGCGAGCGACTGATCCAGCGTATCGCGGGCGCCGCGCGAGTACGCGCCCATCGCCAGGTTCTCGAAGACGGTCATAGCGGGAAAGAGCCGGCGGCCTTCCGGCACCAACGTCACACCGCGCGCGACGGTGACCGCGGTGGTGTGCGCACGCAGCGTTTCGCCCCCGTGAATGACGGCGCCGGCCGCGAGCGGATACAGGCCGACGATCGCGCCCATGGTGGTCGATTTGCCGGCGCCGTTCGCGCCGAGGAGGCCGACGCGCTCGCCCTCGCCGACGCGCAGGCTCACGTCCCAGAGCGCGCGCAGCTTGCCGTGATCGACCGCGACATTTTTCAGCTCCAGCATCAGACCACCCCCGCCGCCGCGCTGCCGAGATAGGTCCGAAGCACGCGTTCGTCCTTGACGACGTCGTGCAGCGCGCCGTCGGCGATCAGCGCACCCTGCTCGAGCACGATCACGCGATCGACCACCTGCGCGAGCGCCGAGAAGATGTGCTCGACCCAGATGACCGTGACGCCGTAGTCATCGCGCACGTGGCGGATGTGATCCACGAAGCGCGTCACCTCGGCCGGCGTGAGCCCCGAGGCGACCTCATCGACCAGCAGCAGCTTCGGCTTGCAGGCGAGCGCGCGGGCGAATTCCAGCGCCTTTTTCTCCTGCAGCGAGAGCGAATCGGCGCGCGCCGTGAGGCGCGGCGTCAACTGCGCGTACGCGACGAAGTCGCGCGCCTGCTCCAGCGCCTGCCGCGGCGTGAGCGAGGCGTCGTGGTACATCAGCGGGACGGCGATGTTCTCCTGCACCGTCAGGTCGCTGAACGGCCGCGGAATCTGGTAGGTGCGCCCGACCCCGAGCTGCGCGATCTCGTCGCGGCGCAACTCGCGGAGATTTCGTCCGGCAAAGTGAATCTCGCCCGCGGTCGGCTCGAAAACCTTGGAAATGCAATTGAAGAGCGTGGTCTTGCCGCAGCCGTTCGGGCCGATGAGGCCGACGATCTCGCCTTGCATGATTTTCAGATTCACGTTGTTGACCGCGACGTTTCCGCCGAACGCCATGCGCACGCTGCGGCATTCGAGCAGCGGCTGGCGGCGGTCCACCGTGAGTCTCGGCAGCGGCAGGGTCGCGGCGACGCGCGGGTCGGCGCCGCGCTTGTCGACGATGTATTCGTGATGATCGCGCCCGAGCGCCCCGAGCCAGCGCGAGCCGCGCACCCAGGACGAGCGCAGGATGCCGCCCGGCATGAAGCGGCCGATCAGCAAAATGATGGCGCCGTAGATGGTCGTTTGCAGCACTTTCACGTTCACCAGCAGCCATTGCTGCATGCCGGCGAGCGCGAGCACACCCACGAACGGCCCCCAGCGCAGTCCCGATCCGCCGAACAGCACCATCGCGACGGGCACCAGCGCGACGTTCAGGCCGAACACGGTCGCGGGATCGATGTAGCTCATCTGCCACGACTGAATCGCGCCGGCGAGCGCCGCGAACGCCGCCGAGAGCGTAAGCACCTTGATTTTCACCGGCAGGATGCGCACGCCGATGACTTCGGCGACCTCTTCGTCGTTGCGCACGCTCTTTAGCGCGTAGCCGAAGCGGATGCGGTTGATCCACACCGTCATCAGAAACGCGACGACGCAGACGCCGAGCGCAAGCAGGTAGGAAATCGTCTGCACGTTTTGCACCGGCAACACGATGCCGTCCGCGCCGTTCGTGATCGGGGTCAAGTTGTACGCCAGCACTTCCGCGAGCGGCAGAAGCGCGAGCGTGCCGAAAGCGAAGTAATCGCCGCGCAGCCGGAACATCGGAAAGCCGATCAGCACCGCGACCACGGCGGTGACGCCGACGGCGGCGAGCAGCGCGAACGCGGTCGGATATTGCGCCACCAGCGCGATGGAGAAGGCGTAGGCGCCGACGCCGTAGAAGACGTAGTGCCCGAGATTCACGTAGCCCATCTCGCCCGCGACCCAGTCCCAGCTTTGCGCGAGGATGTAAGCGATCAGCACGGTGAAGGCGAACGTCACCAGATAGGCGTTGCCGAGCAGGGGCAGCGCCGCGAGCGCGACCACCGCGATGACACCGGCGAGCCGGAACGGCAGCTCGGTTCGCGTCATGCGCTTTTTCTCGCGAAGCCCTGCGGCAGCGCGACCAGAATCAGCAGCATCAGGATCACGCTCAGGGCCGGCGCCCATTCCGGTTTCCACAGAAGTCCGGTCATTCCCTCGGCCACGCCGAGGAACGCGCCGGCGAGCAGCGCCCCGGGGAGGTTGCCGATGCCGCCGAGAATAATGATGGTGAACGCTTTCACGGTGAGGCCGAACCCCATGTACGGATCGACCGGAAACGACAGCACATAGAGCACGGCGGCGATGGTGACCGTCGCCGAGCCGAAGGCGCAGGTGAGCGCCTTGAGCCGGGTGCTCTGCACGCCGCAGAGCTGCGCGCCGACCTCGTCCTGCGTGACGGCGCGAATCGCCCGTCCGAACCAGGAACGTTTGAGAAAAAGATGCATCGCGACGGTAAGAACCGCGATGCCGCACAGGATGCCGAGCTGCGTGGTAGACACGACGATCTCGCCGATCTCGATCGCCGCGAAACGCAGCGGAATGTTCTTCGGCGTCGCGCCCGCGAGCTTCGCGGTGAGGTCGCTCAGAATGAGCAGCGCCCCCACCGTAACCAGCACCGTGCCGACCGTCGACTCGAAGTGGTTGCGGCGATTCAGGGGATGCAGCAGCGCCATGTAGAAGACGTAGCCGCCCGCGAACACCGGCGGCATCAGCAGGAGCGCGATCAGCACCGGATGCAGCTGCCAACTCGCGAAGATGAGGCTCGCCGCGACGCC
>JAJPKH010000244.1 GCA_021323795.1 Acidiferrobacteraceae bacterium | reverse complement strand
CCAACGTCTCGTTCAATTCTTTATTGATCGTTTTCTTTGGATCGGTGGGTTACGCCCTTCGGGCTAACCCACCCTACATTGTTTTGATTTGTGCGTCCGTGCAGCGAACCTATGTCAGGTTCTTTGTTTCCAATATCCCGGCGAGCGCCGCAAGTGCATCACGGCGATGATCTCAATGACATCGGATTGCACCCGGTAGATTATCCCGTAGGGGAAATGCGCCACCCGGCACTTGCGTATTTCACCCTCAACCTGACGATAGGCTTGAGGGTGGCGTTGTATGCGGTGCAGCGCCTCTTCGAGGTCGTCGAGGAAGCGTTGCGCAAGTCCGGGTTGTTTATCGTTGTAGAATGCAGCGGCCGCATCGGCCTCCGCTCTGGCTTCTCCATGCCAGCGGACCTTCATCGCGTATATTTTCCTCGCAGCTCGTTGAGGACCACGGCGTTATCGAGCAACTGCACTTTGCCGCTGTCGATATCCGCGCAGCGGCGGCGGATTTCCTCCAGCCACTCCTGCGAAACGGCGAAGTCCTGATCGAGGTCCAGGCTTTCGAGGAGCGTTTCCGCGACGAAGGCGCGGGCGGTGGGCTCCAGCTGCATGGCCTCATCGAGGATTTTCTTGGGATCGGGTTTGGCGGGCATGGCTTACCTCCTTCAGGCAACCAGAGCAGTATTCAACGTTTCAATTATGGGCGTGAGGTCTCGGCCGAACAACTGATGGGCCTTGCCGAGGCCGCCTTGTTGGGAGAACGGGGCGTACTCGAAGTCATCAGGCTCAATTCCCAGATTGGCGGCGATGTGGTCGCGGATCATTTCGAGCCACTTAATATGTTCGGGGGTGAATCGAACGCCCTCACTCCGGCCCTCTCCCGGAGGAAGATTGACTTCACCCCCCTCCCTGGCCCTCCCCCTCAAGGGGGGAGGGGATGCTGTCACTTGGCTGGCGAGCCACGCTTTGAAGTTGGCGTTAACACGCTCGGGGAACGGGATGAGTTCGTTGTCCTGGTGGATGGCGAAGCGCACGAGCGACACGAGGTCGGTGAGGATGCGTTTGCCGCTGGCGCCTTTGACCTTGGATTTTTCCAGCGCGGCGTAGGCGTTCCAGAGCTGGGATTCGTTCCACAGGTATGGCGGCTTCTCGATGGCGTCGGCGAGTTCTTTCACGGCCTCGAAGGTGAGACGGTGTTTGTAGGGTTTGCTGTAGAGCACTTGCAGGGCGGTGATTTCGTCTTTGTGGTCCTTGATGAACTGTTCGAAGGATTGGACCATGCCTTTGGCGCGGTCGAGGGCTTCGGGGGAGAAGCCACTTTCGAGCACTTCGTCGGCGCTGACGTGGTCGATGGTGATTTCGGTTTTGGCTTTTAGGCCGATCAACAGTTGGCGCAACGCTGGATCGTGGAGTGGTTTGACGGCGTCTTGCACGATTTTGCCGCGAATCGCTTCGCGGTTGTGCGCCTCCGGCGCGGTTCCCCGGGTTTCGCTGCGCTCAACCCAGGCTACATCGATTTGTTGGTCGATGGCGTCGGGGTCGAGGGACTGGACGATTCGGTGGGCTAGCTCTTTGAGTCCCAGGCCGCCGCTCGCTTGACGAATTCTCTTGTCGTCGTCGGCGCTGATGCGGTGTTCCATTCTCGCCAGGCGGCCGGCGAGCGACGTGAGCACATCGTCTTCGGTGTTGCCGAAGGCGACGGCTTGCATGAGCTTTTCGAAGCTCACGGTAGGCTTCTGCTCCATCGGGCGCGAGTCGGTCTTGTCCTGCTCGCAGACGCCGACGGCATCGACGATGACGAAGTGGTCCTTGGCCTTGGCGTCGGGGGTGACGCTTTGCAGGTCGTCGGCCTTCACGACGCGCACCCCGCGGCCTTTCATCTGTTCGAAGAAGGCGCGGGATTTGACGGCGCGCATGAACATGACGACTTCCACCGCCTTGATGTCGGTGCCGGTGGCGATCATGTCGACCGTCACGGCGATGCGCGGCATGGGGCTGGTGCGGAACTCGTTGATGAGGTCTTTCGGTTTCGCGCCGGTGGTGCGGTAGGTGATCTTCTGGGCGAAGTCGTTGCCCTTGCCGAATTCCTCGCGCACGATCTCGACGATGTTTTCGGCGTGGGCGTCGTCCTTGGCGAAGATGAGGGTCTTGGGCACCCAGGTGCGGCCGGGGAAGATTTCCGTGAACAGCTTGTCGCGGAAGGTGCGGACGATGGTGCGGATCTGGTCCGGCGCGACGACGTCGCGGTCGAGCTGGTTCGGGTCGTAGCTGAAATCGTCGTCGAGCTGTTCCCAGCGCTTCTTGCGGGTTTCACGCTCCTGGATCTGCACCGAATAGCCCGCTTTTACCTCGGAGCCCGCCTCGGTGATCTCCGTGCGAATGCGGTAGACGTCGTAGTTGACGTTGACGCCGTCCGCGACCGCCATTTCGTGGTTGTATTCCATCACCAGGTTCTGGTGGAAGAAGCCGAAGGTCTGCTTGCTCGGCGTCGCGGTGCGGCCGATGAGGTAAGCGTCGAAGTACTCCAGCACCTGTGCCCACAGGTTGTAGATGGAGCGGTGGCATTCATCGGTGATGACCACGTCGAACGTTTCTATGCCGATCTTCGGGTTGTATTCGATGGGATCGGGCTTCTTGAACAGGTTGCCGAGTTGATCGATGGGCACGTCGTCCAGATCTTCCGGCAGGTCTCTGCCACGGAGCATCGAATATAGCCGCTGGATGGTGCAGATACAGACCCGCGCGGTGGTGTCGAGCGTATTGCTCGACAGGCGCTGGACGATGTACTCCTCGGTAAATTTGAAGTTGTTGTAGGGCGAGGCGTACTGCTGGAATTCCTTGAGCGTCTGGTCGCCGAGGTTCCCACGGTCCACCAGAAACAGGATGCGGCGAGCGCCGGCGAATTTGATCAGCCGGTAGATAAAGGAGATCGCGGTAAACGTCTTGCCTGAACCCGTCGCCATCTGAATGAGCGCGCGAGGGCGGTTTTCCTTTAGCGACTGCTCCAGATTGCGGATGGCTTTGATCTGCGCCGGCCAAAGACCCGCCTCGACCAGCAGCGGCATGTGTTGCATGCGCTCCAGGAACGTGCCGCCGCGCTGCTCCGCGACGATATCGGCGGCCAAAACAACAGTCGGGTTGCCGATGACGAGCGGCTTGCCCACCTGGAAAGCCCTGGCCTCCTCCAGCCAGCGTGCCAAGGTATCGGGCTTGTGAAAGGCAAACGCCGGCCGCGAACGCGGCTCGGGATCGAGCCCATTGGTGAAGCGCGTTTCGACGCCGGTGGACTGATAGGAAAACGCCAGCGGCTTCTGCCACCCCGGTAGGCCATCCGGCAGACCGGCCGTGTACTTAGCCGATTGGGTTTCTACGCCGGTGAGGGTGAAGCCTGCGGGCTTGGCTTCTACCACTCCGACGGCTTTGCCGTCGAGGTAGAGCAGATAATCCGCGAAGCCGTGGCCGGATTTGAGCGGGAATTCCCGGATCGCTGTTCCGCGACCGGCGCTTAGGTTGACCTTGTCGGCATCGCAGACGATCCAGCCGGCCGCCTGGAGTAACCGATCGATCCGTTCCCTCGCCGTACGCTCCGGTGCCGGAACCAATACACCCCCCACACCTTATTAGTAGGGGGAATCCTAACACAGGGGTCCGGGGGCGGCAGAAGTGCGGGCAGCAGCGTCTATCGGACCCCACCCCCAGACAGGAAGATAGGGGCGGCCACTTTCGCGATCCGATCAGAGTCGCGCTAGAAAGCGCTCGTTTTCCTTTCAATCTTTTACGGGTCGAAGCCCGGCTAGTGCCGCTCGCTCTTGTCGCTCCGATCCTAACGACGCCTAAATCGTGCCGCCAGGGATGGCCGGCACAGTCGAATAAATGGCGGAGAGGGAGGGATTTACCCCGATCGGGGACGTATCCCGGTTTATCCGTGGTGGCGAGGATACCGAGCCGTAATGGACTAGGATTCTCATATTGGCTTACCCACCATCTTCCGAAACGTCTCTACCCACTCCCGCCATGTCTGCTCAAACTCCGGCAGCTCCTGCAACATCGGGCCCAGCCGGTCAACCCAGGCGTCTCGATTCCATTCGCGGAGATTCTCCGAAATCAGTCCGTTGAGATCGGGCTCAATGTCACGCACGCGGCATTTCTGCCGAAAGAGCGGCTCAAGTTCTTCCCACGCGTAGCGCTCTCCCGAGCGGCAGAGGATGTACCAGAGGTCGTACAGGTCTCGCGGGCGCGGCCATTTCTTCTGTTGTTGCAGCAAGGCGCGCAGCTTCTCGGCGATGATCTCCAGCTTGCGGTAGGCGGCGACCTTGAACGGCGGAAGCTCCGGGTACGCCGGCGTTACCGGGCATTCTTCAACGCCGGAAAGAATCGGCTCGTCGAACGTGAGTTGCACCTTGACGTGCGGCAGCGCCTGCCGGCGCGCCCCGCCACGCTGGTACTGCACGGGAATCTCGATCTGAAAATCGCCGGGTACCGTCCGGTGTTCCTTGAGCGTCAGACGGATGCCGGATTCGTCTCCGATCCACTCGGCGACTCGCCCTAGCGATTCCAAAGACGTTTCGAGATTGCTGCCTTGTGGCTCGCAACTGAAATCGAGATCCTCGGAGAAACGATATCCTTCGTAGTAACAGTGACGCAGGCAAGTACCGCCCTTGAACGCCCATCCCTTCGGCGCCAGGTCCGGGCGCGTCAGCCCGTAGAGCAACCAGAGGATGACGTAGTCCTTTTCGGTCTGGTCGAAACGCAGCCCCTCTTTCTCGGCAAACTGGTGCAGCTCCGCGGTACTGATCATCCCTTGATCTCGGCGTTGATGAGCAATCCCCAGCGGCGGTTGTACTTGCCGCGCCGGGGCAGCGTTGGGTCCAAGGGCGAGAAGCCGGGTGCGATGGACGCAGCCTTGCGCAGCGCTTCGGAGTCGCCGAGCCCCAGCGTCTCCATCAAAAAGCCCAGGCGTTTGGCGACGGCGCTGTTCCCAATCTTGCCGGCGTAGTTGCGTAGCTTCGTTTCGTCGAGATCCGACCAGTTGCCGGCAAGCGCCTTGGCGATTTCATCCACCCCGCCCACGTACTGCGGGAGGTCCAGACCGTCAATGATGGTCTTTTCCTTGTCCGTCACCTGAAATGGCTGCTCATCAATCCAGTCCTTCGCCACGCCGAAGAACTTGGCGGGCTTGAGCGAAATGAGTTTGTAATTGACCCCCAATACCTGCTTGGGGGGACGGCGCACGGGGTGATTGGTGGCGATGAATACCGTACGAGGCAACTGCTCGGTCATGCCGTGATGATTGAGCGCCGACCAGTAGGCGATCGCCGCGGGCGATACCAATTCCATGGCCACGATGAATTCATGCAACTGCGGAGTGCGGCCCTCGCCGGAGGAAAGCGGGATGACGGCGAAGCGGCCGCGGCGAATACGTTTGATCCAACCCTTCGTCTGAAGCTTTTCAAGAAACTGTCGGGTGGGATCTTCGGATTTGTGTTCCAAGACCTCGCGCGCATTGGCGATAGAAAACGTGGCACGGGATCCGACCTTCGCCAGAAACCGTGCTTCGGACCTCCCCAAGGGGCTTCTTGTTACATTATGTGCGCCGTTTGTCATCTGTATGGGTTACCTATGGCGTGCAAAATATAACATTTATGGGACAAAGGGGTCATTTAATAGCGGTTTTTGTGGCTGCCCGCCCATCATGAACTTTGCGGGACCCTTTATGTGCCGTAGCCCGGCCCGCACCTCGCGCGAGAGGCGACCGACTCCTTCGGCTTGGCGCTGCCATAAACAATCTCCGGCGCGAGCGGTTGTTGGATTTTTCGCATTAACTGGCTGGGCCGTCAGTTCTTCGCCGGCCATTCAGCTATCCCTATGCGTGCGATGTTTTGGAACATCACGCAATGCAAACATCCGTGAAGCGTATCGTGACCCGTTGCCCTTCGACAGGCTCAGGGACACGCGCGGTCTTGTCGAAGGTGTTGCTGCTCAAGCGTTGGACAATGTACTCCTCGGTAAACTTGAAGTTGTTGTAGGGCAAGGCGTACCGGCCGCTCATCGCTGCGCCATTGCGGGTACCACTCGAACTTTCCGTGATGACCAACAATGACCGGCGCCTGGAGGTGCGGGTGCGGTATTTCTTTTGAGCCGCTCGGTCGGGAACGCAGCCACAATTCTGACGGCGAGAATCGCCAAAACATTTCCGTCCCGGCGCAAGGGGCGCTCGTCCCAGCGAACGTCCGGGCCGAGGTCTAACGACGCCTAAATCGTGCCGCCAGGGATGGCGGGCACAGTCGAATAAATGGCGGAGAGGGAGGGATTCGAACCCCCGGACCCTTGCGGGTCAACGGTTTTCAAGACCGCCGCCTTAAACCACTCGGCCACCTCTCCGAAGTTTTGCATTCTACCGACACGCACCCATCCCTGGTGCGCCGCCCGGCCCGCACCTCCGTGTGCGGTCGTTCGCTGGCGCGGAGAGACGTTAAGTCTCTCCGCGAAAACTCCAGCTCACCCACTCGGCCACCTCTCCGACGTTTTGCATTCTACCGACACGCACCCATCCCTGGTGCGCCGCCCGGCCCGCACCTCCGTGTGCGGGCGTTCGCTGGCGCGGAGAGACGTTAAGTCTCTGCGCGAATTCCCCGCTTCGCCTGCTTGCCGTTTGCATTCTTACATAGCACCCGTCGGGTTGCGATTCGCTATACCTTCAGTCGGTAAACGACGGGAGTATCGTCATCGTCCGGCGGGGGCGTATCGCCGTACCAAAGCGATATCACTAGCCCGACGAGACCGACGGTGATAGCGAGCAACGAAACGAGCAGCGCGACACGCAGCGCGCGCAGGTATACATTCGCCCGGAATGCGCGCGTCGCCGCCTCTTCGTTTCTGCCTTGAGCGCGCGACGTAGCCGCCTTTCCGTCCCAATGTTTGTACTGATGCTTCCAATAGGCGGCGAACACCGCCGACAGCAGGGCCACGGTCATCGCGGTAAGAAAAGCCCGGAACGCAAAATCGCCCGCCAGATCCATCAGCACGTCGGCCTGCGCCAATGCCGCCACGATGCTCCCGCCCGCCACCGCTTGGAACATTCCGATCAGGAGCGTCTCGTTTGAAAATAGGACGTTTCGATCTGGTTCGGTCACTCCACTCCCCCGCTGCTATTTGTGATCAATGCCGTCAACCGGCCGACTCATTGCGCTCGCACATTGTCGTCCCAAGTTTCGGTCCGCCGCTCAGGCCGGCGGCAACGCCGGATTGGCCGCCGTGGTCCGCGGTTCCCAGCTCATGCCCCAACCATAGAACGCGATCAGAATCAGTATGTCCACCGGCAGGCCGAAAAGAAAGAACATCACGGGCAGAAACAGAAACGAAAGCTGGTGCACCAGATAGCCCTGCAACAGATACTGCAGCGGTATGAACACCGCCAGATGCAGCATCACGATCGCCGTCAACAGCAGTTTCTTGACGATGCCGAAATCGAACACGTAATACGTCAGGCCGAAAACGATCGGAACGAGCCCGATCAGCACATAGCCGGCGAGCATCATTCCGTAAAGATAATCCGCCAGCGCGAACGGGAACGCGGCCGGCCAGAGGCTGAAAAAAACCAGCGCGCTCGCCTGAATGAAAACCACGCTGCGCAGAATGTACGTCAACGGCAGGTAGGCGAATTCGATCAGGAAGGAGGCGAAAAACAGCGCCAGCGTAATGAACACCGTGACCCACCATATCGTCTGGCTCGGCGCTGGATCGGCCAGGCCCGAATAAGGAATCCGGAACGTGTAGAAAGAGAGATGCGTCGCCGATTGCAGCACCGGGTCCTCCAACCCGAGGCTCGTATGGCCGATGTCGAGCATCACGCGCCACGCTTCGGTCACCACGGGCTGCGCGGCGAACCAGATGGCGGCGATGCCGACGGCGATGACCGTCGAGCCCCAGAGCTGGCCCCGGCGCAGCGGCAGACGTATGAGCGCGCGATGCGTCAGGATGCGGCCGCCGCCGTGCCCCTGGAAGCGCAACGCCTCGTAGTGCCGGCGCCACGCGCGCGCCTCGCGCGCCGGCGAGCGCCACTTGTCAAAAATCCTTGAAAACACCTGCGACCACCCCATGACGATCGTAGAACGGGTTGTGATAGCGCTCGAGTTGCAGCTGAAAACCGGCGCGCGCGGAAACCCACTCTCTCCAAGCCAAAGATTGCACGTCGCTGGAAAAATCGACCAGCACCTGATTCTCTCCCGTCAACTGGTACGCCTCTCGCCCCGATTCGGCGCGCGCCGTGATCAGGCGCTGCTTTTCGCGCCCGTACGTCACCGCGACGAATCCGCGCGTGGCGGATACCGCCCCCGGCTCGCTGTAGTTCACGCGCACGCCGCCTTCGATTACCCACGGGCTCCCGAAGTAGTAGGCAAGGCCCGCAAAGTAGCTGCGATCACTGTGCACATCCTTGGCGTCGATATAGCCGATACCGACGGTGGAAACGAGCTGCGCGTTCGCGAGCCATTTCCGGCTGTAAAAAAGGTCGGTCCTTACACGGGGCAGAAAGAACCCGCCCTGGCTGCCGCCCACCGAAAACGAAATGTAGGAACGCGGATCGAGATCATGGGTGACACCGAGTGCCGCATAGGTGCCGCGGTCGTCAAACTCGCGCTGGCGCACGACTTCGGCGTTCCAGGTCGTCGACGGCGTCTGGCGCCACGCCCCTTTTATATACGCGCCGAGCCAGTCGCCGTAACCTTGGTCGAGGTTATGCCAGTTGGCGCCGAGCTCCACGTACCCGCGCGGGGCATCGTCCTCCGCGGCGCCCGCACTTGCGGCGGCGAAGAACCCGAGGCAAACCAACAGCACTATCACGCGCCGGCCGCGCGCCGGCCGCGCTGTCTCTGCTGCCGGATAGTGCGTGCCGGTGTTCATGCTAATGATCCCGGACCGCATCCGATCGCTCGGGCGCGTCGTCTTGCGTCCCGATGGAATTTCGCTGCGCAACATGAAACTGTAATCTCCTCCCTTCTCCGGCTACGACCACCCAGTACTTTATGTCCTCGACGATCTTCGCCTCGCCTTCATCAACGGCGGGGCGTTCGTAACTCTCGCGCGGAAGCAACCAGGTTTGACTGACGAGATTTTCAGGGTGCGT
>JAJPKH010000133.1 GCA_021323795.1 Acidiferrobacteraceae bacterium | reverse complement strand
TCGCTCGTGCGGTCGCGGCGATTCCTGATATGCTGAACAGCTGCCGGCATCTTTGCGCGCCGGGGAGTAGAGTCCTCGCGATGAAGGGCGTGTTCCCGCAGGAAGAACTGGCCGCGTTGGATCGCGGGTTTCGGGTGCGGGAGACCGTGCGCCTCGCGGTTCCCGGCCTCGACGCCGAACGCCACTTGGTGATTCTCGAGCCGGTTTCGGACAACGGATAACGCACGTGAAGGGCAAAGTCCTCGCGATAGCGAATCAAAAGGGTGGTGTCGGCAAGACTACGACGAGCATCAATCTTGCGGCTTCGCTCGCGCGCACGCGCCGGCGCGTGCTACTGGTCGATCTCGACCCACAGGGCAACGCCACCATGGGCAGCGGCGTCAACAAGGACGAACTGCAGGCGAGCACGTACTCGGTCGTAATCGACAACGATCCAATCGAGACCGCCGTGGTGACGGTCGAAAGCGGTTACGATCTGGTTCCCTCGAATGCGAGCCTTTCGGGCGCGGAAGTCGAGCTGATCGGGATGGAGAATCGCGAGCGGCGATTGCGCGCGGCTATAGCGTCGGTGCGCGAAAAGTACGACTATGTGTTGATCGATTGTCCGCCGGCGCTGAATTTGCTCACCGTCAACGCGTTGGTGGCGGCGAATTCCGTGATCATTCCCATGCAATGCGAATACTACGCGCTCGAGGGCCTGACGGCGCTGCTCAACACGATACGCCGCATTCGCGAAGGGCTGAATCCGCTGCTCGAGATCGAGGGGCTGCTGCGCACGATGTACGATCCGCGTAACAAGCTCGATAATGAAGTATCGGCGCAGCTCAAACGTCACTTCGGCGACAAGCTGTATCGCACTATCATTCCGCGCAACGTGCGCCTGGCCGAAGCGCCGAGTTATGGGAAAGCCGTGATCGCTTACGACATGCAATCGAAAGGCGCGCAGGCATACCTCGCGCTCGCGGGAGAAATTCTCCGCCGCGAGGAGGCGGTGGCTTGATGACGAAGAAGCCGCGTTTAGGCCGGGGTCTCGACGCCCTCCTCGGTGTCGCATACAGCCCGACCTCCGAAAAGGATGAGCTGAAGCAATTGCCGCTCGACGTGCTGCAACGCGGCAAGTACCAGCCGCGCACGCACATGGACAAGGAAGCCCTCGAGGAGCTCGCCGCGTCCATAAAGGCACAGGGCGTGGTGCAACCGATCGTGGTGCGCCGGCTGCCGACCGGTAATTACGAAATCATCGCGGGCGAGCGGCGCTGGCGGGCGGCGCAGATCGCCGGCCTCGAAGTCATTCCCGCGGTGGTGCGCCCCGTGCCCGACGAAGCCGCCATCGCCATTGCGCTGATCGAAAACATTCAGCGCGAGGATTTGAATCCGGTCGAGGAGGCGGCGGCGCTGCAGCGGCTGATCGACGAATTCGGCATGACCCACCAGCGCGTCGCCGAAGCCGTCGGCCGTTCACGGGCGGCGGTCACCAATCTGTTGCGTCTGCTCTCGTTAAGCGAGGACGTGCGCAAAATGCTGGAAGACGGCCGCATGGACATGGGCCACGCCCGCGCCTTGCTCGCGCTCGAGGGGGCGACGCAGACCAAGGCGGCGCAGGATGTGGTCGAGCGCCGGTTATCCGTCCGCGAGACCGAGGAGCTGGTGCGACGGCTGCTCGAGCGCCCGGCGGCGCGCAAAAACAAGCGCCCGCTCGACAACGACGTTCGCGACCTGCAGCAGCGATTGGCCGAAAAGCTCGGCGCCAAGGTGCGGATCCAGCACGGACGCGGCGGCAAGGGTCAATTCACCGTTTTCTATAATACGCTCGACGAGCTGGACGGCATTCTCTCCCGGATACGTTGACTGGCGACCGTCCCCGCCGCCGTCTATATAAAGGGAAACGACGCGCGCTCCTATGAAAACACTCCTCTTTGCCATGCTGTTTATCGCAGCGCCGGTCTTTGCCGGGGAGTCCGACACGGCGAGCCTGGAAGTGTTGCGGCAAGCGGCGGAGCAGGGAAACACGGACGCGCAATACGAGCTGGGGATTCTCTACGAGTTCGGCTACCACTTTCCGGACCACAAGGCGGCGGCGTACGCGTGGTACAGCCGCGCGGCCGAACATGGCAGCGCCCTCGCCGCGAAGCGCCGCGATGTCCTGAAGGCGGAATTGAGCGCCGCCGACATGGAGCGCTCGCAAGCCCTGCTCAAATCACCGCCAGCCGTCTCCGCCCCCTCATCCGCCGCGCCCGCGAGCGTTCCCACTCGCTAGTCGCATCGCGTAGCAGTACCCTGCCGGCACAATGCCGCATCTGCTCGTTGCGTTGTCCGCTCACGGATTCGGTCACGCCGCGCAGAGTGCCCCCGTCATCAACGCGCTGCGGCGCAAAATCCCCGACATCCGCCTCAGCCTGCGCACCGATCTGCCGGCGTCTTTCCTTGCCTCGCGCTTCGACGGCGAATTCGACGTCGTGCCGGGCGCCGATGATTTTGGGATGGCGATGCGTTCGGCCCTCGCCGTCGACCGCGAACAGACGGCGCGACGTTACGCGGTGTTTCATGACCAGTGGGATAAGCATGTCGCCGCGCAGAGCGCGGCCCTCGTGCGTCTGAAACCGGACCTCGTGGTGTCGAATATCTCTTATTTGACGCTCGCGGGAGCACGGGCCGCCCGCATCCCGGCGGTCGCCTTATGTTCCTTCACGTGGGCGCAGATCTACGCCCACTTTTTTTCCGCGCGGCCGGAAGCGCGGCGCGTGCTCGAGCAAATGCGCGCGGCGTATCTCGGCGCCGAGCAAGTATTGGCGCTCGAGCCGGGAATGCCGCTCGATGACTTACCGCAACCGCGTCCGATGGGTGTCGTCGCGCGCCTGGGCCGTCATCAGGCGGCGCTGCTGCGCGCGCGGCTCGGGATTTCCGAGCGCACTCGTCTGGTGACGTTTTCCTTGGGAGGCATAGATCATCCGCTCGATTTGATGCGTTGGCCGCACCTGGCGGACGTCCATTGGCTGGTGCCGAAGGCCATCCTGCCAAGTCGGCCGGATATGACGGCCCACGAGGACTTGCCTTTCCACTTCACGGACCTGCTCGCCAGTTCGGATGCTCTGATTGCCAAGCCGGGGTACGGCAACTTCACCGAGGCAGCGTGCAACGGAGTGCGCGTGCTTTATGTCCCGCGCGGCGATTGGCCGGAGGAGCCTTATCTCGTCGATTGGATGCACCGGCACGCCTGTGCGAGATCGGTCAGCGCCGAAACCCTTATTTCGGGCGACTTGCGCTCGCCGCTCGAGGCGCTTTGGGGCATGCCGCCACCCGTGAAAGTATTTCCCGAAGGCACCAGCGCCGCTTCCCGGCTGTTAGCGGCATACCTGTAGGGACGTTGAGCGTACCTGCCCCCTGCTCATTGCCGAAACACGGCGCGTTTCCCGGCTCTCATTGACCCTGTCCGGAGGGGTCTTTATACTGCGCGCCGCAAAAAAGCGTGCTTCCCCTCGGGCCGTCGCTCCCGCGCACTCGGGCGTAGCGAGCGCGGCGCGCACTCCGATTGTTCTGGAAAGGGCGGTTACGCCAGACCTCCTGGCTCGGGCTCGGGGCCCGCTTCAGGGGCATGGACACCGGCAATTGCCTGACGAGCATGCCTATGCGCAAGCCGCATACGGCGAGTCGCGATCATGGCCTCGGTTGACTCGGACTTCAAACCGCCAGCGGATCTTACGGCGGCGCGGATTGTTGGGTGCTGTTAGGTTGAATGGCGACGCCAATTACAAGCAGTAACGTTTCCCGGTGCGAAAGACATCGAAACGTGTTCCGCGTTCGGAATAAGGCGATCCGCACGGTTCTCCGCTGGCAGCTGCTCGCGACCACGGCGTTGGCCGGGCTGTCCGCGTATTGGGCCGGGGTGCACGGAGCGCTTTCCGCGGCTTTGGGTGGGGCCGTGAGTATCGCGTCAGCACTGGTGTTTGCCTTCGTCACGTCTCGTAGCAAGAACAAAACCGTGGAGGGAACGTTGGTGACGGCCCTCAAGGCGGAAGGCGTCAAGGTCGGCATCGTCGTGGTTCTGCTTTGGGTGGTGTTTGCAACTTATAAGGACGTGGTGGCGCTCGCGTTTATCGGGGCCTTTATTGCAACCGTGCTTATTTCTTCCATGGCATTCTTCGTGCGCGACTAATCGCAATCCTTCGATTCATGGCCGCTGAAAAGACATTGACCCCGACCGATTACATCAGTCATCACCTTACCAACATGACGGCGGGAGGCGGGGGATTCTGGACGCTGCACGTCGATACGCTCGTCACCTCGGTGGTGCTCGGCATCCTCGGCATCGGCTTTCTCTGGTGGGTGGTGCGCGGTGCCACCTCCGGTGTACCGAACAAGCGCCAAGCGTTCGTCGAGCTCGCGATTGATTTCGTCGACGACCAGGTGAAGAGCATTTTCCACGGCGACCGTTCCTTTGTGGCGCCCGTTGCGCTCACGGTGGTGGTGTGGGTGTTGCTGATGAATGCGATGGACTTCTTGCCGGTCGACATCGTGTCTTGGCTCTTCACAAACGTGTTGCACCTGCACTATTGGCGCCCGGTGCCAACCGCCGACGTCAACACGACCTTTGCGCTCTCGCTGTCCGTATGGCTGCTCATGATTTATTTCAGCATCCGCATCAAAGGCGTGGGCGGGTTCGTGTATGAGCTGTTCTGCTCGCCCTTCGGCGTAAAGCCGGTCTGGATCGCGCCGGTGTTGATGGTGTTCAATCTGCTGTTCAACCTCGTCGAATACATTTCCAAGCCGCTGTCTCATTCGCTGCGACTCTTCGGCAACATGTACGCCGGCGAGCTGATCTTTTTGCTGCTTGGGTTGTGGGCGGCGACCGGGCTCGTCGGCAGCATTTTCGGTGCCATCCTCGGCGTCGGTTGGGCGATCTTTCACATCCTGATCGTGGCGCTGCAAGCCTACATTTTCATGATGCTCACCATCGTCTACATCTCCATGGCGCACGAGAGCCACTGATTCAATTCATCACTACTCCTCAAAAGTAAAGGAAACGACAATGGAAAAACTGCAGTTTCTGGCAATGATCCAGGCATATACCAGTATCGGCATCGGCCTCATCATCGGTCTCGGGGCGGCCGGCGCGTGCATCGGTGTCGGCATCATGTGCAGCCGCTTTCTCGAAGGCGCGGCGCGCCAGCCGGAAATGGTCCCGGCATTGCAGGCGAAGGTATTCCTGCTGCTCGGTCTGATCGACGCGTCGTTCATCATCGGTGTCGGCTTGGCGATGCTGTTCGCCTTCGGTAACCCCCTGCTCGCCGTCGTGCGATAGCGCACGGAACCTCATATTTCGGTAGAGAGCCGCCATGAACATCAACTTTACGCTGATATCGCAGGCCGTCGCCTTTGCGATCTTCATCTGGTTCACGGTCCGCTTCGTATGGCCTCCCCTCATGCGCGCCGTGGAAGAGCGCCAGCAGCGTATCGCCGATGGCCTCGCCGCGGCCGAGCGCGGCAAGCAGGAGCTCGAACAGGCGCACAAACGGGCCGTCGAGGAAATGCGCAAAGCACGCGAGTCGAACGCGGACATGCGTACTAACGCCGAAAAGCAGGCGGCGCAGATTGTCGACGAAGCGCGGCAGGAGAGCGCGCGCATCATTGCGCAAGCGCGGACGGCCGCAGAAGCCGAAGCCGCCGCCGCCGCGCAACGTGTCAAAGAGCAGTTGCGCGAGCGCCTCGCCGATCTTGCGATCGCCGGCGCCGAGCGCATCCTGCGCCGCGAAATCGACGCGAAGAAACACGCCGAGCTGCTGGCCAACCTGAAACAGGAGTTGCGCTAGCCGATGGCCGAGAGCATCACGCTGGCGCGTCCCTACGCCGAGGCGGCGTTTGAGCTGGCGCGCGACCGCAACGCGCTGGCGGCTTGGCAAGACGTGCTCGCGCGCCTCGCC